>NZ_CALRUC010000024.1:0-39967 GCF_943371255.1 Ferrovibrio terrae | reverse complement strand
GCAGTGAAGGCGCCGCCCAATGCTGCCAGAAAGACGCCGAAGGTGAAGGCGCCGAGATAGACCTTGCTGATATTGATGCCCATGCTGGCGGCGATCTCGTCATTGTGGATCACGGCCAGCACGATCTTGCCCAGCACGGTGCGGTTCAGCCCGAACCAGACGCCGATGCCGCAGATGAGCGCGACGGCGACGATGGCCAGGTCGTAGCCGACATAGAACAGGCTGCCGAGACTGACATCGCCAAACAGGCTGTATGGCTCGGTGACATAATAAGGATTGACGCCCCAGATCAGCTTGGAGACGTCTTCCAGGATCAGGAACAGCGCATAGGTGACCAGAACCAGCAGCACCTCGTCGCGGCCATAGAAGCGGCGCAGCAGCAGGCGCTCCAGCAACGGGCCGACAATCACCGCAACGGCCACGGCGGCCAGCAGCAGGGCGATCAGCGAGAAGGCCGGGGCGTATTTCTGCGTGGCAAACAGACCAACGATGGTGGCGGCGGAATAGGCGCCGATGGCATAGAAACTGCCATGGGCAATGTTGAGAATTTTCAGCACGCCGAAAATCAGTGTCAGGCCGAGGGCAACGATAAACAGCCATGAGGCGTAGATCGCACCGTCGATCATAATGGTGAGCAGCAGGTCCATGACATCTTCCGTACTGCGATACCGGCCGGCGCAGGATATGTCCTGCGCCGGCCTGCATCGATCAATCTAGATCAGTTGCACTTGGCGCCGGGCATGCCCGCCTTGAGCCATTCCTGGCCCTTCATGTTCGGCGGCGGATTGACGCATTCGGCGGGGAAGCGCTGGATGTCGACCAGTTCCATCGCCTTGGTCGCGGCATTCCACTTGGTCTTGCCGATGGCGATATCCTGGATGGCCTGATGGCCATTGCCATTGGCCATGCGGATACGGCCGCCGGGCGAGTCCCAGGCATGATTGGTCAGTGCGGCGGCGATTTCCTCGTTGGTCGGCTTTTTGCCGCCGTTCTTTTCCATCGCCTTCTCGATGGCGCTCTTCACCCCCAGGATCGATTGCACCATGCGGTAGGGTGCCTGCACCGGGTAGACCTTGTAGGCATCCTGGTAGATCTTCTGGAACCAGTCGTTCAGCGGCGATTTCGGTGCCATCAGGCCATAGGCGCCGCGGGCGCCGATGATGGCGCCTTCCGGCATCTTGTCGCCCAGCGGCGGGATGGCGTGGTCAGCCGCCGAGAAGACCACGGTGGCCTTCTTGAACAGGCCACGCGGCGCGCTCTGCAGGATGAAGGCCTGCAGATCGCCGCCCCACAGCGAGGAATGCACCACGGTGGAACCGGTGCGCATCAGGGCGGAGACCTCGGTGCCATACTGGCCGGCACCGAAGGCGGGCAGCAGATCGGCTTCCATCTTGGCATCGGGATAGATACTGGACAGCGCACCGATGAAGTCAGACCGCGAATCATGGCCCCAGGCATAGTCCTGGTTGATCAGGCTGAACTTGTCGATTTTGACATTGCTGTTCTTCAGATAACGGGCCAGGGCCACGTTATCCATGGTGCCGGTGGCTGCCGTGCGGAAGACGTATTCGTATTTGGCTTCCTCAAAGATACGCGGGGTGCCGCAATCGTATAGGATCAGCAGGCGCTTGAGTTCTTCGGCCGCCGGAGCGACAGCAAGGCAGTCGCCCGAGCCGACATAGCCGATGACGAAATCGACATTGTCGCGCTGATACAGGTTGCGCAGTTCCTGCACCTGTTTGGTGGCACCACCATTCTCGTCGATCACCACCGGCTCGATCTTGATTCCACCGAAGCCGACCTTGTTATAAGGCGCCGGCGCGGCGCCCTTGTTCAGTTCCTCGATCAGAACCTTGCCGCCATTCCAGGCCGGCACACCGAAACTCTCGGCCGCCTGGCCGGAGAGGAAGGTGACGATTCCGACCTTGAACGTCTGGGCCTGGGCGGCAGTTGCCACCATCAGGCCTGCTGCCAGCACGGCGCCGGCAGTTACTGCGTATCTGGACTTACCCTTGGTCATCTTGGTTTCCTCCTGAGTGGATTTTTATTGTTCTGACAAAGGCAATATGGCGACGGACTTACTGGGCGGGCGCCTCCCCGCTGCGGGCATGCTCCGTCCAGGCGACGGGAGCATCCATGTCCAGCCCGGCCAGTTCATAGCCGCGGCGGAAATCGATCATCTGCTTGCGCATCCACAGCTCGGCCTCGTCGGCGTCGTGGCGGCGGATGGCTTCAAGAATCTTGCGGTGGCCGATCACATTGCGCCGCCCGGCCTGCGGCAGATGTGGCACCAGCGCTTCCATCGCCGGGAAAAACAGCAGGCCGACTGCCTCGCGCGAGAGTTCCAGCACACGATTGCCGGAAATGCGCGCCACCAGGGCATGGAAATCGATATCCAGCTTGATATAGGGCTGGTTGGCGTCCACGGCGATTTCGGTCGCCACCACATTGTCTTCCAGTGCGGCGATGTCGCTGTCACTGGCCCTTTGGGCGGCGCCGCGTGCGGCCGATGGCTCCAGCAGGATGGCGACATCCCACAATTCACGGAAACTGACCTTTTGCAGTGCGAGTGCCCGTGAGGCGCGCGGCGCCAGGTCGTTATAGCCCGGCAGCGAGACGAACAGGCGACGGCCGGCCGCGCGCTGCAGATAACCTTCCTGCTCCAGCTGGCGGATGCCTTCGCGCACGGTGGCGCGGTTGATGCCGAACTGGGCCGCGAGATCGGGTTCGCTGGGCAGGCGGTCGCCGGGCCGCAGGCGACCTTCGAGAATATGCTGCTCGATGGTGCGCGAGACCATTTTGTAGGCCGGCATGATGTCGAGCTTGGTAAAGGTCACGGCCTCTGGCTTGCCCAATTGTCCAACAATCGAACGATGGCGATTGATGCAGGCAAGAGTCAACGACCAAATTATGCTGCAACGCGACATCGCATTGCAGCGACTAAGGCTCTGCGGTGATGTTTTAGATCAGATACGTATGGCCGTTCTTTGCCGCGGCTCGATGATCGTTGGGGGCAGGGCGAACAGTCGCTCGATCCAGGCGCCGATCTGCAACAGCCTGCCCTCCGAGCGCGGCCGACCGATGATCTGCACGCCAAATGGCAGACCATCACGCGAGAAGCCCACCGGCACGGCCAGCACCGGGCAGGCGAGCAGTGATGTGATCGCCGTGATGGCGATCCAGTCGATATAGGTGTGCTGCTGCACGCCGGCGATCTCCTGCGGCCACATGGTCTCTACTGGAAACGGCAGAATGGGTGCTGAAGGCGTGATCAGCACGTCGTAGTCGTTCAGGAAAGCAATGACGCGACGATACATCTCGGCGCGGTAGCGTTCGGCGGCGCCGATGCTGGAGGGCGTCTGGCGCAGGCCATTCTCGATATCGCCCATCACTTCGGGTGTGAACTGATGCCGATGGCGGGCTAGGAAGGGTTCCCAGCTGGTGACGTAATTCACACCACGCAAGGTGAGCAGGGTCGGCAACGCACCAGTAAAATCCGGACAGGCCACATCAATGACGGCGCCATCCTGCTGCAGTGCAGCCACGAAGGCATCGCCAAGCGTTCGAACCTCGTCTGCGACCGGCAGGCAGCCGAGATCGGCGGACCAGGCCGCGCGCAGTGGCCGATCGGGTTTCAGTGCCATGGGCAGGAAGGGGGCGTCGGGCGAAGGCGCCGACAGCGGATCGGCCGAGTCGAAGCCGGTCATGGCATCGAAGAACAGCGCCAGGTCGCCGATGTCGCGGGCCATCGGGCCGTCGACGAAGACGGTATCGAAGGGATTGAGGATGCTGCGGCGTGGCACCCGGCCCGGCGTGGGACGCAGGCCGGTAACACCGCAGAAGCTGGCCGGAATCCGCAAGCTGCCGCCGACATCGTTGCCATGGGCAAGCCAGACCTGGCCGGTGGCCAGCGCCACGGCCGAACCGCCGGACGAACCGCCGCAGGTGAGTGCGATATCCCAGGGATTGCGCGTGGTGCCCAGCACGGCATTGGTGGTGTTGGCGCCCCCCAGCTCGGACAGGTTGGCCTTGCCGAGCGGGATGCCGCCATTGCGTTCGATCAGTGCAATGGTGCGGTCGGACTGCGTCGACACGCGGTCGGCGAAGATCGGCGTGCCGCCGGTCCAGCGCACGCCGCCGATCTCCGCGTTGTCCTTCACGACGAAGGGAATCCCGCCAAGGGGTGTACCGGCAAGGGGGGGCTGTGCGGCCTGCGCGCGCGCGCGGTCAAAGCAGCGCGTCGGCACGGCATTCACCGCGTCATCGACCGCCTGCATGCGGGCGATCGCGGCTTCGACCAGGTCCGCCGGTGCGATCTCGCGGCGCGCCAGCAGGCCGTGCACCGCGCGGGCTGAAAGCCGGATCAGTTCATCAGGCATCGGGTTACCGTGACGGAGCGGCCTCGGCCCGGGCGGGCGCGGGCTGCGTGGCCTGCACCGGCGCGGCACAGGATTCCCGGATCACCAGGCGCGATTCCAGCATATGCGTGCTGCCGGTGCCGCTGCGGTGGCCATTGATGCGGTCCGTCAGCAGCTTCACGGCCATCTCGCCCATCTCGCGCACCGGCTGCGCCACGGTGGTCAATTTCGGCCGGAACACATTGGCCCAGGCGAAATCGTCGATACTGATGACGGACACATCGTCGGGGCAGCGCAGGCCGAGATCGCTCAAGGCTCGCATCATGCCAATCGCCATCAGGTTGTTGGCGGCAAACACCGCCGTGGGCGGTTGCGGCAGGCGCATCAGCGCCACCGTGGCATCATAGGCCTGCTGTTCGCGGAAGCCGGCTTCCAGCACCAGGCCGGGATCGAAGCGGATCTGGCTGGCAAGCAACGCCTCGCGATAGCCGGTGAGGCGGTCGGCGCCGGTGGTGACGCTGGTCGGGCCTGACAGCAGCCCGATGCGGCGATGGCCGCGGCGGATCAGGTGTTCGGTGGCCTGGTGAGCGGCCAGGCGGTTGTCCAGCACCACCGCATCGAGGCCGAGGCCATCAAAGGCACGGTCGACCAGCACGACGGGAACGCGGATCTGGCTCAGCAGGCTGCTGCGGCTCAACGAGACATCGCCGGTCGTCGCCAGGATGATACCGTCGACCCACTGCGAGCGCAGCACCTGCAGATGCTTTTCCTCGCGCGCCGGGTCTTCGTCGCTGTTGCAGAGCAGGACGGAGAAACCCTGCTGGCTGGCGATGCCTTCCACCGCCTGCACCAGTTCGGTGAAGAACGGGTTGGTGATGTCGGCGACGATCAGCCCGAGCAGGCCGCTCGACTGCTTGCGCAGGCTGCGGGCGGCGGCGCGCGGCGCATAATTCAGGGTCTCGATGGCCTTGAGCACGCGGCTGCGCAACTGTTCGCTGACGCGGCCGGGATCGTTGACGGAATTCGACACCGTCGCGACCGAGACCCCTGCCAGTTTGGCCACATCCCGGATGGTCGCCATGTTCGCCTGTTTAAACGTTTAAACTCAGTCTGATATGCCAGAGACAGGCGCCTGGATCAAGCGGAAGCGGCAAGCCTGTTTTATCCGATATTTCGCATATGCAGCATTAAATCAGGCATTTTGTGCAAGTGCGGTAAGCGCCACGCCAAGAAAATTCCAGGCCGGCCTTGCCAGCTTCAGACATTTCTGGCATTCGTTTTGAAACGTTTTACAAGATTCGGGAGGGTGACAGTGCACCGGCATAAAGCCGCTCAATCCAGGCAGGCAGGACAGGGAGGCTGGTTGTGACGGGCTATCTGGTCCGCCGGCTGCTGGCGACCATCCCGGTGCTCGGGCTGGTCGCGGTTTTCGTTTTCCTGCTGCTGCAGATGACGCCGGGCGATCCCGCCGTGGTGATTGCCGGTGACTACGCCACCACCCAGCAGGTCGAGGCGATCCGCCAGCAGCTTGGCCTCGACCGGCCGATGCTGGAGCAGCTGGTATCCTGGCTCGGCCGGCTTGCCCAGGGCGATCTCGGCCATTCGATCTTCTCCCGCCTGCCGGTCACCAGCCTGATCGCCCAGCGCATCGAGCCGACCCTGGTGCTCACGCTGTTCACCGTGGTGCTGTCGATTGCCTTCGCCCTGCCGTTGGGCGTGCTGGCGGCCTATCGCGCCGGCAGCTGGGTCGACCGGGCTGTGATGGGCTTTGCCGTGCTCGGCTTTTCCACCCCGGTCTTCGTCGTCGGTTTCCTGCTGGTCTATGTCTTCGCGCTGGGACTCGAATGGTTCCCGACGCAGGGTTACGTGCCGCTGGCCGAGGGCCTGTTTGGCTGCCTGCGCAGCCTGACCCTGCCGGCGATCACCCTGGCGCTGCTCTATGCCGCGCTGCTCGCCCGCGTCACCCGCGCCAGCATGCTGGAGGTATTGGCCGAGGATTACGTGCGTACCGCCCATGCCAAGGGGCTGGCACCACAGCCGGTGCTGGTCGGCCATGCCCTGAAGAATGCCGCCGTACCGATTGTCACCGTGATCGGTGTCGGCATTGCCGCGCTGCTGGGCGGCGTGGTGGTGACCGAGACGGTGTTCAACATTCCCGGTCTTGGCCGCCTGACCGCCGATGCCATCATGCGGCGTGATTATCCTGTGGTGCAGGGCCTGATCCTGCTGTTCGCCAGCGTGTATGTGCTGGTCAATCTGCTGGTCGATCTCAGCTACATGCTGTTCGATCCGCGTATCCGGCTGTAGCGCCGTGGCGATGATGGATCATTCCGCTGCCGCGATGGCACCGAGCCCGGTCTGGCGCCGCATGGCCACGGGGCTTCAATTCCTGCGCCGGCATCCGGTGATCCTGTTCGGCCTGGTGGTCCTGCTGGCGTCTGTCGCCGTGGCACTCGCGGCACCGTATCTGCTGCCCGATCCCAAGGCGATCAATCCGATCTACCGTCTGCGACCGCCCGGCGAAGCCTTCTGGTTCGGCACCGATCATCTCGGCCGCTCGATCCTGTCGCGCAGCCTGCATGGCACGCGCATCTCGCTCGCCGTCGGCATCATGGTGGCTGTGGCGGTGACGCTGGCGGGTGTCACGATCGGCCTTCTGTCGGGTTTCCTGCGCCGCTTCGACAGCCTGATGATGCGGGTGATGGATGGCATCATGGCGATCCCGGGCGTGCTGCTGGCGATTGCCCTGATGTCGCTGTTCGGCTCCAGCCTGCAGAATGTGGTGATTGCCATCAGCATCCCGGAAATCCCGCGCATGGCGCGGCTGGTGCGCAGTGCCGTGCTCAGCATTCGCGAGCAGCCCTATATCGATGCCGCCATCACCAATGGCACCCGCCTGCCGCGCCTGCTGTTCTGCCATGTGCTGCCCAATACAATGGCGCCGGTTCTGGTGCAGGCCACCTATGTATTTGCCTCGGCGATGATCCTCGAGGCCGTGCTGTCCTTCCTCGGCGCAGGTACGCCGCCGGAAGTGGCGAGCTGGGGCAATATGATGGCGGAGGGGCGCCAGTATCTGCAGCGCGCGCCCTGGATGGCGGCATTCCCGGGCGTGATGCTCGCCTTCCTGGTGCTGACCGTGAATGTGGTCGGCGATGCCATGCGCGATGTGCTCGATCCGCGCCTGGCGGGGAAGCTGAAATGACGGTTTCTCCGAACAATGGCCCTCTGCTCAGCGTCGAGCATCTCAGTGTCAGCCTGGCGCTGCCGCATGGCACCATGCCAGTGCTGCGCGACCTGTCATTCACGGTCAATCGCGGCGAGACGCTCTGCCTGGTCGGCGAAAGCGGCTGCGGCAAGAGCATCACGGCCCTGGCCTTGATGCGCTTGCTGCCCCGGCGCATCGGCCGCATCTCGGCCGGCCGCATCCTGTTCGACGGTGTGAATCTCGCCACGCTGAATGAGACTGAAATGCGCGGTATCCGTGGGAACCGCATCGCCATGATCTTCCAGGAGCCGATGACCTCGCTGAACCCTGTGCTTACCATTGGCCGGCAGATCGGCGAGGTGCTGCGTCTGCATCAGGGACTGACACGGCATGAGGCCGATGTGAAGACCCAGCGCCTGCTCGAGCGCGTGCGCATCCCGGACGCCAAACGGCGCCTGCGGCAGTATCCGCACCAGCTGTCTGGCGGCATGCGCCAACGCGTGATGATAGCCATGGCGCTGGCCTGCAGCCCGCAATTGCTGATTGCCGATGAGCCAACCACGGCGCTCGATGTCACCATCCAGGCACAGATTCTCGCCTTGCTCGATGAAATCCGCGCCGAGACCGGCGCCGCCGTGATCATGATCACGCATGACCTGGGCGTGGTGGCCGAGGTGGCCGACCGCGTGGTGGTGCTCTATGCCGGCCGCAGCGTCGAACAGGCCGCCGTAGGCGACCTGTTTGCCATGCCGCGCCATCCCTATACCCGTGGCCTGATGAACTCCGTGCCGCATCTGGCACTGCATCGCGGCGACCAGCCACCGGCCCGGCTGCAGGAAATCCAGGGCACCGTACCCTCGCCCTTCGACATGCCGGCCGGCTGTGCCTTCGCACCACGCTGCGGCCTGGCCGATGACGCCTGCGCAACCGTGCCAGTGCTGGAAGAGCTGGGGGCGTGCCATGCGGTGGCCTGCTGGCATGCGGCGCAGCCCGCACGGCTGAAGGCGAACACATGATGATGTCAGACCTTCATACGCCCGCCCTTGAAGTCCGCGATCTGGCCAAGCATTACCCGTTCCGGCGTGGCTGGTTCGGCCGTGGCGGACAGGGTGCCGTGCATGCAGTGGATGGCGTGTCCTTCACCTTGCCGCGCGGCGAGACGCTGGCGCTGGTGGGCGAGAGCGGGTGCGGCAAATCCACCATTGCCAAGCTGATCCTGCGCCTGATTGAACCGACCGCTGGCTCGGTGCTGTTGGAAGGGACTGATCTGGCCGGTCTGGATGACACGGCATTGCGGCAGGCACGCCAGCGCATCCAGATGGTGTTCCAGGACCCCTTCGCCTCGCTCAACCCCCGCCTTAACGCTGCCGCCATTGTCGGCGAGCCGCTGGTCAATTACGGGATCGGCGATACGGCCGCCCGTGCCGCGCAGGTCGATGCGCTGTTTGATCGTGTGGGCCTCGCGCGCTACCAGCGCGATCGCTATCCGCACCAGTTCTCCGGCGGCCAGCGCCAGCGGCTCGGCATCGCCCGGGCGCTGGCGCTCAATCCGGCCGTGGTGGTGGCGGATGAGCCTGTATCGGCCCTCGATGTCTCGGTCCAGGCGCAGATCCTCAACCTGATGGCCGATCTGCAGCGTGAACTTGGCCTGTCCTATCTCTTCATCAGCCACGATCTCGGTGTGGTCGAGTATATCAGCACCACGGTGGCGGTGATGTATCTCGGTGCCATCGTCGAGGTGGCGCCACGACAACGCTTCTTCAGTGCCGCCGCGCATCCCTATGCGCGCGCCCTGCTTGATGCCGTGCCATCGCCCGATCCGGCCCGCCGCCGGCGCCGCATCCTGTTGCAGGGAGAAGTGCCCAGCGCCAGTGCCCTGCCAAGCGGTTGCCGTTTCCGCACGCGTTGCCCGCAGGCCACCAAGCTCTGTGCCGATGTTGTGCCGGGTCTGCGCGAGATCGCTCCACAGCATCATGTTGCCTGTCATCACGTTGAAATTGCGTAGCCGATCAAAAACACAAACGGGAGGAAATCATGCGTACCAGAATGAATGTCAAAGTCCTGGCAACCGCTGCCATCACGGCCCTGCTGCTGCAAACGGGGCTTGCCGCGGCCCAGAGCAATGTCCTGAAGATTCGGCCCTTCGGCGACCTGAAGGGCATCGATCCGATCGTCAATTCCGACTACATGGCGCGTAATCATGGCTACATGATCTACGACACGCTGTTTGCCATGGACGAGAAGCTCAACATCAAGCCGCAGATGCTGGAGAAGTATGAGACCAGTGCCGATGGCATGACCTGGAGTTTCGTGCTGCGTGATGGTCTGAAATTCCATGATGGCCAGCCGGTCACGGCCAGGGATGTGGTCGCCTCATTGCAGCGTTGGGGCCAGCGCGACGGCCTGGGGCAGCAGTTGACCGCCAATACCGCAAGCCTGGAGGCGACCGATACCAAGACGGTCAAGCTGGTGCTCAAGCAGAAATGGGGCCTGGTGCTGGACGCATTGGGCAAGCCAAGTTCGAATGTGCCCTTCATCATGCCTGAGCGCATTGCCAAGACACCGGCTACCGAATCGCTGACCGATCCGGTCGGCTCCGGCCCCTTCATCATGCGCAAGGCGGAGTGGGTTCCGGGTTCGAAGGTGGTGTATGTCCGCAATCCGGATTACAAGCCGCGATCCGAACCATCCTCGGGCCTGGCCGGGGCCAAGCAGACCAGTTTCGACCGTGTCGAATGGCTCTACATGCCTGATGCGCAGACGGCGCTGAATGCGCTGCAGGCTGGCGAGATCGACATCTTCGAGGAAGTGCCGCCGGATATGCTCGGCCTGATCGCCAAGAATCCCAGGGTCAAGGCCGTGCCGCAGGATTCGCTCGGCGTCCAGGTGGTGTTCCGTATGAACAGCATCCAGCCACCGTTCAACAACCCGAAGATCCGCCAGGCCATCCGCTACATGGTCGACCAGAACGTCTTCCTGCGTGCCTATGTGGAAGACCCAAAACTGTATAAGGACTGCCCCTCCTTTTACATGTGTGGCTCGCCCTATTACACCGATGCGGGATGGGTGAAGCAGGATCTGGCCAAGGCGCGGCAGATGGTGAAAGACGCCGGTTATGACGGTACGCCGGTTGTGGTGCTGCATGGCACGGAAGCCGGCATCACCAACACCTTCTCCTCGGTGGCCGAACAGCTGATGCGCGATATCGGCCTCAAGGTCGATCCCCAGGCGATGGACTGGGGCACGCTGACGGCACGTCGCACCAGCAAGAAGCCGCTGAACGAAGGCGGCTGGTCGCTGTTCATCTCGGCGCCGACCGGCGCGGATATGATGGATCCGCTCGGTCATCTGGGCCTGCGGTCCAATTGCGATGCGTCCTGGTTCGGCTGGCCCTGCGACGAGCAGATCGAGAAGATGCGCAGCGAGTTCGCCCTGACGCCCGATCTGGCCAAACGCCAGGAGATTGCCAAGGCGCTGCAGCTGCGTGCGGCTGAAGTGGTGCCCTATGTGCCGCTCGGCCAGCTTTCGCTGGTGCGCGGCATTTCGGCCAAACTGAGCGATATTCCGAATGCCGCCATCCCGGTCTACTGGAATATCAAGAAAGCCAACTGAGCGATGGCATCCCGGGCCGCCGCCGGCCCGGGATGCTTTTTAATTTGAAAGCAGGCTTGTGATGTTAATCGGGATTTCCGCCCAGCTGCCGGCCGATCTGCTGCATGGCCTGGCCAGCATGGGCCATGGCGATGATCTGGTGATTGCCGATGCCAATTTCCCGGCTGCGCGACTGGCGCGCCGTCTGATCCAGACCACGGCCGAGAGCACGACGCGACTGGCAGCAGCTGTATTGACGTTACTGCCGCTGGATGAATTCGTTCCGGCGCCACTGACTTTGATGCAGAGCGTACGGGCACAGGACCGCGACGCGCCGGCGCTTACCGAGCTGACCGCCGCGTTGGCATCCTTCGGGAAGGTCGAGCACCTGGAACGCAATGCCTTTTATGACCGCGCGGCCAGGGCCTTTGCCATCGTGACAACGGCTGATGCGCGGCCCTATGCCAATATCATCCTGCGCAAGGGTGTGATCGCCGTGGGTTCGTCCGGCTATGTCGCCTGACCTGATGGCTGCTCGGTCCCGTGCTGCGCGGCGCCGCATTCTCGGGCGTGGCAATCTCACGCTCACCGGCCTGGGTCTGGGCGGTGCGCCGCTGGGGAACCTGTACCAGGCGGTCGACGAGGCCGATGCCGACCAGGTGGTGGCCGCGGCTTGGCAGGGCGGCATCCGCTATTTCGATACTGCGCCGCTGTATGGCAGTGGTCTCAGCGAGCGGCGGATGGGCCGTGCGCTCGCCTCTCTGCCGCGCCGGGACTATGTGCTGTCCAGCAAGGTCGGTTGGCTGATCGAACCGGATGCCGCTGTGCGGCAAGATGGCCCTTATGTCGGACTGGATGGCAGCCGTCGTCGCTGCGACTACAGCTATGATGGAGCTTTGCGGTCGGTGGAAGCCAGCCTGCAGCGGCTTGGACTGGATGGCGTCGATATTGTCTATATCCATGATCTCGATGCCGTCTGTCATGGCGATGCCCTCGAGCAGCGTTATACCGAAGCCATGAGTGGCGCCTACCGGGCGCTGGCGGAACTGCGCGAGCAGGGTGTGATCGGTGCGATCGGGCTGGGCGTCAATGAGTGGCAGGTCTGCGCCCGCGCACTGGCCGATGCGGATCCAGATGTTTTCCTGCTCGCCGGCCGCTATTCCCTGCTGGACCAGTCTGCACTGGCCAGTTTCCTGCCGGCCTGCGTACAGCGGGGCGTTGGCGTTGTGATCGGCGGGGCCTTCAATTCAGGCATTCTCGCCACCGGTGCGGTGCCTGATGCGCGCTACGATTACAAGCCGGCACCGCGCGACATCCTGCGGCGCACCGAACAGCTGGATGCAATCTGTCGCCGGCATGATGTGCCGCTGGCGGCCGCCGCGCTGCAGTTTCCATCCTTCCATCCAGCTGTTGTCTCGGTTCTGCCCGGGGCGCGCAGGGCGGCAGAAATGGCATCCAATATCGATCTGTTCGAGCGACCGGTTCCAGCCGCATTGTGGAGCGAACTGAAAGCCGGAGGGCTGTTACCGCCCGAGGCACCGGTGCCGGTATAAGGGGGCGTGATGCGCATCGATGCCCATCAGCATTACTGGCAGCTCGGACGCAGCGATTATGCCTGGATGCAGCCGCAACATGGTGCGATCCGGCGCGACTTCATGCCGCCGGACCTGGCGCCGCTGCTGACGGCGGTCGGGATCGACGGCACGATCCTGGTACAGGCCGATGCCACGGCACGCGAAACCGACTTCCTGCTCGAAATCGCAGCCACCACCCCCAGTGTGCTGGGGGTGGTGGGGTGGATCGATTTCACGGATGCTGACGCCGTGGCGGAAGTCGAACGCCGGGCGGGACAGCCGAAACTCCGCGGCCTGCGGCCGATGCTGGAATTCATCGATGATCCAGACTGGATCCTGCAGTCAGCTTTCGATCCGGTTTTCCAGGCGATGCTGCGCTGTGAGCTCAGTTTCGATGCACTGGTTCATCCGCAGCACCTGCCGGCACTGGATATTTTGGCGCGCCGCTACCCCGGCCTGCCCATGGTGATCGATCATGGCGCCAAGCCGAGGCTGGCGGCCTGGCGCAACGATGCGGCAGCCCTGCAGGCCTGGGCGCAGGACATGCGGCAGATGGCGCGGCATCCGCAGGTTTTCTGCAAGCTCTCGGGTCTGCTGACCGAAGCGGGAGCGCGCTGGCAAGCCGGCGAGCTGCTGCCGGCCATGCGGATTTTGCTCGATCTTTTCGGGCCTGAACGACTGATCTGGGGCAGCGACTGGCCGGTCATGACGCTGGCGGGCGGGTATGCACAGTGGCTCGAGTTGAGCGAACGGGCGCTGGCTGGAATCAGCGACCGGCAGCGGGATGCAATTTTCGGCGAGGTAGCCGAAAGCTTCTATCGGCTGACCTGAACGGGATATGTGGTATCAGCTTCATGATGAAAGACATGAAATATTCAGCACTGATTCAGTTCAGGATTTTTGTGAAACGATCTTCAGTGTAGCCAGTGTTGTATGGATCTGGATTATAGAAAATAATCTGACTACCTGAATTTTCAAAGGCAATCGGTACTTGGAGAAATTTATCCAATGCGGCGGTTACAGCTTGGCGCTGCTCAGGCTCGATATAGAAAAGTATAAAACCACCACCGCCTGCCCCCAGTAACTTTCCGCCTACAGCACCGGCTTGCCGGGCTTTGTTGTAAATATCGTCAATGAATGCTGATGAAATTCGGTCGGCCAGGCTGCGCTTAAGCATCCAGCCTTCATGCAACAAGCGCCCAAAATCCGAGAGAGGGCCGTTGCTGTTGAGAATGTCGGCAGCTTCATTCACCATCTCGCGAATTGCGCGCATCTCATGCTGTCTGTCCGGGATTGAGCGGATTTGTTCCCCAGCAACCTCCGATGCGATACGGGAAATGCCAGTGTAAAACAGGACCAGTCGATCCTGCAGATCCGTCAGACGCGCAGGCCGAACGGCGAGAGGCGTAACGGAGAATTCGCCACTGGTTTGTATGTCGATGCGATTAAATCCACCATACGCCGCGGCAATCTGGTCCTGGACGCCGACATTCTCCGTGAGTTTTTTTTGCTCCAGATGGATCGCCATTTTCGCGAGTTCTTCCTTGCCAATCATCCTGCCCTTCATGGCATGTAGCGCGTGCAGGATGCCGACAGTGAAGGAAGATGACGAGCCAAGGCCGGTTCGCGCCGGCAAGTCGCCATCATAATGAATCTCGACCCCTTCGTGCATGTCCATGAGTTGAAGCGCAGTTCGCACCACGGGATGCTTGATGTGATCATTGTTATCAACTGTCTCGACTGTGCCCCAGACGATACGGCTTTTATGCTCGAAGAAAGGCGGTAAGTATCTGACAGTCAGATAGCAGTAACGATTGATGGTCGTCGATATAACGGCCCCGCCATTTTGTTGGAACCAAGTTGGGTAGTCGGTTCCGCCACCAAAGAAAGACACCCTAAATGGTGTTCTGCAGATAATCATAACACACCTTCACTATTCAGAATTTCGCCAGCGCTTTGATAGGATTCTGGCGTGCCTATGTCGACGAGCCGCCCTTTTCCAGCCAGGCCATAAAGTCGTCCGGTTAAGCAAAGTCCCGGCAGAACATCTTTCTCAAGAGACATCGTGCCGTTTCTTTCTGGGAGCGATGCCAGAAAGTCACGGCTTACGAAGTAAATGCCGGCATTCACAATTGCCCCAGCCGGTTCACTTTGCGGTTTTTCGCGAAAGCTGAGCACCCGGCCGTCGGAGTCCAGGTTTACTTCACCAAATCGGCGACCGTCAGGCGCATAGGCCAGGGCCATCGTAATGACGCCGTTGTTAGCGGCATGAAGGGCGTAGAGTGCAGCAAGGTCGGCATTGAAAAAAGAATCGCCGTTAAGAACGAGTAGCGTGCTGGTCCGAACGTTGTTTACTGCGAGGCGCAGGGCACCGGCAGTGCCTAATGGTTGATCCTCACGCGAGAGGACCAGCTCAAGCTGATCAGAAAAAGGGGCAGTGGCTGCCGCGACATCTTCGGATTGATAGCCGACAGCTAAAATGACCCTGCGCGCCCCGTATGCAATAAGCCAATGCAGCAGTCGGCCAATAAATGGCTTGCCGTCAACGTTGGCTGCAACCTTCTGGTGCTCGCCTATAACCGAACGCAAGCGTGTGCCAAACCCGCCAGCAAGAACCACGCAATCCGTGTCGGTGAGCAGAGTTGGCATCGGCATGACTAACTGGCGCGCTTTCCGGCAACATCATGATTGGGTGTCGATTCATCATTGTAGCTGTCGGCGATGGCCGCCATGACGGAGGCGGGGAAGTCGTCAAGCTCTCCGCATGCGGCATTCTCCACGGCCTGCTCCGGAGATAGTATTCCGGGAATGGTCGTCGCCACACCCGGGCAGGACAGGGCAAATCGCAACGCGAAAGGGGTTGCGGATTTTCCTGGCTGCCATCCAGCTGCAGTCAACAGATGTTGCGCATCATTGGCCCACCGCACCAGATGCTGGCGTGACCAACGCGAGCGATGATCATCCGGGCCGAACTCCTCGTTGCCGGTGAGTTGGCCAGTCAGGAAGCCAAAATGAAGTGGGGTGCGAGCTATGATGCCGGCACCACCAGTCATGGCAGCATCAAGCAAGCCACCTTCAAAGCTGCGACGATCCATCATGCTCAGATTGGCTTGAATCACCTTTAGGCCGTGATCCTGAATTATCGGCACGCCATCTGCGGGTAGCTTCACACTGGCGCCTACAAGGCGCAGTTTGCCTTCGCGGCGCAAGTCATCCAGCGTAGACAGCGTTTCCGGATGCTGGCGCAAATATTCCGGAGACGCATCATGCAGCTGAAGGATGTCAATGTAATCCGTACGCAGGCGTTGCAGACTGTCTTCCACGGACTGTCGAATGGCAGCGGGAGAGAAGTCCGCGCGTCTGTTAAAGTCGCTATATCCCACCTTGGTGGCAATGACAATGCGATCCCTGTGGCCGGTAAAAGCCTGCCCAATCAGCGCTTCGCTATGTCCCAGTCCATAGAGTGGCGCGGTGTCGTAAAGGGTGATGCCATGGTCGAATGCGGCGGCCAAAGCCCTTCTCGATACGGCGTCATCCGTTCGGCCATAGCTGAGGCCATCTTTGACTTTGCCACCAATGCCCCATGCGCCAAAACCAACGACCGAAACCTTAAGTCCGGTTGCGCCGATCTCCCGGTAGCGCATCAGAAATGGCCTGCCAGCTGCATCTCCACAATCTGGTTGGTGTAGAGATATGCGCCTTTCTTGTTGCCCCACCAGACAACCTCACGGCACCAGTCGCTCAGGCTGGCGTAATGAGCCTTGGCGCGCGAAACCTGTACAGTCAGTGGTTTTCTGATCAAACGGGGCGCCGCACCCTGGCGTGCGTCTGTCCAGAAGGTCAGGACGTCGGCAGAAAGCGTCAGTGTTGCATCATCGGTTATAAAGGGCTGTTTGAGCAGAGCATGATTGAGCTGGACAGCGTTTTCCAAAGCATCTGCAGGTAAATCGGCGCCTTGCTGGGCGGCCAGTTGTTTCATCAGCGCGCAGCTTTCCTGATAGAAGCGGCCAAACTGATTGCGAACGGTTAGGTCAATGAATTTGTATTCATCGGCTGGCCAATAGATCCCGAGCCATTCTTCTGAGTACGTGTATTCTGCGCCACCGCGCTGGATCGATGCTGCTTCAGACAAGAAGAAATCACGGATATCGGCAAGTAACGGATAATTACGCGCATCGACCCCCATGAAGGTTTCGATCATGGTTCGATAGCGGATACCCGTGGTTTCATGGATCAGAATCAGCGGAATTTGGAACAACTTATCAAAATGCAGGAAGGCAGTCATCCATGCTGCCGCGCGCACGCGGCGCCAGTCTTCACGCGGCATCGAGCCGGTTGCCACCACCAGCTGTTGAATTTCAGGTACATCATCATCCAGCTCGACGCGGCTGCCGTGAATATTGATGATCTCGCTTTCCACCAGTTCGAGGCCATGCTCGCGAATATATTCCGGATTCGCCATTTCGGCATTGGGCAGGATGGAAAGGTCGTTGAACTGTACCCGATTATGCTGCCCTGAATTGATCAGCAGATCGATGCCGTCCATGAAGGAATCATAGGTCTCGCCGGGCAGGCCGATAATCAGATCCGAGAAGGTCTCGACGCCATCTCGTGCAAAGCGACGCTGAAGTTCCAGATAGGTTTCCAGAGAAATATTGTCGCGCTTGATGTTCTTGAGGACATCGCCGCTCAAGGTCTGCATCGACAGCGCGACACCCTTGTTTAGACCGGCATCCGAGAGAATCTTCTGCGTGCGATAGGCTTTCTCGGTTGCATTCTTGGTATTCTGCACCGACAAAGCCTTAGGATAGCCGCTCTCCTGCTTCAGCTTGCCGACATACTCGGCCAGAGTTGCGTCACGACTCAGCATGCCGAAATTGGCATCGCAACAGAAAATGAACTCGATCCGGTTCTGCGAGAACCATTCCGCTTCCCGCAGCAGGCGGTCCATTTCGAATTTCGTCACCTTGGCCGCAGTGGCAGACCCCCAGTCGCAATACGTGCACTGGAACGGGCAGCCACGATTGGTCTCCCATAGTCCGATCCATGTCTCATCCGGGTTGGCCGCCATCAGAGGGTCGAAAACGCCGTCGAGGAAAGGCGAGGGGACTTCATCTAGGTTTTTAATGCGCGGAGGCTTGAGAGTCTGGATGAACTTGCCGTCAGCAGAAATAAAGCTGACTCCCGGGATATCCTGCCAGGGCCGGGCCGGCAGTGCCTCGAGCAGGGCCAGGAATGTTTTTTCGCCCTCGCCATTCACGGCAATGTCGATAAACGGATTTTCTCGCAGGAAGGGCTCCGTTTGGTCCGGCACATGCGGGCCGCCGAAGATGATGAGGGTGTTGGGCTGTGCAGCCTTCAGTCGCCGGGCGATTTCCAGGGAAATGCGCGCATTCCAGACATAAATGCTAAAGCCGGCCACATCGCAGCCCAGAAGCCCGCTTACTGCATCGCGGACCGGCATGCGTTTGTACACCGGCAGCAGGAACTCGTAGTCCTCCGGTTTGGCCGAGTGACGTCGCACATACCCTTCCAGGCAGCCCACCGAGTAGGGCAGATAGCTCTGACCGGAAAAGCTGTTATTGATCTGGACGAGACCAATTGAAACGCGGCGCGCCGACTGTGCCATATTTCCCAAAAAAACAGTGTGGATTTTGCGGCCCGATGATACCACAAGGTCAGCGTATAAATAAGTTTATAGGCTGGGCTTGCTCTTATCTAAAGTGCACCATCGCGTCCACACGGCACGATAGAGCCGTTCCAATTGGGCGGCCTTCCGTGGGCCATTGCAGAGCATAGCCTGGAGACGGTCGCGAAAATGCCCCTGCCGCAGGTCATTCCGGATGGCCTGCCGGTCGCGGGCCAGGGCAAGGCTGAGCTGGACATAATCGGCCCTGTCGCGAGCGATCCAGCCCGGCCGGCCGGCCGCGGACAATATGGCAGCTGACCAGCGTCCGACCATGCTGTCGGTTGGCAGGGTTACCACCGGGACGCCCATCCAAAGAGATTCAAAGGTTGTCGTTGAGCCGGAAAATGGGAACGAGTCAAGAACGATATCGATATCTTGATAAATATCCAGCGGATTCCCATCGGTACGGCCGCGGAAATCCAGCTGCGCCGGATATACGCCCTGGCGGGCAAAGGCGGTGGACAGACTTTCGCGGCAGTCCGGCATCGCATAGGCATCGCGATGCCGGAACAGCAGCCGGGCCTGGGGCAGTGTCCGCAGGATCTCGGCCCAGGTGGCAATGACCGATTCGGTCAGTTTTGCCGGGCTGTTCAGATTCGCAAAAACAAGGGGGGCGTCGGCCGATCGTTCTGGCACAAGCCTGGCGGGCAGGGGCGCCATATACATCAAGCTGGGCAAACGCAGGAGCCGTTCGGTGAAGCGCTCGGTGCCATGCGGCGGGCATAAAAACCGATCGGTGAGCAGATAGTCCATAGCCGCCAGACCGCTCGTTGCCGCATCGTGATAGCTGATCTGGATCGGCGCCGGCCGGTGGGCTGCAACCGTCAGGCGGTTATGGTCGAGGTGGCCGGCAAGCACAATCAGAATATCGATGCGTTCCGCGGCAATCAGGGCCGCGACTTCGGTATCACTGCGATCAGTCGTTCGTATCCAGCGATCCGCAGAATCCAGCAGATTGCGACCGAATGTATCTGGTTCTTCAACCTCAGCAAAACAGACGGTCTCAAAAGCCTCGCGATTGCGATGCAACAATACGGGGGCCAGGTTACGGCCGACCGGATGATCGGCAAAATTGCAGGACAGATACCCGATTCTGAGTCTCCGATCCGGAAGAACTGGAGATCCATCAAAGAGATTCTGGTGCAAGAGCGGGGTATGAAGTCGGGCGAATTTGAGGTGCTCCTCGAAGCGTTCGGCACTGCCCCAACGAGATGAGTAAAGGATTGCCAGCAGGAAATCCCGGTAAGCCGCAATATTGTCGGGCGCGAGATCAAGGGCTTCGCGATAGCAGGCAATGGCATCATCGATACAGCCTGCATCGCGAAGCTTCTGGCCCTTGCTATGCAAGACGGCTGCACGAGTTTGAAGATCCTGGTGGCCCAACGGTCAGCGCTTCGGGCGCCAGATCAACAGCGAGTATCCCTCGTGATACAGGCTGCCGAAGCCAAGCCGCTTCTGTTTGAGGATTTCCACCCGGCCTTCTGCCTCGAGCCGGCGGATGGCCGAGTAGTAGCCGTTCAGATACTTGCGTCCGGTGTGGTAGCGGATGGTCAAATGGTCGAAAAGGGAAGTTTCATCATAAAATTCCAGAGCCGGTTCCATGCTCACAACAAGGTCGGGGGCGCGGCTCATAAGCCAATCAAGGAATATGGTGTAGCGTTCGCCGGTTTGCTCCAGAGCGCAGAACGTCATGGCGGTATCGCCAGCGCCGAACCTGAAGTCTGGATCCGGATTGAAAAAATCGAAACGCCGGCCGGTCAGCCTGACATCATGTCGCCTGCCGATATCGTCCATAAGGTCAACGACCGGCTGCGCCCAGTCCAGTCCAATGAGTTCAGCATCGGGCTGTATTTGTGCCAGTGTCACCAGATTAAAGCCACTTCCGCAGCCGAATTCGGCGACGCGTTTCACGTCAGTGAGATAAGTCGCAAATAACCAGCGGCGTAAGACACGGAACCAGTGCGTTTCAAATTGCGGGATGCGCGGTATCGCATAGTCGCCGTTGATGCGAAGCGTAGGTGTTGCGCCCATGAAAGGCGGATCAAGCATCGCAAGATCGCCGCCGCTTTCATAATACCGTCGCGCCAGGTCGCCCCAGGCATCGGTCCAGATGCCATGGCGATGGGCGCCAACCTGGGTAAAACTGTCCAACTTCTTCAGGACGCCAAGAATGACGGCATCGCGTTCGGACTGGTTCAGGCGGCGATAGGAGAAGTCATATTTACCTGCCTCGCCTTCGATAGTGAGACGATCAGAGGGAGCAGCACCAAAAGCAGCCATGAAATCGTCAACTGAAAAGACCGCGTCAAACACTATCCGCCCCTTCATTCATGCTGCTTCTGAGGCTGACCATTCTGCATTCGGGAGCGCCAAGAATGTTCTGTTCAGGGGCAGCAAAAATTGCTTTTTTCAACGCTCGGTCATATACCATACGACAGGTTCTGTCTCCAGCTGGCCGGTATACATGCGCGAACTGATACTTCCTCAGCTAGCTCCGAGGGAGCCCACAGTCAGTGTCGTTACCTACGTGCGCAATGCTTGCGGCACCATATCGAAAGCCCTGGAAAGCATTGTCAACCAGGATTACCCATATCTTCAACTGGTTGTTGTCGATGGGGCATCGACGGATGGAACACGGGATATCATCGCCCGCTATGCGGATCGGATCGCAGTCTTTGTCAGTGAACCAGATAGCGGTCCCCTGGAGGCGGCAACCAAGGGGCTGGCACTGGTAACCGGTGATATCGTCCTCTTTGTCATGGCAGACGATTGGCTCGTAGAGGGGGCCATCCGGCGGCTGGCCGATGAATTCCTCCGCCATCCGACATGCGGCATCGTTTCATTCGGCGCAAGGATCGAGACGCAGGCAGAAGCGGGCGCGCAGATAGTTCTTGAGCGATATGGATACGAGAACAGGCTGGACCTGCGCAATCTGCTCGGCATTCCGTTGACAGCCGCCAGGGCCTGGCGGCGTGAATTAATGGATATAATTGGCGGGCTCGATCCACACTATCCAGCGGCGCATGACCGCGAGTGGTTTATGCGCGCCTGGATCGCAGGGGTGTCGACCGCGGAAATCAACGATATTCTTTACATATACACGCAACATGCCGGATCGACGACGTTGGGTGGAGATCCGAGGCGCATCATTGCGTATCTGGAAGAGCATGTCGGCCTAGCCGGAATGTGGCTGCGATACGTTAGTGGCGAGGAAGCCGCTATGGTCAGAGACTGGCGCCGGCTTCAGTTAAAAGAGGGGTTGTTGATCGCACTGCGCCTTAAAAGCATCGGACTGATCGGGCACTGGCTTGTCCTCGCCTTGGCCCGGGACCCGGCTGCAGCGAGCGATGCTCTGAAATACTGCCTGCGGCGCCTGCTCGGCATGGCTACTTGATGCGGCTGACCCGGCAGTACCCTCTAGGCGTTTACGAGTTGGTGATAGGCCTGCAGTGCGTCCTCGACGGGCCCAAAGAATTGCTTCTCGCCGCGATCAAGAACCAGGCCCTTGTTGCAAATACTGCGAACAAGATCATCTGAATGCGAGGCAAAGACCACCACGCGGGACTGGCTGAGTAAATCTTGCATACGCTGTTGAGCTTTCTTGACAAAGCCCGCGTCGCCGGCTCCGAACACTTCATCAATCAGCAGTATCTCGGGGGCCAGGGCAGTTGCTATGGCAAAGGCCAGCCGCGCCGACATGCCGGCCGAATATATTCGCATGGGCAACCAGATATACTCGCCCAGTTCGGCAAAATCACAAATGGAGTCGATGAGGCCGTCAATCTGGGGCTTGCTGAGGCCGCGTGAGTAGCAGCCAAGGTAAATATTTTCAAACCCGGTGGCATCGCTATCCATGCCCAGGCTTACATCGAACAATGTTGATACTTTCCCGTCTCGAGTCACGGACCCAGAGGTTGGGTGATAAAGGCCGGCGAGCAACCGCAGTAAAGTGCTCTTCCCGGCGCCATTTCGGCCAATAAGTGCAACACGATCACCATCAGAAACTGTAAGACTCAGATCGCTGATCGCTTCGACAACGGCATAACTGCGTGCTTCATGCTTCAGTTTTCCTCCGCTGCCGATCGACAGGGCGAAGTTACGCAAGGAACGCGCCTGAAAATTGTACACCGGCAAGTGCAGAGTCGCGCGGTTGACTTCAATATGTGCCATTGTGATGACCCATCGTCATGAATTTAGTCCAGCGCAAGATCTCGGCGGGAAATGATTGGGGTGACGTTGGGCCACCAGATATTAATGTTCGGGTCATTCCATAAAACTGTAAATTGGCCCGATCGGTTGTACTCGGTTGTCTGCTTGTAATGGAATATCGCTGTTTCTGACAGTACAAGGTGGCCGTTGCCGAACTTCGGTGGAATCAGAACCTGGCGTCGGTTCTTGTCCGACAAGGTAAACGACGTCCACTTCCTGTACTGACTTGAATTGGGGTCCATATTGACGACAACAAGATAAAACTTGCCCAGAAGGCAGGATACAAGTTTAGCCGTCGTTCCATCGCCATGAACGCCCCGTAAGACATGCCGAGTGGAAACGGAGATATCATCCTGCACGAAATCAAAGCTTATGCCAGCGGCCTTGTATAGGCGCTCATTATAGATTTCGATATATTCACCGCGAAAATCTTCAAAGTTTGTTGGCGGCTCAATCAGCAATACGCCATCCAGCGGAGTCGTTTCGACTTTCATGCCTCATCCTTGCCTCTTGGGAGATGCAGTTAACACTACGATGTCGACGATAACCGGCGCGCGGTCAAGGGTCTGTCTGCCATCCCAGCCCCAGACGCATTGTTATTGACGAATCCGGGAGGGCTACGAATACTATCCCGACCCTGGAATTGAGGCTGAAGAATAAAGAAATGCGCCGTTCCCTTGAGATTTCACCTCAATTTTCGTACCGCTTTGACATTGCGGATATCCGAAAGTTTTACGGCGACCTTGAGGCAGCTATGGCTGTCGGGGATTATAACCTTGTCGCCACCTATGCTCCAGCAGGCAGTGAATTGAAGGGCTGCGCCCTTGTCCTGAGTGGCTTGTATGTTTCCGGCCTACCGATTCTTGAGGGCTGCGCGACACTCTCGGATTTCGGTAAACTGTGTCTGGGGTTCGGCCTTTGGTTGTCTGATCGTCATAGCGCGGCGACGGCCACGCTCAGCTTGGTGGAGCGGCGTGGACCGTATGGGCTTGTGGCACAAAAGCTGATGCGGCTGATCGAAACGCAGGACATATCTGTTTTTACCATCAGCGTCACATTGCCGATCTTCACTGCCGAGAGTGAAAAGGCCCGCAGGCCAATTCTCAGGTACGGGCAGTTTCTGGTGAAGCATGTCGGAACGCAGCTTGAAAAGAACGCCTATGATTCTGAATACAAGCCGACAGACCCGCTTGATGAATTCATAAATCGCCTGCCAGCGGAAGAGCGGCCATTGTTTATATGGTCGATGTCGCCCCAGGCGGTTCTTCCCAAAAATTATGAGAAGGTCAAGCTACCGAAGCTGATGTGGTGCCATGATACTGATATTTTTCTCTATCGTGGCTACGACAATTTCAGGCTGAATGACATCAATATAGTGTCGACTTCCCAGGAGCACTTTGAGTTGAGTCGTGCTCTGGGCACGTCAGTCGTCTCCAATATCATGTCGGATACGCTGTGCATGCCTTCAGGCGCTGCACATCTGCCTGAACAGAAGGATATTGATCTTCTTCTTACCGGTTCGACCGTGGTCAGCTTCCATTCGGAGAAGGCTCGATTTACCTATCAGCTTTCGAAGCTGTCTGACGAATTCAATATTGTTGTCATAGACGGCCACCTCCCGGAAGAGACGTATTTAAGCCTGGTAAAGCGCAGCCATTTTGTACCGATTGCGAATCGATATGCCGGAGCCACTTCGCCGCGGTGGCGCGAAGGCCTGTCGGCTGGAGCAATGCTGCTCTATCCGGAAGGAACGCCTTATTCTGAAATCGCGCCTGGAACTTTCTCCTACCGTGCGGCGACAATGGAGGCTGATTTCCGGCATCACCTGCGGATGCGCCGGGATACCGGTCATATGCCTGGTTCTCCCTATAATGCTGCGGAGGTGTTTCCCCGCATTGATGCTGGTCTGGCTTTCCTGCGAGACGCGCGCGAGAAGCAAGTGGAGCGGCAATTCAAGTTTAATACCTTCATGCTGCTGTTGCATGAGACGGAAGCAGGCACAGTTTCGGTGCCGGATGCTCATCGGCGCCTGACCTGGTATGTGCCGCCTGTGGATGGGAAGTTGTGGACTCCGCAAAACGTCAAGCCACGGATGCTGGCGATTGGCGATGCTCTTGTCGAAAGCGATTTTCTTGATGAAAAAGATTATAATAATGCCGCCTTGCTTTATGAGCAGCTCAATCATTTTCCAGGCGTATCGGAAGCAGAACGCGCGCATTGTGAGGCGCGAAAGCAGCTTCTGCTTGAGCAGGGATTAAGCAGATACCCTGATTCCCTGCTGCTGAACTTCAATGCGGCGCATTGGGCATTTATGGATGCGGTTTGTGCGGGGAGGGTTCCGGGGCAGCCGGCTCTATCAGGTTTCCAGTCTGTTATTGACAGGGGCGCACAGCTAACTTTCGATCCCATCTGCTCCGATCTCGGCGTTGCTTATACATTGCTGCATCGGGATGCGGTTTTTCCCTACTATGATTATGGCCAGACATTCGTGAAACAACTGGTCCGCCAGAACACCCCGGGTTACCACCCGCCCGAAGCGCTGGCCGATCTGAAGGATATTGTGCTGGCTGCCGCACATGGGTATCTGGGCTGGGGATGCATTCTTACTGCGCCGGCGGGCAACGAGGATGCAACGCGCCGCGCCATGGAGCATTTTGAACGATCCCTTGCCATCTACGATGACAACCTGCCGCTCAAGCGGTTGAGATTTGAATGTCTGGTGCGGGCTTACCGCCCCAACGGTGATCAGACCATTGCGGCCTCAATCGTTGATAGCTACCTCGATTATGCCGAGAAACTACCTGCGGCGCTGTTGACCGATATTCATCTGGTGTTGCCGTCACTTGATGAAAAGGACGATGCAGATGTGCTTCGGTATCTGCTTTCCGAATGGCATAGATATGAGCGTTCAGTGGGTTTTGCAGAGCCTGAAGATTTGGAGGCTGTGTTACGTAAAGGCACGGTCATTAGGCGGTATGAGCAATATTTCCCGCAAAGCCTTAGGCAAAGTCTCAAGCTGTGGCGCGAGGGTGGCGCAAGTCTCAGGAAAATCGGTCAACCGGATCGGGCTATGGGTCATCCCGTATCGGTGCTGGCTGCAGATCCTGTCATAATGATCCGAAGGCTAGTTGAGCTGGAGGCTGAACTCGCCCAGACCAGGACGGACTTAAGCGCTATCCTGAATTCCCGGAGCTGGAAGTTAACGGGCGCACTGAGGGCGCTACGCGGGGTCATTACGAAAACATTCCGTCATTGACGATTATATGCGCCGGCGCTCGCGCGGTGATGCATTAAGCACTACTGGGGTTAGCTGTCTTTGTCTTGGCCGACATGGTTCCCACTTCGTGGTTACCAAAATGGTCACCCCAGAATTCTAAAGAAATGGGCCGCCATGCAGACAGGGCGGATAGGTCGTTGTTCTCGTCTTGGGCAACCAAGCGCCAGTAACATGCAGTGGGTCCGTTGGAGATTTCTATCAGTGATAGTGGCCCAGATAGCAAAACTGGCGGGATTGCATCCTGCCAGGATAATCCGTCATCACTGTATTGGACAGCAATGTTATCCTGCCGGAAGCGCGACATGATGGACTGTGTCAGGTAGATGCTGCCAACCCGAGCTGGTTGGGCAAATCGTACGCCAACCCAGGCATGGTTTTTGATGCCCAGCCCCCTTTCTTCGGAAAGCCACCAAGTTCCAGGATTCCCGTCTTCCAATCGAGAAGCCGTATCTGCACCGCTGCTCGCGATCCACTCTGCCGGTCGAAGTCGGTAGTGCCGCCCGGCCATCATAGCCAATCGGCGCTTCGTGCGGCGCAATGCGAAATCTCGATCCGTCCGGAAAAGGTATATGGCCTGCCTGAGCGTCGATCGGCCTTTCTGCAGGAACCGCAGGGGCCGGATCGCGAAGAACCGCATCAGGTGAACAAGCCACCTGTGTGAACTCGACTGGATGTGAACGTGCTGATAGGGAATTGGCGGTGGTACCAGGTACAGAGCATCCAAAAATGCAAGGTGCAGCTGTGCAAAGAACTCAAAGCGTAACCATAGGATATGCCAGGTATTTGCCGCGAAGCTGCGCCCGACACGAAGACCGCCGCCGCCGTAATACTGGTAGTGCGAAATACGGTACAGGTTGACAGCGGTAATGCGCAGCCAGCTCAGTGTATATGGCACCGACCGGATCACTTTGCGCTGAGGTTTGCTGTATAGCTGAATCTTGCCGCGGCGGTCACGAACTTCATAACAGTCCTGGAGGCAGGCCTCGCTAGCATAAATGTGCGCGTCGAGCACGCTGGCTCGGCGTGACGCTTCCTGCTGCATGCGATGGCTGACCAGGATGAACCATGCTTTGATGGCGCCACGGAGTCGCAAGCGCAGTTTGAGTCCGCTCAACCCCTGACTGGGACCAGCAAAGGATATCTCAATGTCATTAGCAACGAGGTTTCGGGTCGGACGAGGATGCGAGTGCCTGTCGTTCCGGCCAAGATAATAGGCTACGTATTCCTGGAAAGTATCCGGGCCATTGCAGGGGCACCAATCGTCTTGCAGCCCAATCCAGCGGCGGGTCATGAACGCAGAGGTGTCGTTCGAGAAGCCGGGCTCCCAGAAATCGTGATATTCCTTGAATCTCTCCAGTGACGTACGCAGGCGATAGATATGGTCGGGGAAGAGGCCGACGTACTTTTTCAGCCTTGTGTCCCATCCGGGTTTTGTGAAGCGCTGCTCGTCATTCATGTCGAGCAGGAAATAGGCATGTGGATCACAGGCCTTGAGCGTGTCGTTCTTAGCTTGCCAGAGGTCGTAAAAGTCCTTCGGCTTATCAGTGATAACGGATTTGAGAATGAAGGGGCAGTTCGGGATTTCCCGATCGAGCAGAGCAATCATGGCGTCGTCGCCCTTGTCGATCTTGACGACTACCTCGACGTTGGTCGGGCTATCTATCGACTCGGCGAGGGCATCAAGGAATGCCTTGAAACCCTCCGGCCGGTTTGATTGCATATGGATGGAAACCAGTACGCTGACCGGGAAATCCAGTGGGATCGGCTCCGGGTTGTAGAGGCGCCGCCGCACCGGAATCCGCTCTTCCCGGAAGAGATTGGTTGTATCGGTAAGCTTGGTCGTATCATCCAGCAGCGTAAGTTCCGCCATGCGCTCGCGCTCGATAATGCCTGTACGCGGCACCGAGCTCCGAACATAGTGGATAATGCGTCGCGACTCGCCGCCAACCCAAGTGGTTATATCATATCCTGCGGCGCCATAGAGATTTGCTGTATATCGCCGAGAGAAGACAGTTCGTGCAAAGGCTTCGCTGAAACTACTCCATGACGCAATAATTGCGTCGACAGGGCGGTTGTCAGCCGCAGCCGCGGCGGCTTGGCGACGGTCATTGACGGCATCGGCGAAGTGCGGATTGATGCGTGCCAGGCCACGAGTCACGTGAACGAGTGCGGCAATCAGGTAATCGGGGTCGCCAAGCAAACGCTCGATTGGCAATTGAGGGACCGGGACAGAAAAATCTGCCATATCGCGCTTGGTTTCCCACAGTGCAAGCATGAAGGGCATGTCTTCAGGCGGCGGCGCGCCGCCATTAACCATCTCGGCCAGCGCCAGATAGTCTGTCCAGTCAACATGGTTTGCCGCGGCTGAGGCCAATTCTGCGGCTGTGCTGAAGCGGCGGCTGTATGTTTGCCGCAGTATCTCGATGCGGCGAACGGGGTGGCTTGTAATATTGACGACACCAAAGGCGTTGCTTATGTCCCGCGTTGCGCTGGCTTTCTGCCATAGCGTATTGACGTCCGTGCTGGCGATGCTGCCGCGTAGCGGTTTACCCCACTCGGACATTGCAGCCAGAATGTCAGTCATCGCTAATTGTTCGATTGGGGCGGCAGTGCCAGGCAATACTGAACCGGCGTGACACGAGATGAACTCGTGACGTGACAGGGCTTCAGCGATCCAAGTCGCATCAATGCCATCGTAACACGAGAAGAAGAAATTCTGCGACATTTGCCTGCTTTCGAGCCGTTCAGAGCCAGTAGATCAGGCGATGCTTGCTGTGGC
This sequence comes from Ferrovibrio terrae, assembly GCF_943371255.1. Lineage (GTDB taxonomy): Bacteria > Pseudomonadota > Alphaproteobacteria > Ferrovibrionales > Ferrovibrionaceae > Ferrovibrio > Ferrovibrio terrae_B. Next base: position 11,285 of record NZ_CALRUC010000024.1, on the reverse strand, counting down.
GCAGCAGCACGAAGGCCGCGAGACTGCCGATCAGAAACATAAGGCTGCAAACCAGCCAGGAAATGGGATGAGGTGCGCCGCCAAGCAGTGGAGATCTGACGATTTCAATAAGATGCGCAACTGGGTTGTAGGTGGCAATGAATCCGCGCCCTCCCAGCATTTCGACATTCCACATAATTGGGGTCACCAGAAAAATAAATGTCATCATGGCGCCAGCCAAGGGTTCAACATCACGGTATCGTGCGCCGATAATACCCATGCATATGGAAATCCATATGCCATTCAGCATCACTAAAATGAAGCCTGGAATGGCCAATAGTGTCCAGCCAGAAATCGTCACGCCAGTAAACAGCGCGACCAGGACAAAAAACACAAAGTTATGAAAGAAGAGGAACGCGGAGCGAGTCACCAGGCGGAAGGCATGAATAGTCTTGGGCAGTGGTATATTTTTTTGAATTGATGCGGCTGATCCACCCGTGAAGACTTGGCACCCCTCAGTGAGATAAGAGGCGATCATCATCCATACGATGAAGCCAGAGACAAGATAGGGGAAAAATTCGCGTAGTTGCATCTTGAAGATGACCGACCAGACAAACGCCATGGCACCGAGAGCAAGGCCATTGCCGATGACAAGCCACCACGGTCCGAGCATGGTTCGCCGATAGCGACCGCGAATATCATTGATGGCAAGTTCGATCCAAAACCGGCGGCCGCGCACTGCTTCCACCACATCCAGTATGACTTCGCCGCTCGTGGCCATGCTGGACAGGCGATATCGCAACTTCTCCAGCGGCGACATCACTTCACTTTGCTCGGTCATGCTTGACCCTCGCGCCGTTGCTCAAGCGGTACGTGTACCATCTCGCCAGCCTCGATATCAAAATAGTCTTTACCGGGGAGTGCATCCCCCGGCATGACTGCCCGATATTCAAAAGAGCGGCGCCGGACGCTGCCATCAGGCCCGCGCGTAGTGCGATGAGGTGTGTGGTCCCCGAATACCAGGGCATCGCCAAAATCGAGCGGGAAGGAAACGGTATTTTCGAACTCACGATTAATGCCAGCGCCATGATCTTCCATCGTCACGTGCTCGAATTCCGGAAAATCGCCAACGGCAAATTCTAGGCTGGAAGCCTCCGTAGGCTTGTATTCCAGGGGTACGAAGCAGGTGACCAGTTGCCTGTGCACGCGTGCCATGCGGCGCACATAGCCGATATCCTGATGCCATGGCACCAGATGGGCTTGCTCGGTGATGTGTCGGATCATGACCGGATAGAGCAGCCAGGTGAAAGGTCGCATCCGTTCGATCAGGGTGGGCGAAGCATTTCGCCACACGTCGTACCAGATTGGGTCGGCACGAAATGCGTCGGTTGACGCGCCAATCCGCAACCTTTGCCGCTCGGTGTCGTTTTTGACCTGGGTCTGGCGATCATGCTCTACGGCGTCGAAATGCGCACGGACCTGCCTAAGCGTTGCCACATCGAACATGCCGCGCATGTGATGGACAAAATTCCGAGCTTTCGTTTCAAGCATCACGACTGTTCCTGAGCAAGCAAATGCAGATCGAGGTAACCCGCAAACCAAGAATACTGCTACGAATCCGTCATTGTCGCCAGCATGATGGCGGCCAGGTCGGCAACCACACCGAACTCTCCAGCCTTGACGGCCGCGGCCATGGCCGGGACGGGGAATAGTTCGACCTGGATATCCTCCAGGTCGCCCGAAGCCGGCGCCGCAGTGAGTCGACATTGCCTAGCCCCGAAATAATAAACGGTCGCTCCACCCTGGTTGGCATGCGTCTTAAAGCGCCCCAGGGACCGCCAATCCCCACTGGAATACCCGGTTTCTTCCAGCAGTTCCCGCTGCGCCGCCACCAGCGGGTCTTCACCATCCTCGATCTGGCCACCGGGCAGGGTCAGGGTTTCCTTGCGCAGGCCATGCTTGTACTGCCGTTCACAGATCACCCGGCCATCCGCCGTCTGGGCGAAAATGATCGCGAAGTCTTTCATGTCAAACTGTTCGTAATCGTCGACGATGCGGCCATCGGGTAGTTCGACGGTTTCCCGATACAGCGTGATGCGGGGGGTGCTGTAGAGCAGTTTCCGGTCCCGGACACGCCAGGTTTTCATCACGCCCGGCCCCGCAACCACTGCACGGTCTGCTGCAGACCGTCTGCCAGGGGAATGGTCGGGCTGAAACCCAGTTCGCTGCGTGCCTTCGTAATGTCGATCAGGCGAACCGGGATGGCGGTTGGCTTACTGGCGTCAAAACGGACGTCGGCATCGCGGTGGCCGCTGGCGGCCAGCACTAGATCAACCAGCCTGCGTACCGTAACGCCTTCACCCAGCGCGATGTTAACCGGATCGCAGTTGCGGCCATATTCAAGCGCCAGCAGGCAGCCGCGCACGAAATCATGCACATGCAAGATGTCACGGATTTCGTTGCCGCTGCCCCAGACAAGGAAGGGGGACTCGCGCAGTTCGGCGCGATGGATCAGCGCAGCTATGACATGCGAAGACTTCGGATCGAAGTTGTCGCGCGGTCCGTAGATTGCGCCGGGACGGACGATGCACATATGCATCCCCGACTGCTCGCTGACATGCCGGGCCAGTTGCTCGATATAACGCCGCATGTGGCCGTAGCCGCTATAGGCAGGGTGGACCGGGCCCGACAGGAACTGGTCTTCGCGCACCGGTGTGTCGCTGGCGGGATAGCCGGTGCTGCTACTGAAAGCCAGCATGCGCCGGACACCGGAGCGCCAGGCGGCCTCCAGCAGCATGAGGGTCAGATGCAGATTCTCATTGATGCCACGCAGGTTATCCTGCGCGGAGACCCCGGCGGCACCAACCGATCCCGCGGCATGGATGACAGTATCGATGCCGTCCATAACTTTGAGGCAGTCTCCGCTGCGGCTAAGATCGGCCTCAACATACTCGATGCCGGGCGTGTCGATGGCGATAGGGCGAATATGCAGCGGTACGCGGACCTGTGCACCGGCAGCAAGCAGCGCTTCGGCGAAATGACTGCCGACAAAGCCTGTTCCTCCTGCCACCAGGCAGCGACGGCCTGCGAAGAATCCTGAGGGCGGCTGAGTCATGGCATATCAGTTCGACCGGATCACCCGCTCAACAGCCTGCCGGATGCCAGCGGGATCGAGACCGATCTTCTTGCGGATGTCGTGCACGGTGCCATACCAGGCGCAGAACACATCAGGCAGGCCGTGATACCAGGTGCGGAGCCCCGGCACTTCGTTAATGGCTTCCTGCAAGCCGAAGGCATCATGGACCACCAGGATGCGAGTATCGCTGAAACGCTCGACTAGTTCCCGGTCGATCGGCTTCAGGGTATGGAAATACACCACATTCACATCAAGATCGCGGCAGGCTTCCAGCACGTTGGGCAGGATCGGGCCGGCGGTCATCACCGTCACGCCGGCATTGCCCTGCTTGAACAGAGTCCCCTTACCGAATTCTAGATTGGTCTCGATATCATGCGGATGGTCGGACAGGCGGAAATATGTCGCCGATCCGGCGGCATACCGGCTGCGGATCAGGGCGTCGACCTCCTTGCGCGAGCCAGGCTGGAATACTTCCATATGCGGGAGCAGGCGCAGGATCGCCAGATCGGTATAGCAGTGATGTGTCGAACCGTCCCAGGCGTAGTCAAAGGAGGCACCGCAGGTGACGATGGAGGCTGGGAACTGATTGTAGCACAGGTCGAGCTTGATCTGCTCGTAGCTGCGTTCGGTCAGAAACGGTGCGATGGTATGCACGAATGGCCGCAGACCGGCAGCCGACATGCCGGCTGCCACGCTGATCAGGGTGTTTTCGCAGATTCCCATATTGTAGAATCGCTCGGGCTGGCGATCCTGAAAATCCTTGAACATATAGACGCTCACGTCGCCGAGAATTACGGCAATGCGCGGATCATTGATCGCCAGATCGCTAACGGTGGTCTTAAACTGCCGGCGCATGCAGCTCCTCCATGAGCTTGCCCAACTCTTCGGCATTGGGCGACCTGCGATGCCACTCATACATGTTGTCGACGAGCGTCCGGCAGCCATAGCCCTTCACGCTGTCGGCCACAATGACACGTACGCGATCGGACTGTCGCGCCAGTGCGGTCCTCAAGGCCGGCAGGTCGTGGCCGTCGATCATTTCGACGTCACAGCCGAAGCTGCTGAAACGCTCGACAGGCTTATCGAGCGGCATGCAGCGACCCTGCGACTTGTTGTGGTCATAGATGATGGTCAGATTGTTCAGGTTATTGTTGTTGGCAACCATCACGGCTTCCCAGACGGTGCCCTCGTTGGACTCCCCGTCGCCGATCAGCGTGAACACGCGGCTCTTCGAGCCATGAATCTTGCTGCCCAGCGCCATGCCGGTGGCGATGCCAATGCCGTGGCCGAGCGAGCCGGTGGAGGCTTCGACGCCGCGGGCCTTTAGGCGATCGGCATGACAGCCATAGTTCGACATGAAACCGCCAAAGGTCAGCATGTCTTCGGCCAGGAAATAGCCGAAAGACGATAGCACGCCGTAGTAGCCGAGCGATGCATGCCCCTTGCTGAGTACGAATTTGTCGCGCTCGGGCCAGTCAGGCCGTTTCGGGTCGTGCCGCATCACCTCATAGACTGCGACAAGGCATTCGATGATCGAGAAGCTGGTGGGGATATGACCGTGACCACTGGAATGGGATGCCTTCAGGATATTCGCCCTGATGGACTGGCAGCGCGGATCCATTACAGCACCGCGTAGGAGATGCGCGCGGCCATCGGCATGCGTTCAACGCGCAGGTTGTTCAACCCAAGCACTTCGCGCACCGCAATGGTCTCGCCGGGAAAGATATCGTCGCATAACTCGTCGAACACCAGAACGCTGCCCTTCATCAGATGCGGCTTGATCGCTTCCAAGGCCGCCTTGGTTGGTTTGTAGATGTCGAAGTCGAAGATGGCCATCGAAACGACAGTTTCCGGATGCGCCTTCAGATAGGCCGGAATGGTCTCTACTGCATCGCCCTTTACCAGTTCGTATTTGCGCAGATGCGGGATCGGATTCAATGCATCATGCAGGCCAATCAGCTTATCGAGATAGGCTTCGTAGTTCTCGGTGACCGAAAACGAGCCGTCGACGGTTTTGCACAGGTCGCCATCCTCGGCGGCCATGCCCTTGAAACCGGCAAAGGTGTCGAAGCCGATAATCTTGCGGTGGCGGTTGAACGGTTCGAAGATACCGCGCATGGCCGAGAGCAGCGCCAGATTCTGGCCCCAACGGACGCCGAATTCCATGATGACGCCGTGGGTGTTCACGATCTTCTTGTACAATTCATAGAAGAAGAAGAAGCGGGCGAGCGACTTTGAACTGGCGTACAGCCCGATATTGGCGAGCAGTTCGTCGTCAGGCAGCGGCGTTTCCTTCAGGGCTTGGGTCAGGGCCTTCTGGATATCCTTCTCGCTCTGGCTCGACAGAACGATTGCATCATGCTTTTGGGTCTTCATGGGCCTGTTCCAAACCGTGTATGTTCGTCAGAGCAATACAGCGCTTGTATGGCAGCGGGCAACGCCCGAAGAGCGTGTTAGCCCCACCTTTTCAGCGCTGCCAAGTCAGGGCATTGGCGCGCCACCAGTCCACGGTGCGCCGCAGGCCGTCTTCAACACCGATTTCGGGCTGCCAGCCAAGCTGGTCTCGGGCCTTACTGCAGTCCAGGGCGCGAAATCGGCTGGTCGATGGAGCATTTGACTGGAATTGCACGGCTTTTGGCCGGTGCCCGGAATGCCGTAGAATCTCGTCTACCACCTGGCCCACGGTGATGGTGCGGCCCGAGCCAATGTTGAAGATGTCGAAAGGCATCCCGGTTGCCGTCAGCATGGCAACGACCGCACGGCCGAAATCATCAGCATAAATGACATCACGGACGACGTCGGGACTGCCCCAAACCTCGAAAGGGTCCATGCGATCCTGCGCCTTGCGGACCAGCGCGGCAACGAAATGCGAGGTCTGCGGATCGAAGCGGGCGCCAGGGCCGAAGACATTGGCGAGACGGGCGATCAGGATTTCCATTCCCGACTTGTCGTGCCAGAAACGGCAGGCCTTCTCCAGATAGCGCTTGGCCCAAGCGACGCCGAAATAGGCCGGTGACGGATCCAAATCCCAGCGCAAATCCTCTTCACGGATCAAGTCGCTGCTTTCCTGGTAAACGGTGGCGGTACTCACGTACACCACACGTCGGACGCCACAGACATGAAAGGCCTCCAGCATGCGCATATCCATGATGACGTTGTCGGTGACCTGTAGCCAGGGTTCGGTGAGAGCGGAGCGGGCCCCGGCGGTAAAGGCGGCGGCCATCACCGCCATATCGCAGTCCTGCGCCACACGACGGCAGTCTTCGGCATTGGTGAGATCGGCCTTGACATATTCGATGTGTGGATCGTCATAGTGCAGACCGCCGCTACCACGATACGGAACCCTGATGCGGCAATTCTGGTTGGCCAGCAACTGGCGTACCACGGCGCTGCCGGCCAGACCTGTGCCGCCGGCAACGAGGACAGTCGTGTCCTGAGCCATCGTGCCGGTCATCGGTTGGGAAAGATTTCGCCGCTGGCGACGCGGCCGCGCCAGTAGTCCAGCAAATCCGCCATTGTTTTTTCAAACGGGATTTCAGGCTTCCAGCCGGTATGCCGCGAGAACTTCCCGGTATCGGGAACCTGCAGGTCAGCATCGACTGGGCGCAACCGCTCGGGATCGGTTTCGACCCGGATATCCTTGCGCGTAGACAGAGACAGCAGATGTTGCAGCATGTCGCGGACAGAGCAGGAATAGGTGCCGCCGATATTGTAATACTCGCCCGCCATCGGATTGACGGTAACCAGCATGTAATAGGCGCGGACGGCATCGCGCACATCCGCCCATGTGCGCAGGGAGTCGAGATTGCCGGTCTTCAGAATCGGTGGCTGCAGGCCGGCCTCGATCATGGCGATCTGTTTGGCGAATGTAGATTCAGCGAAGACATCGCCGCGGCGCGGGCCTGTATGGGTGAACATACGGGTCGTCATCACCGTCATGCTGTAAGCTTCGGCATAATAGCGGCCGATTAAATCTGTTCCGACTTTGGAGATAGCGTAGGGCGACGCAGGGTGAAACGTGCACTCTTCATTGATTGGCAATTTGTCGTGGCTGACTCGCCCAAAAACCTCGGACGATGCACAGACATGGATAATCGGTCCGGTCGCAGTTAGCTGACTGCGTAGAGCGTCGAGCAAGCGTGCAGTGCCGAGGATATTGGTGTCCAGTGTATCCAGCGGCGACGAGAAACTGGTGGTCGGGTAGCTCTGTGCTGCCAGATGAAACACATAATCCGGCTTGGCCTTTTCCACCATCTCGCGTAGTGAAATGCTATCGCGGAGATCAGCATATATCAGTTGGATGCGGTCCTTGGCGTTTATGCGAGGAACAAGATGACGGATGTTGTCCAGCGGGCTGCGCCATCGGCATTGGCCCCAAATGTCCCAATCCGTGTTATCCAGCAGAAAATCTGCCAGATGGGAACCGACCATCCCCGTGATGCCTGTAATTAAAACGCGCGTCATTTGCGGCCAAATCTTCCTTTTGCACCAGCCGGATGGGCACCAACCACTAGGGGTATTCCAGTCCCCCAGTCAAGAGGGGCGTTTGCCCACGCCGGCTCGTCCCTGGGGCATTCTAAGCCATTGGGCTGATTGTTTTTATGCGGCAGGGTCGGCAAACTGCCACCGGAAATGCCATGCTTCCCGAATGGGCCGGTTGAAATGGTTGAGCCTGCTGCTTTACCTGCTTGTACGCTCGTGATTCGCACGACAGGGCGTCGAGCCCATACCCTATCCCAGGCCATTCGTTCGGCACTTCGTCAGGATATACCGCGAGTGCAAATCGTCGTCGTCGAAGATGGCGGGCGGGCGGCGGAGTCCCTTGTGAAGGGGTTGGCTGGCGAGGCTGCTCAAAACCTGGTGTATCTATCAATCCCTGCTGCAGGACGAAGCCAGGCCGCAAATGCCGGCCTGGCGGCAGCTACTGGAGATTTCATCGGCTTTCTGGATGACGACGACATGTTGTTACCCGGTCACTGCCAGGCCTTGGCCGGGGCTCTGATGGCCGCGCCTGATGCCCCGGCGGCCTTTGCCGGATGGTATGAGGTGGGCCGCGATGCGGAGTTTTCGGATGTACCATCTGCGGCGGCTCAAGACTGGCGGCCAGGCTCCAGACGGCCATTTTCTCGCCCGGCTCTACTGTTGGCCAATCTCTTCCCGATTCAGGCCGTACTATTTCGCCGTGCTGCGGCGCTTCAGGTTGGGGGATTCTCGCCGGAGCTGGAAGCGCTTGAAGATTGGGATTTCTGGCTACGCCTCAGCCAGATCGGAATGTTTGTGTCAGTCGATACCACGACATCCTTATGTCGTGTTGCGCAAGACGCTGTAGAGGCCGCGCAACGGGCAATGGATCATGCCAGCGCCAGAAGAAAAATCCTTGCGCGCTATGCGGACGCCGAATTCACCATGCAAGGTTCTGAAGTCCAGACACTGCATAATGATTTAGCCGCACGCCTTGAAGAGTTTTTCACGTCGGGTGCTTTGGCTGGCGCTCTATGGCGAGGGGTTTTGCGCAACTTCAGGCGCTGAGTGCAACGGGAGATCGCCAGACGCTATGAACGGGCGCGGCTGATGATACCCGGTGCTCGGCGCAGGTAATCCTGCGGCTTCCACGTCAGCCATTCGGCGATATGTAAAGCAGGAGCCGATCGTGCGGTCTGAATAATGTGTCGCTGCCGCCATATAGGCGCAAAACCGCGCAAAGCATCAACAATTCCGCGCCCGACCGGGCGCCACATGCCGGTGGCGAAGGCGCGTAGCCATAGCAGCAGCATCGCAGCCAGATGCAGCGGCAATAGCGGATAAAACAACAGCCCCGGCATGTTCCGCACAAAGCACCAGATCATGTTGCGTGTGCCATGATAGCGGGCGAAGGCGGAGTTTCTGCCGCCACTGGTAATGCTGCCGGCATGACGTACGATGGCAGTGGGAACCTGGATGCAACGGTGCCCCTGCAAGCGCAGTCGAAAGGCAAGGTCGACATCCTCCACATAGCAGAAAAAGCTTTCTTCCAGTCCGCCGGCAGCGCGGTAGATGTCGGTACGATAGAGCGCGGCGGCAGCGCAAGGTGAGAAAACCTCCCCTTCCGGCGGCAGGGCTTTGCGCGGCCAGCCGTGACCGCCGCGCCAGGGAATGCCTAAGGCAAAGTACCGGTCTCCGGCACCATCCAGCAGATCTGGATTGTTCTGGTCGATCTGTGTCGAGCCGAACATCATTGCCTTTGGGTGCCGACCAGTCGCTGCCAGCAACTGCTCAAGCCAGTCGCGATCCGGAATGGCATCGGGATTGAGCAGGGCGAACCACAGGGTGTCGGTTCTACGTGCAGCAAGGTTATTGGCTGCAGCAAAACCGGTATTGGTGGATAGCATGATGAATTCAAAGCGATTGTCACCCTGGAGACAGGCGCGGGCATCGGCAATTGACTGGTCCGAAGAAGCGTTATCGACGATGATGGCTTTGAAACGCGTCTCGGTCTGCGCCGCCAAACCGGTCAGTGTATTGGACAGGTAATGCCCGGCATTGAAATTGACGATCGCGACGGTCACGACAGGCTGCATGATGTCCGCAATCAGACCTTGAAGGTCTGCTCGATGAAATCGCAGAAGCGCGCGGCGGCGGCGTCGGGCGTGGTGCGGCGTGTATCCAGCGTTAGGGCCGGTGTTATCGGTGCTTCGTAGGGCGCACTCACACCGGTAAAATTCGGAATCTCGCCGGCCAGGGCGCGGGCATACAGGCCTTTGCGGTCACGTGCCTGGCAGGTTGCGACGTCGGCCTGTATGTATATCTCGTGAAAATCATGGCCAATGATTTCCCTCGCCATTTCACGCAGAGATATCAGCGGGCTGATTGTCGAGACGATCACGATCAACCCAGCATCAGCCATCAGGCGCGCCACTTCGGCAATGCGGCGGATATTCTCATTGCGATCGGCTGGCGTGAAGCCGAGATCGCGATTCAATCCGGAGCGTAAATTGTCGCCATCCAGCGCGTAAATCTGCATGCCGCGTCGCAGCAGCGTGTGGAGTGTTGCAATGGCAATGGTCGATTTTCCAGCGCCCGACAGGCCGGTGAGCCACAATACGCCGCCGCGGTGACCATTGATCTGCGCGCGTTGAGGTTTTCCGACACCAACATCGAAGGGGAACAGGTTTTCGGTGGTCTCGCCTGCAAAATCGACAATGAAGCCACCGGCGATCTGCGGTCCGCGGATCAATACGCCGCGCCCGGTGCGGGCATTATTCTCATAAAGGTCGAGTGCCAATGGCTTGCGACTGCGCAAAGTCACACGGGCAACGCCATTGCGGTCCACCTGCTTAGCATCGGCGCTGTTTAGCGATTCGACATCCAAAACCTCGGTGATGGCTTCGACTTCAACCTCGCGTTCGGCGGTGCCGAGCTTAAGTGTCAGCCTGTCGCCAGGCTTCAGCGCCTCGCGGTCGAGCCAGAACAGCCGCACTGTAACGCGGGTGGCTTCCCTGGGGCGCTGGTCCGGGGTGCTGGCCAGGGCGCCGCGCTCGACGAAGACATCCTCGTCCAGGGTAAACGCCACGCTTTCACCGGCGACGGCTTCGCTGCGCGGAGTCCGCTTCACATTGCCGTCCCAGAATTCAAGTGTCGCCACAGTTGCCTCGCGGCCACCCGGTGCGAAGCGGATGCGGTCACCGACTTTCAGGTGTCCGCTTTCGATGCGGCCAACGACGATGCGCTTATCCTCATAGCGATACAGATCCTGTATCGGCAGGCGCAACGGCTGTTCGGTCAACTGCGCGCGCGGGGCAAAGGCATCCAGGGCACCGATCAGGGTGGGGCCCTGGTACCAGGCGGTATTCAGGCTGCGGCTGGCGATGTTGTCGCCCTGGCGCGCCGACAGCGGCACGATGGCCTGCACCTCGATGCCGATATCGGCGAGATAGTTGCGTACCGCATCGGCCACGGCCTGGAATTTCACCGGATCATGGTCGATCAGGTCGATCTTGTTGACGGCAACGGCGACCTGGCGGATGCCGAGCAGGTGCAGCAGATAGGCATGGCGGCGGGTCTGTTCGGCCAGGCCTTGCGCCGCATCCACCACCAGGATGGCGGCATCGGCCTGGGCCGCGCCGGTCACCATGTTCTTGAGGAATTCCTTGTGGCCGGGTGCGTCGATGATGACATAGCGGCGACGCTGGGT
>NZ_CALRUC010000023.1:0-42240 GCF_943371255.1 Ferrovibrio terrae | reverse complement strand
CTATGGCCAGATTGATCAGCACATAGACACCGGAGAACACCAGGATAATACCCTGAATGATCGGATAATCGCGGCCGAGCACGGCATCCACCACCAGGCGGCCGATCCCGGGAATGTTGAACACGGTTTCCGTGATCACCACGCCGCCGATCAGCAGGGCAAAGCCGATGCCGATCACCGAGACGATCGGGATGGCGGCGTTACGAAGTGCATGGCGCACCAGCACCACATGCTCCTTCAGGCCTTTGGCATGGGCGGTGCGGATATAGTCCTCGTTCAGCACTTCCAGCATCGCGGTGCGCGTGATGCGGGCAAACAGCGCGATATAGATGAAGCTGAGCGTCACCGTCGGCAGCGCGATGCGCTCAAGGAAGGCCGGCAAGCCATCGCGCAACGGCGTGAATCCCTGGGCGGGGAAAAGGTCGAGCTTCATGGAGAAGACGTAGACCATGATGTAGCCCAGCACGAAGACCGGGATCGAGAAACCGGCGACGGACAGCGCCATGATGCCGCGGTCAAACCAGCTACCCTGTTTCCAGGCGGCCAGAATGCCCATCGGCACGGCAACCAGGATGGCAAAGATCAGCGTGGTGAGCGCCAGGGACATGGTGGGCTCGACACGCTGGCCGATCATGGTGGCGACCGGCTGCTTCGACAGCACCGACTTGCCGAGATCGCCCTGCGCGAGCTGGCCGATCCAGGTGACAAACTGCTCCGGGATCGGTCTGTCGAGGCCGAGATCGGCACGAATGGCGGCAATCGCCTCGGGTGTTGCCGTATCGCCGGCCAGGATCGCGGCCGGATCGCCCGGGCTCAGGCGAAGCAGCAGGAAAACGAAAATGGCCACCACCCCCATGACGGGGATGGCGGCCAGTAAACGCGAGAGAATGAGACGCAGCATGGAGAATAATTACGCAACAATCATGCCAGCAATGTCACTCTCTTACTGCTTCTCGATATTCCACAGCACATAGGCCGGGCTCGCAACCATGCCCTTGACGTTCTTGCGAACGGCAGACGGCTGGAAGTATTCACCCAGCGGAATGTAGTGCACCATGTCATACAGGCGCTTCTGCACGGCTTCCGCGATGGCCTTCTGCTTGGCCGCATCGGGTTCGCGGGCATAGGAGTCGCGCAGCTTCTCCATCTCGGCATCCTCGGTCCAGCCGAAGAAGCCGCCCTGCTTGCCCAGACCCTTGGTGCCGGCATTGGCGATGGGGTTCATCATGTCGGCCGTACCCCAGGCGGTGTGGAAGATATGCCAGCCGCCCTGATCGATCGGGTCCATCTTGGCGCGGCGGCCGACCAGCGTCTGCCAGTCCATCGACTGCACTTCGACATTCACGCCGATCGCACGCAGCAACGGAGCCGAGACCAGCGGCAACTGATTGATGCTGTTCAGGTCGGTCGGCGCCATGATGACGATCTTTTCGCCCTTGTAGCCGCTGTCTGCCAGCATCTTCTTGGCCTTGGCCACGTCGGCCTTCTTGGTACCGACCGCACCGGCATTGGTCGCCAGCGGAGTCGAGCAGCCGAAGATCGCGCCGCAGACCTTGTAATAGTCCGGATCGCCGACCTGGGCAGCCAGATAGTCTTCCTGCTGGACGGCATGCAGGATGGCTTGACGCACCTTGACGTTATCCAACGGCGGCTGCAGCCAGTTCATGCGCATCATGTAGTTCATGCCGAGCGGCTGCAGATTGAGGATTTCGATATCCTTCTGCTTCTTCAGTTCGGGCAGAAGATCGAAGGCCGGCTGCTCCCAGATGTCGACCTCACCCTTGATCAGGGCATTCATGGCAGTCTGCGGATCGGCAATAGTCATCCACTCGACGCGGTCGACCTTCACCACCTTGCCGCCGCTGGTGTAGCTCGGGGCTTCGCTGCGCGGCACGTAATCCGGGTTCTTCTCGTAAACCACCTTCACCCCAGGCTGGAACTCGGCCTTGATGAAGCGATACGGGCCGGAACCGATTTCCTCGGGCACATTTGTGCTGGCCGGGGTGTCTGCCATGCGCTTGGGCATGATGAAGGGCACGTTCGAGCTGGGCTTGCCCAGCGAATCGAGCACAAGGCCGTAGGGTTCCTTCAGAATCAGCTGGAAGGTCGTGGCGTTCACCGCCACCAGATCCTTGGTGTAGGTAAAGAGCTTCTGACCCATCGTATCGTTTTTCGACCAGCGGGTCAGCGAGGCGACGACGTCCGCCGAGGTGACCGGGGCGCCGTCATGGAATTTCAGGCCCGGGCGCAAGGTGAAGGTGTAGGTGAGCTTGTCGCCGCTGACCTCGTACTTGTCGACCATCTGCGGCTTGACTTGCATTTTGTCGTCGACTGCAAACAGCGTGTCATAGATCATGTAGCCATGATTGCGCGACATGAAGGCTGTGGTCAGGATCGGGTCGGTGATGCGCAGACCCGCATGCGGGATGAAACGCAGCACCTTTTTGTTGTCCTGGGCGACGGCAGTCGTCGCTGCGCCGGCCAGCAGGCCCAGTCCGATACTCAGGCCAATGGCAGAAACCAGCATGTGGAATCGACGCGAACGCATAGCACTCCCCCTTGTCATTGTTTGACCGCTAATGAAAGCTGACCATGGTATGTGTGTCTCGGTCAAGCAAACTTTGCCGCTATCGCAGGCAGTTACTTTAATGCCCTATCGCTGGGCAGCATGCCTGTTGCCGTGGCGTCCTATCGTATAACCAGGAGACATTGGTTCATGTCGAATAATTGGTTCACGCCGGCGACTCGCGGCACCTCTATAATTTGCGGCTCGAACGAGGAGCACGCACAATGAATGTGTTTATTGCCTGTCTTGGCACGGAGACCAATACCTTCTCGCCCCTGCCCACGGCCGAGGCCGGTTTCAGGGAGTGGATGCTGTATCGGGGCGATGCAACCAAGCGGCCCGAGAACCTTTTCTCGGCCCCGTTGCATGTCTGGCGGCATGCCGCCGAGGCACAGCAGGCCACGGTAACCGAAAGCCTGTCGGCCTTTGCCCAGCCTGCCGGCGTCACTGTTCGCAAGGTGTATGAAGGATTCCGCGACGAAATCCTCACCGATCTCAAGGCGGCGATGCCGGTGGATCTGGTGCTGCTCAGCCTGCACGGCGCCATGGTCGCCGATGGCTATGACGATTGCGAAGGTGATCTGCTGGAAAAGATTCGCGCCATTGTAGGGCCAAAGGCCGCCGTTGGCGCCGAACTTGACCTGCATTGTTCCATTACTGAAAAGATGCTGACCAGTGCCGATGCACTGATCACCTTCAAGGAATACCCCCACACCGACAGCAAAGAGCGGGCGCAGGAACTCTATAATATCCTGCTGGCCAAGCATCAGGGGGTGGCAAAGCCGGTGATGGCGGTGTTCGACACCCGCATGATCAACCTGTGGCGTACGCCGGTGGAGCCGATGACTGGCTTCGTCCGTGAAATGCAGGCCCAGGAAGGCAGGGATGGCATTCTCTCGGTATCATTTGCGCATGGTTTCCCGATGCAGGACGTGCCCGATGCCACGGCCAAGATGATCGTGATTGCCGATGGTGATGCCGCCAAGGCTTCTGCTGTCGCGGAAAAGTTCGGCCGCAGGATATGGAGTCTGCGCGACCAGACGGCAACGCAGAATCTGAGCATCGATGCGGCGCTGGACCGTGCCACGGCGGCAACCGCGAAACACCCGGTGGTTCTGGCCGACGTAACCGACAATCCCGGCGGCGGCGCGCCGGGCGATGCCACCTTCATCCTGCGCCGGATCATCGAGCGCGGCATCGAGAATGTGGCGAGTGGCTTATACTGGGACCCGATGGCGGTGCGATTCTGCTGCGATGCTGGCGAGGGCGCGGTCTTTGATCTGCGACTCGGTGGCAAATGTGGTCCAACCTCGGGCGATCCGCTCGATCTCAATGTAACGGTTAAGCGTATCATCAGAAACGGTATGCAACCGGCCTTGAGCGGTGCCGTGCCGATCGGCGACGCGGTCTGGCTGCAACTCGAAGGCAACCGCGATCTGGTGCTGATCTCCACGCGCACGCAGACTTTCCATCCCGGTGCTTTCACCCAGTTCGGCATCGATGTTGCGAAGAAGGCGATCATCGTGGTGAAATCTACCCAGCACTTCCATGCGGGCTTCGCGCCGATCGCCGGTGAAATCCTGCATGTGCAGGCACCGGGCGCCATGCGGTCGGATTTCGCCGATATTCCCTTCCAGAAGGTGCGTGGTCCCTACTGGCCGCGTGTCGCTGATCCTTTCGCTGCCGAATAACATCAAACAAGTCAGAGTCTCGCCATGTCATCGAATCTGAATCGTACATTGCAGTTCCGCAAATCCGCGGCCAGTGGCAAACGGGGTGTTGTCTCGGCCCAGAACCAGAAGGCAGCCGATGTCGGCGCCGAAGTGCTGCGCCAGGGAGGCAATGCCATCGATGCCGCTGTCGCCACCTCCTTCGCACTCGGTGTGCTGGAACCGTGGATGAGCGGCGTCGGCGGCATCGGCTACATGCAGATCTGGGATGCGAAGAAGAAGCAGGGCCATGTGATCGATTTCAGTGCGGTCAGCGCGGCCAAACTCGATCCGGCCGATTATCCGCTGGTCGGCGGCCAGGATGACAGCATGTTCGGCTGGCCGAGCGTGGTGGAAGATCGCAACATTTATGGCTATGCCTCCATGGCTCTGCCCGGCGTGGTGGACGGCATGCGGCTGGCGCATGAAACCTTTGGCACGCGCAACTGGGCCGAGTTGCTGGCCCCGGCTATCGAACTGGCGCAGCGCGGCATGGAGATCGACTGGTTCCTGGTGCTGCAGGTAACGAATGCCGCCCGTGCATTGATCAAGTCGCCGGCAGCGAAAGCCGTGTTCCTCGCCGATGGTCTGCCGCCCGCGGTGGAAGCGGGCGGGTACCTGAAGAATGATGCGCTGCTCGCCACGTTGCAGCGGCTGGCCAAAGCCGGTGGACGCGATTATTACGAAGGCGAGCTGGCGAAAAGCATTGCCGGCGATCTCGCCAGGGGCGGATCGAAGATTTCCGCCGATGACCTGCGCAACTACAAGGCCCGCCTGGTCGAACCGCTGCGCTACAGTTACGGCGGCAAGACCCTGCATCTGCCGCCCAATCTCACGGCCGGTCCCAGTTTGCGCGACGCTTTCGAGGTCGCGGGTCCGAAGCTGGATCGCAAGACCCTCTCGGCGCAGAGCTTTGTTGCCTATATCGAGGGCCTGACGGCGGCTTACGAAAAACGGCTGGCCGGCATGGGCGACGCCGACAACGGCAAGAGCTGCACCAGCAATTTCTGCGTCGTGGATTCCGATGGCAACATGGTGGCGGTGACACAGACTCTGCTGGCTGCTTTCGGCAGTTGCACGATGTTGCCCGCCAGCGGTATCACCATGAATAACGGCATCATGTGGTTCGATCCCACGCCGGGCAAACCGAACTCCATCGGCGCCGGCAAGCGACCGCTCAGCAATATGTTGCCGACCGTGGTGCTGGATGGCGACAAGCCGCTGTTTGCGGTCGGCGCGTCGGGCGGCCGACGCATCATGCCCGCCGTCATGCAGATCATCTCGTTCCTGGTCGATTACGGCATGCCGCTGGAGGCCGCGTTCCATCAACCGCGCATCGATGCCAGCATCATGGGTCAGCCCTGGTATGACCCGCAGCACGACCCGGCGGTGCAGGATGCCGTGAAGGCGAAATTCCCTGGCGCGGTGCCGAAGCGTCGTGACCCGTTGCCGCTGAACTATGCCTGCCCGGCCGTAGCGATGCTGAATGCCGATGGCAGCTGCAGCGGCATGACCGAGATCGCCCAACCCTGGGCCAGCAGCTCGGCCGCCTAAGGGTTTGGAATTACAGGATGAATAGCACCGGGGTTGCCTGACGGCCCCGGTGGCCGTATATCCCCGCCGCCGCCATAGCTTTTTGCGGTAAGGAACCCTGCCATGGACCGTCAGCGCCTCGAAGGCTTTATCTATCTCGCCGGCTTTATCGCCTGCGTGCCGGCCGCCAATTGGCTGATCGGCAATGTCGGCACCGTCTGCATCCCGCAGGGGCCCTGCCTGATTCCGGTCGCCCCCTTTGGTATTACGGCGCCCAGTGGCGTGCTGATGATCGGCCTGGCCCTGGTGTTGCGCGATCTGGTGCAGCGGCGCCTTGGTAAAGCTTGGACGCTGGGCGCGATCCTGGTCGGCGCTGCGTTGTCGGGTCTGGTGGCGCCGCCGGCCCTGGTGATTGCCTCCGTGGTCGCTTTCCTGCTCTCTGAACTGGCCGACTTTGCCGTCTATACACCGCTGCAGAAGCGCGGCCTGATCCGCGCTGTGGTGCTGTCCAGCCTGGCCGGCCTCTGTGTCGACTCGGTGGCGTTCCTCTATCTGGCGTTTGGCAGCCTCGACTATCTGGCCGGCCAGATCATCGGCAAGGCCTGGATGGTGCTGCTCAGCATCCCGGTGATCCGCCTGCTGCGCGACCGCGACCAGCGGCTAGGCATCGCTGCGGCGTAACTGAAAAGGTGGTTCAGGAGCCGCCTTTTTCTCTTTTCGCCTTCATTCCGGCGATGGCCTGCAGCCAGTAGTCGGCATCTTCATACTGTGTCGGGTCGGGCACGCCGGCGAGGTGGAAAGCCTCGCGCCGTTCCACGCAGGTGCCGCAGCGACCGCAATGCGTCTCGCCACCCTTGTAGCAGCTCCAGGTCAGGTGATAGGGCACACCGAGGCGGACGCCCTCGGCCACGATGCCGGCTTTGTCGATGCCGGTGAAGGGGGCGTAAAGCTCGACCTCCCACATGTCTTCCAGTGCGCAGGCCTGCATGGTGCGGAAGGCGTCCACGAAAGCCGGCCGACAGTCGGGATAGATGAAATGATCGCCGCTGTGCACGGCGATGCCAACCGCGTCTGCTTTCGCGCCGGCTGCGATGCCGAAAGCAATGCTCAGCATGATGGCATTGCGGTTTGGCACCACGGTCGACTTCATGTTGTCCTGGGCATAATGGCCGTCGGGCACGGCGTCGCCGCCGCTGATCAGCGAGCTGGAGGTCAGGAAGCGGCCAAGGCTGGTGATATCCACCACATCATGGCGGACGCCAAGCTGGGCTGCGATGCGGGCGGCATGCTCGATTTCACGGCGATGGCGCTGGCCGTAATCGAAGGAGATCAGGCGGTCGAGCTTGCGCTCGGCCGCCACTTTGTAGGCCAGGGTGACGGAATCGATGCCGCCCGAGCAGAGAATGACGGTCCTGCTCATGCCGCCGGCTGGCCCAGCTTGCGGCGGCGCAGCTGCAGCAGCACGATGAGGCTCAGCAGGGCCAGGGCGGGCAGATAGACCAGATGCTTGCTGGGGCGTTCGGCCGGCAACAGTACATGCTCGATGGTGAAACCACCTTCCAGACCGACGCGCTTGGCGGCCGAGCCGAATTTGATGGCGCCGATCTGCATCTTGTCGCCCATCCGTGCCAGTGTCAGGCCGGCATCGGCCAGCCTTTTGCGGCCTTCGCCTGGTGCGGCAAGCGGCAGGCTGATGGTCTTGGTGACATCCTCGCCTTCCAGTGTGGTACCGGCCACCACCAGCAGCAGACGGCCATCCTCGGGCAGCCTTGTGGCGATGTCATAAACCTGGGCTGCAGGAGCCTGCACATAGGGGTCGTACAGCTTGTCCATGAAGAAGCCGGGGCGGAACATGGCAAAGCAGATCAGCAGCAGCAATGCCGATTCCCACAGTTTGCTCTTGGTCAGGAACCATCCCATGGTGCCGGCGGCAAACAGCAGGATCGCCACCGTCGATATGACCACGACGAGGATAGCTTCGCCGGTGCTGCCGATGTCGATCAGCAGCAGTTGCGGATTGAAGATGAAAACGAAGGGCAGAACGGCAGTGCGCATCGAATAGATCGTGCCCTGCAGGCCGGTCTTGATCGGGTCTTCGCCAGAGATAGCGGCGGCCGCAAACGAGGCGAGGCCCACCGGCGGCGTCACGTCGGCCATGATGCCGAAATAGAAGACGAACATATGCACAGCGATCAGCGGGATGGCGAGACCGGCCTGGGCACCCAGTTCCACGATCACCGGCGCCATCAGGGTGGCGACCAGGATGTAATTCGCCGTGGTCGGAATGCCCATGCCGAGGATCAGGCAGATGAAGGCGGTCAGGAACAGCATGATCATGACATTGCCGCCTGACAGGAACTCGACGAAGTCGGTCATCATCAGGCCCATGCCGGTCAGCGTCACGGTGCCGACGATGATGCCGGCGGTCGCTGTGGCGATACCGATACCGATCATGTTGCGGGCGCCCAGATTGAAGCCATCGACCAGATCGGCAAGGCCCTGCTTCAGGGCTGCGACGATCTCGCGGCTGCCGCGGAATGCCACAATGATCGGCCGCTGCGTCACCACGATGGCCATCACCGATGCGGTGGCCCAGAAGGCCGACAGGCCCGGCGACATCTCCTCCACCATCAGGCACCAGAGCAGCACGATGATCGGCAGGGTGAAATGCAGACCTGTGCGCGCCACGGCCCAGGCTTCCGGGATCTTGATATTCGGATTGCTGGCGTCGTCGAGTTCCAGGTCGGGGAACTTGGCGGCATACCATAGTGAAACGAGATACAGGCCGATGCCACCGATGAAGAGCAGCCATGGCGCGGCGGCACCAAACAGTGTCTGGATGCCGAGTACGGCGTAATACAGACCGCAGATGAAGGCGACCGTGCCGCTCCAGCCGAGCAACTGGCGCAGCCAGAATTCGCCGCGCGGCCGGGTCACGGCGCGCTCCAGCGGCTTGGCATTGATCATCTGCGCTTCCAGGTCGACGATATAGAACAGTGCGATATAGGAGATCACCGCCGGCAGGAAGGCGTGTTTGACAATGTCGGAATAGGGCAGGCCGACATATTCTGTCATCAGGAAGGCGGCGGCCCCCATCACCGGCGGCATGATCTGGCCGTTGACTGAAGACGCAGTCTCGATGGCGCCGGCCTTCACGCCCGACAGGCCGGTGCGTTTCATCATCGGGATGGTGAAGATGCCGCCTGAAACCACATTGGAAACCGACGAGCCGGAAACCACGCCGTTCAGCGCCGAGGAAACCACGGCCACCTTGGCGGGGCCACCGCGCAGATGACCCAGCAGGGCGACGGAAATCTGCATCATCCAGTTGCCGCCACCGGCCTTTTCCAGCAGCGAGCCAAACAGCACGAACAGGAAGACAAAGCCGGCGGAAACACCCAGGGCGACACCGAAAACGCCTTCTGTGGTCAGCCACTGGTGCTGCAGGAATTTGGTGAGCGAGGCCCCCTTATGCTGGATTACATCCGGCATCCAGGGGCCGGTGAAGGTGAAGGCGATAAAGACCGCCGCAACGACCACCATCGGCGGGCCGAGCGAACGGCGGGTGGCTTCCAGCAGCAGCAGCAGGCCGATACCCGAGGCGACAAGATCGTACCAGGTGGGCTGGCCTGGGCGCAGCGCCAGATCGCGGTAGAGCAGGAACAGGTAGGAGGCTGCGAAGGCGCCGGCTAAAGCGAAAATCCAGTCGAACAGCGGAATGTAGCTGCGCGGTGATCGCTTGAAGGCGGGATAGCAGGTGAAGGCCAGAAAGACCGAGAAACCAAGATGGATGGCGCGGGCTTCAGTATCGTTCAGAATGAAGACGCCCAGCAGGAAAGGCAGCGGCGAGGCGTACCAGACCTGGAATGCAGACCAGGCAACGGCGACGACCAGGATGATCCGGGCGACCATGCCGCGCGGATCGCGGCCGCCAAGGTCGGCTTCCTTCACGAGATCCTGCAGTTCCTGTTCGGTGGCAGGCCGGTTGGTTGGGCTGGCGGTCATGATGATCCTCGGAATTCTCAGTATGGTCTTCTACTTAAAAAAAAGCCGGCCCGCTGTTTATAACGGGCCGGCTTTGCGGGCATGTGTCGGGCTTACATCAGGCCCTTTTCCTTGTAGTACTTCACCGCGCCGTCATGCAGCGGGGCCGAGTTGCCATCCTTGATCATCGCCTTCTGGTCAAGCGTGGCGAAGGCCGGATGCAGCTTCTTGAACTCGTCGAAGTTTTCGTACACCGCCTTGACCAGCTGATAGACGGTTTCGTTGTCAACCTTTGTCGAGCTGACCAGGGTGGCGAGCACGCCATAGGTCTGGGTCGCCTGGGGGTTGTTATTGTACAGGCCGGCCGGGATGGTGGCTTTGGCGAAATAAGAGTGCTCGGCCACCAGCTTGTCGACGGCCGGGCCGGTCAGCGAGACGAGCTTGGCGCCACAGGTCGTGGTCGGATCCTGGATGTTGGCCGACGGGTGGCCGACGCCATAGAAGAAGCCGTCGATCTTGTTGTCGCACAGCGCCGGGCCATGCTCGTCAGCCTTCAGCTCAGAGGCCAGCGCGAAGTCGGTCAGCTTCCAGCCCATTGTGCTGAGCAGCTGTTCCATCGAGGCGCGGGTGCCCGAGCCCGGGTTGCCGACGTTGAAGCGCTTGCCCTTGAAGTCTTCGAACTTCGTGATGTTGGCTTCCTTGCGGGCCAGCACGGTGAAGGGCTCCGGATGGATCGAGAAGACCGAGCGCAGATCGCTGAAGGCGCCAGCATCCTTGAAGCTGCCAACACCCTTGTAGGCATTGTAATGGACATCGGACTGGGTGGTGCCGAAGTCCAGCTCGCCGGCCTTGATGGTGTTGACGTTATAAGCCGAGCCCCCGGTCGACTCGACCGAGCAGCGAATGCCATGGGCCTTGCGGTCCTTGTTGAGCAGACGGCAGATCGCGCCGCCAGCGGCGTAATACACACCGGTCACGCCACCGGTGCCGATGGTGACGAATTTCTGCTGTGCCATGCTCGCGCCGGGCAGAGCGGCGAGCAGGGCCGCGCCGAAGGCACCGATGGCGAGGTGCTTGGTTTCAAACAGCATGATTGACTTCTCCTCCGTGAACGGCCGCTGCCGAGATTGGCGGTGGCCAGGCTTGACTGCTAGGCGCCGCTCGGGATTGCAGGAACCCGTAACGGCGGCTGTATCGGGATAAACGCGGAACCGGGTCTGCGGTGTTCCGGATATCAATGCTCCGGATATCTTGACAGACCATTCGCCGTCGCTGCTCCCCGATGCTGCGCCGGCCAGTTCCAGTGCCCTGTGATAGCTGAACAGCACAGCTTTTCTGCCATGCGTATCGATACCGCGTCCATAACCCAAGGGTATGGATAAGGTTTGTCGCGCTTTCGTCAAGCCCGATATGCTTTTTCTGCGGCCCCCAGAACCCCGGAAACTGTCTTTTCCGTCAAGGCCAGCATGGCGCTGAACTTGCGCGCCAGAACTGACGCCGGCTGGTGCTTGGCGCGGATTGTGTGCACCGCGAAATCGATGCGGGGGATTAGGGGGCGTGCCACCACCAGGGTTTTGTCATGGGCCGCCGCGGTATACTGGTCGACGATGGCGGCACCGGCGCCACGCGACACCAGCGCCAGGGCGATCTGATTGGTCTTGACCTCGACAATCGGCTGCAACTCGACGCCAGACAGCTTCACGGCCGCACTGAAAGCGGCGCCCAAGGGATCGTCGCTGCGCAAGCCGATGAACGGGTGTTTGCGAAACCATTCAATCTTCACAGTTGCCGGTAATTGCGGCTCCATCGACTTGGGGAAAATGCCAAAGAACTGCGCCGGAGCAAGCGTTTGGATGTCCAGCCCGGGATGCGCCTGCACGTCGAAACCGATGCCAAGATCGACCTCATGGTTCAGTACCACGCGTACCAGGTCGGCATATTGCCGGCTTTCGACTTCAAAGCTGACATCGGCATGCTTCTGGCGGAAGCGCGTGATCGCCAGCGGAATCAGGTCCACGCAGAGCGCCGGGGCCGCGGCGATGCGCAGATGTCCACTGGTGGCGGCACCCAGGTTACGCGACAGTTTGCGCAGGTTGTCCAGGCCGCTGATGATGCGCTCGCTTTCCGCATGCAGCACCTGGCCCTCGCGGGTCGGCAGCAGGCGGCCCTTCACACGGTCGAACAGTCTGTAGCCAAGCTGGTCCTCTGCCCGCAGCAGCAGGCGGGTCGCAGCGGGTTGTGAGATATTGAGCAGCTTGGCGGCGGCGGTGATCGTGCCGGTGAGCATGATCGCATGAAAGACTTCGAGATGACGCAGTTGCATGGTTGATCCGATGCGGGCGATGCCGGCCACGGAAGCGGCCGCGGGGCAAGACATGGCATAACGCAATGTTATGGGCAACCGCCGGATCGGCAGTGGCCGCGGCTGCCCGGGCTCCGTAGCTTGAGGTTGAAAGCTGCGGGCATTTTGCCTGCGGCATAGATGAGGTGTGCAATGGATATTGTGGTGATCGGCTCGGGTGTGGTCGGCATGACCACGGCCTGGCGGCTGGCGCGTGATGGCCATCGCGTCACCGTGGTCGATCGCGCCTCCACCACCGCCCAGGGGGCCAGCCATGCCAATGGTGCACAACTCAGCTATTCCTATGTGGCGCCGTTGGCCAATCCGTCCGTATGGTTCGACTTGCCGAAATACCTGTTTGGCCGCCAGTCGCCGATGCGGTTCCGGCCCACCCTCGACCTGTTTCAGTATCGTTGGCTGCTGAAATTCATGGCGGCCTGCACGCAGAGCGAGGCACATGCCACCACCGACAAGCTGCTGCGCCTGGCCTATCTCAGTCGCGACGTGCTGCATGGCGCGCCCGATATTCGTGGTCTCGATTTCGCATGGAACAAGGCCGGCAAGCTGGTGGTGCAGGGCAGTGCTGCGGGGATGACCGGCGCACGGGCGCAGGTGGATTATCAGAGCCGGTTGGGCAGTGTGCAGCAGGTGCTGGATCGCGATGGCTGCCTGAAGATCGAGCCGGCGCTGGCCGGCATCGCCCACCGTATTGTCGGCGGGGTCTATACGGCAGATGAAGAAGCCGCCGATCCCTATCGTCTCTGCCAGGGGATCGAAGGCCTGTTGTCGGGCGACAACAGCGGCGTGCGCTTTGTGTATGGCGCCAAGGTGCGCCGCCTGCTGCGCACCGGCCGCCGCCTGCTTGGCGTGGAAACGGCCGATGGCGACGTGCTGGAGGCCGACGCCTATGTGCTGGCGGCCGGCGTGGCCAGCCGGCGGCTGGGCCTGACAGCAGGGCTCGACCTGCCGATCTATCCGATCAAGGGCTACAGCCTGTCGTTGCCGATTGCCAATGACGATGCGGCACCGCGCGTTTCGGTCACCGATACGGAATACAAGGTTGTTTATGCCCGGCTGGGCGAGAAGCTGCGCGTTGCCGGCATGGCCGATATCGTCGGTGCCGATGACAGCATCGATCCGCGCCGGCTCGGACTGTTGGTCAGCCAGGCGCGTGAGACCTTCCCGCAGGCCTCCACCTGGCAGCAGATGGAACCCTGGACCGGCCTGCGACCGGCCACACCGAAAGGACCGCCGATCCTCAATGGCAGCGGCATCGACAACCTGCTGCTGAACGTCGGCCATGGCGCACTCGGCTTCACGCTGGCCTTCGGCTCGGCCGAGGTGATCGCGGCGGCTCTGGCTGGTCGGCCGCTGCCGGTGCCGGCCGAGGATTTTTCCCTGAGTGCTGCCTAGCGCAGCGCCTCCAGATAGCTGCGTGCCGTCTTTGCATCGGCAACCCGGCGCCCCATCACGCCGGCGGCCTGCACCGTCTGGCGGATCAGGGCGGCATTGTCGGGTGCGGTGCTGCCGTCGCTGAGCAGGGTGTTGTTCTCGAACCCAAGTCGCGCATGGCCATTCAGGCCAAGGGCCGTCAGTGCGCAGGCCGATTCCTTCGGCCCGAAGGCGCAGACGGCAAAGGCGCCATCGGTATTGCTCCAGTCATGCATGAAGGGCAGCAGGTCGGCGGGTTCCGAGCGCTGGCCGGCGGTATAGCGGCCGAGCACAAACAGCACGAAATGGCGTTCACCCGGAATGATGCCGCGGGCTTTCAGTTCGTGGAAGCGCTGCACATCGGTATCGGCATAGAGGATATACTGCATCATCACGCCGGCCCTGTAGAGTTCGGTAAGGAAGGCTGCGCCCTCCGCTTCGGCTTCTGCATCGGGCAGGATTTCGCGCACGGCAAGGCTGCAGGCTTCTGGCATCAGCGCGCGCATTGCCGCCATCTGTTCATGGCGGTTATACACGCCGGCCGCTTCAGACGTGGCCTGGATGATCAGCGCATCGCCGGCCTCGCGCCGCACCGCCTTGATGGCGGCGCGGTAGAGGCCCGCATCCAGTGAATGCCGGCCGGTCTCCGGTTCACGTACATGCAGGTGGATCATGGTGGCGCCGGCATCCTGGCACTGCGCGGCGCAGCGGCCGAGCTCGTCGGCACTCAGCGGCACGGCGGGATGATCGGGTTTCAGCTTGCGTGCGCCGTTGGGGGCGACGGCAATGACGGCAGGCGTATCGCGGTGCATCAGGCAACGCCCTTCAGAACCGTATCGACGGTATCGCCCAGCTTCTCGACGATCAGGCTGATGTCGTCCCTGGTGCAGATGAAGGGCGGCGCCAGCAGCACGTGATCGCCATGCAGGCCGTCGATGGTGCCACCCATTGGATAGACCATCAGGCCGGCCTTCATCGCTTCCTGCTTGATACGGGCATGCAGCTTCAGTTTGGGATCGAAGGTCGCCTTGCTGGCGCGGTCCTGCACCAGCTCGATGGCCTGGAACAGGCCGCGGCCACGGATGTCGCCGATGTGGCGATGATTGCCGAAACGGTCCTGCAGCCGGTCCATCAGGTGAATGCCCATGGCCTTTACATTGTCCAGCAGATGGTCGCGCTCGATCACCTGCTGCACGGCCAGCGCGGCGGCGCAGGCCATCGGGTGACCGAGATAGGTATGGCCATGCTGGAAGAAACCGGAACCGTTCCTGAAGGTGTCGAAGATATGCTGGCCGAGCAGGATGGCGCCGATCGGCTGGTAGCCGCCGCCGAGCCCCTTGGCGATGGTCATGATGTCGGGGACGATGCCGTCCTGCTCGCAGGCATGCAGCGTGCCGGTGCGGCCCATGCCGCACATC
The DNA here is from genome assembly GCF_943371255.1 of Ferrovibrio terrae. Lineage (GTDB taxonomy): Bacteria > Pseudomonadota > Alphaproteobacteria > Ferrovibrionales > Ferrovibrionaceae > Ferrovibrio > Ferrovibrio terrae_B. The sequence goes on along the minus strand of NZ_CALRUC010000023.1, from coordinate 27,258 downwards.
ACCTCGTCGAGGATCAGCAATACGCCATAGGTGTCGCAGATTTCGCGCACACGCTTGAAGTAACCCGGCGTGGCGGCAACGGCACCGAGCGTGGCGCCGACCACCGGCTCGGCGACAAAGGCGATCACGCTGTCCTTGCCGAGTTCGAGGATCTTGACCTCCAGTTCTTCGGCCACACGCTGGCCATAGGCCTCCGGCGTCTCGTCGGGCCGACGGTCGCGATATTCGAAACAGGGCGCGATGTGATGCGCCTCGATCAGCATCGGTGCGAACTGCTGGCGACGCCAGGCATTGCCGCCGACCGACAATGCCCCCACGGTATTGCCGTGATAGCTCTGCCGGCGGGCGATGAAATGCCGGCGCTGCGGTTCGCCGCGTTCGACATGGTACTGGCGTGCCATCTTCAGCGCCGCTTCGATCGCTTCCGAGCCACCCGAGACGTAATAGACATGGCTGATGCCCTGTGGCGCCTTCTCGATCAGTTTGTCGGCCAGCTTCTCGGCCGGTTCGGTGGTGAAGAAACTGGTATGGGCAAACGCCAGCTTGTCGGCCTGTTCATGCATGGCCCGGGTGATGTCGGGATGGCCATGGCCGAGACAGCTCACCGCGGCCCCGCCCGAGGCATCGATATAGCGCTTGCCGTCGGCATCGATGATGCGAATGCCTTCGCCACCGACGGCGACCGGATAGGCGTGATTGATGCTGCGGTGGAGAATGCGGCTCGTCATGACTTGGGCTTTCTGCGTTGCGGTCGGCGCGACCAGTAGGTGGAGAAGGCGTCGAGCTGATGCTCGGCATTGCGGATGGCATTCAGTGCCTGTTCGCCGGCCCGCGCCGCGACCAGGGCGATCAGGGTTTCGGCAGCGGCAAATGCCGGTGTGATGGCGTGGAAGAAAGAGGGTGTCTCAGTCGGAATCAGGATGCTGGCGCGCGCAATCGCCGCCACCGGTGAAACGCGGCTGTCGGTGATCGCCACGACGGTGACACCGCGACGGACGGCATAGGTTGCACGCTCCACCGCCGCCGTGGTGTAGGGGGCGACGCTCACCACCACCAGCACATCCTCCGGGCCGGCATGGCGCAGGGCATCAATGCCGGTATCTCCGGCACCATCCAGCAGCACGCCGCTGTCGCGGAACAGGCCATGAATGTAATGAGCGTGGAAGGCGACGGCATGGCAGGAGCGCAGGCCGAGGAAATACACCCGTCGTGCCTTCTCAATCAGGGCGGCAGCGGCGATCAGGGTTGCAGCCCCAGCCTCATCATGACTGCTGGCGATATGGTCGGCCATCGCCCAGCCGATCTGGGCGGCGAGCGCACCATCGCCACTTTGCTGCTGATGTTTCTGCAGGCGTCCGGCGCGATGGCTGAATTCGGCGGTATGGGGCGGACGGCGCAACGCACTGGCCTGCAGGTCGCGGAAGGCGGCGTAATCGGCAAAGCCGAGCTGGCGGGCCAGCCGGGTCATGGTCACCGGCGGCACCCCGGCGCGACGGGCCTGCTCACGCATGGAGAGCAGGGCAACATCATCAGGATGTTCGAGCACGAACTGCGCCGCGGTCTGCAGCTGTGGCGGCAACGCGGCAAAGGCCTGGGCGATGCGGTCGCTCAGCGAAACCTCAGGCGAAAGGGCGTCTGACCGGGAAACAGGCATGCCTGGATTGAACCGCGGTTCGGACGGTAATGCAACAATTGATTCTTATAAAATACATATGAAACGAACGTTTCAATAATGATGCAATCGCCCGCGATTTGCAGGTTGGACGGGTCATTCCGGCTTGCCGGGGACCGATAAGCGGGGCTTATAGTCTGGCGAAAAATACGGAGTTTGTGGCCATGGCTGATCTGCGCAATCTCGAAACCTTCGTCTGGGTTGCCCATCTCGGCGGCTTCCGTGCCGCTGCCGACAAACTCAACGCCACACAGCCGGCCGTCTCCCAGCGCATCGCCCTGCTCGAATCCGAACTGGGTGTGAAACTGTTCGACCGCGAGCCGCGGGGCATCGCGCTCACGTCGAAAGGCAATGAGCTGCTACCCTATGCCGAGCGCATGCTGCAGTTGCGCGCCGACCTGCTGCATGCAGCACGGGAGAAGAAAGCGATGCGCGGCATCGTGCGGCTCGGTGTGGCCGAGACCATCGTGCACACCTGGCTGTCAAAGCTGATCGAACGCATGCATGGCGTGTATCCGGCGCTGACCCTGGAGATCGAGGTGGATACCTCGCCGCTGCTGCGCGAGCGGCTGTTGTCTCACCAGCTCGATATTGCTTTCGTCTTGGGGCCAATCAGCGAACCGCGCATGAAAAACGTGGCTTTATCGAGCTATCCGCTGGCCTGGGTCGCCAGTCCGACCCTCGATCTGGGCGGCGATCCGGTGCCGCTGTCCACGCTGGCGCGCTGGCCGATCATCACCTATCCGCGCAACACGCGGCCCTATATCACGATCCGTGAAATGATGACGCGGCATGACATGCCCGCGCTGCGGATGTATGGCAATGCCTCGCTCTCCACCATTGTGCGCATGACACTGGATGCCATCGGCATCTCGGCGATTCCGCCGCTGGTGATCCGTCGTGAACTGAGTGAAAAGCGCCTGCGTCTTGTCAATGCCGAACAGAATCTGCCCGATCTCAACTTCCATGCCTGCTATCCCGTCAAACCCGACAGTTATCTGGCAGAAGCGGTGACCGAGATTGCCCGCGAGATGGCGGCGGCGGAAGCCAAGCGCCGCGAACGCCGCCAATAAAAGCGGCGAAGGCCTGAAAAATAACCGATAAGAATTTCTTATAGGTTCCCATCGGAACTCGCGATTGGACAGTCACACTCCCGTCATGATGCCATGGCCGGCAGACAGGAGGGCGGTATGAACGCGATTGCTTCGGGAACCATGTATGCCAGCGGCCGCGCGGCCCGGCAGGCCATCCGGCGCGGCGACCATCGCGGCCCCACCGCCGGGATTGCGCCCGGTTTTGTGCAGGGCAACCTTGCCATCCTGCCCAAGGCGCTGGCTGACGATTTCTTCCGCTTCTGCCAGTTCAACCCAAAGCCCTGTCCGCTGCTGGCCGCCAGCGAGCCCGGCGATCCGCGCCTGCCCAGCCTGGGCGAGGATCTCGACATCCGCACCGACCTGCCGCTTTACCGCGTCTGGCGCGATGGCAAGTTGGTCGAGGAAGTGCCCGACCTGAAAGCGGTGTGGCGCGATGATCTGGTGGCCTTCCTGATTGGCTGCTCGTTTTCTTTCGAGGAAGCGCTGCTCGAGGACGGCATCCCGCTGCGCCACATAGCTGCCGGCACCAATGTGCCGATGTATCGCACCAATATCGAGACCACGCCGGCCGGCCCCTTCCATGGGCCGCTGGTCGTCTCCATGCGGCCATTGAAGCCGGCCGATGCGATCCGTGCCGTGCAGATCACCTCGCGCTTCCCGGCCGTGCATGGCGCGCCGGTGCATCTGGGCAAGCCGGAGCTGATCGGTATCAAGGATATCGCCAAGCCTGATTACGGCGATCCGGTCGAGGTGAAGGCCGATGAACTGCCGGTCTTCTGGGCCTGCGGTGTCACGCCCCAGTCGGTGATCGCCACCGTCAAACCGGATTTCTGCATCACCCATGCGCCTGGGCACATGCTGGTGACCGATCTGAAGAACAGTCGTCTAGCAATTCTGTAATTCCATAACGGAGGGGAAGAGATGAAGTCCATGATGAAGACGCTTGCAGTCGCAGGCGCTGTTGCTGTCGGCCTGCTGGGTTCGGCGGTCGCGCAGGATATGCCGAAGACGCCGCTGAAAGTGGTTGGCGCCTGGGGCAACCTGACCCAGTACAAGAGCTACGAGCAGCCGTTCTGGACCAAGGAAATTACCGAGAAGTCCAAGGGCGCGGTCACCGCCGAGATCACCCCGTTCAACGAAATGGGCCTCAAGGGCGCCGAAATCTTCCGCCTGATGCGTCTTGGCGTGATCGATTTCGGTTCCACCGTGCTCGGCTATGTCGCCGCCGATGATGCCCGTAACGAGGCGGTCGATCTCGCCGGTCTGGCGCCGGATGTGGAAACCGCCCGCAAGGTGTCGGATGCCTACAAGCCGGTCTATGATAAGTTCTACCGCGAGCGCTTCGGCGTGCAGGTGCTTGGCATCTGGCCCTATTCGGCCCAGGTGTTGTTCTGCAACGGCGAGATCAAGGGTCTGTCCGATCTGAAGGGCAAGAAGGTGCGCACCGGCAACCGCACGCTGGCTGAATTCGTCGAGGCCTTCGGCGGCACCGGTGTGACGCTGGCCTTCAACGAGGTCGTGCCTGCCCTGCAGAACAAGGTGGTCGACTGCGCCATCACCGGCACCCTGTCGGGCAACTCTGCCAAGTGGAACGAAGTTTCAACCCATATCTATGCCCTGCCGCTCGGCTGGAGCCATGTGATGCATGCGGTCAACATCAAGACCTGGGATAAGCTCGACCCGAAGGTGCGCACCTTCCTGCAGGCCGAGATCAAGGGTCTGGAAGACCGCATCTGGAAGGCGGCTGCCGAGGAAACCCAGCAGGGCTATGACTGCAATGCCGGCAAGGACAATTGCACCATGGGCACCAAGGCAAAGATGACCGTTGTGCCGGTTACCGAGGCTGACAAGGTGCTGCTGAAGAAGGCGATGACCGAAACCGTCGTGCCGAAATGGGCTGCCCGTTGCGCTGGTGACTGCGTGCCGGCCTGGAACGACAGCATCGGCAAGATCGTCGGCATCACCGCCAAAGCCAACTGATCCACGTCTCACCCATGGGCGGGACCGTGCTCTGCACGGTCCCGCTCATCACTATCCGGGGTATTCCAATGATCCTGCTGCTCGATCGCTGGCTCGGCTTTGCCGATCGCCTGTCCCGTTATGCCATCTGGATCGGCGGCACGCTGGTACTGGCCTCGGCCATTCTGGTTTCCGTCGACGTTATCCTGCGCAAGCTGCTGCTGGTTTCGCTCGGCGGCGCGGATGAACTGTCCGGCTATGCCTTCGCCATCGGCACCACCTGGGCCCTGGCCTTTACACTGCTGCGTCGTGCCAATGTGCGCGTCGATGCACTCTATATTCATCTGCCGCGCGTGATCTGCGCCATCCTCGATATTCTCGCCCTCGTCGCCCTGGGCGGCTTTCTGGCGCTACTGACCTGGCAGGCCTGGGATGTGCTCGGCACGTCGCTGGACTTCATGGCACGGGCTACCACGCCGTTGCAGACTCCACTGTGGATTCCGCAATCGCTGTGGCTGGTTGGCTTGGTGCTGTTCCTTTTCACCATCACGCCGCTGCTGCTGCGCAGCCTGTTTGCGCTGCTGGGCGGTGATCTGGCCAAGGTGCGCAGCCTGGCCGGCGCCCGCACGATTGAAGAAGACGCCGCCGACGAAGCCGCCCACACGGCCAATATCAAACCGGCCGCCAGCCTCAAGCCGCAGGACTGATCCCATGCTTGGCACAACGCTTTTCCTCCTGCTCGCACTGCTGGCCGCGGCCCTGCCGGTTGCCGGCGCGCTTGGCATGCTCGGCCTGCTGCTCGATAAGATTTATTCCAAGATGCCGCTCAGCCTGGCCTTGGGCGAAGTGGCATGGTCGTCGTCGAAAGACTTTCTGCTGGTTTCCATCCCGATGTTCATCCTGCTGGGTGAAATCCTGCTGCGGGCGGGCGTTGCCGAGCGGATGTATGGCGCCATGGTGAAGTGGCTGTCATGGATTCCGGGCGGCCTGATGCATTCCAATATCGGGGCCTGCGCGATTTTTGCCGCCACCTCGGGCTCTTCCGTCGCCACGGCGGCCACGGTCGGCACCGTGGCTTTGCCGCTGGTGAAAAAGCATGGCTATAACGAGCGCCTGTTCCTGGGCACGCTGGCGGCCGGCGGTACGTTGGGCATCCTGATTCCGCCGTCGATCAACATGATCATTTATGCCGTGCTGACCGATACGTCGATCCCGAAGCTGTATCTGGCCGGTATCATTCCCGGTCTCGGTCTCGCTTTCCTGTTCATGCTAATGGTTGCCGGTTTCTGCCTGGTCAAACCGGAATGGGGTGGCAAGACGGTTTCGGTCGGCTGGGGCGAACGCTTTGCCAGCCTGGTCGACCTGCTGCCGCCGCTCGGCATCTTCCTGGTTGTGGTCGGCTCGATCTATGCCGGCCTGGCAACTCCCACCGAGGCCGCCTCGCTCGGGGTCGTTGCCGCACTGGGCCTCGCCGCGGCCTACGGGCGCCTGTCCATTGCCATGCTGAAAGAGGTGATGGAAAACACCATGCGCACCACAGCGATGGTCATGCTGATCATTGTGGCGGCCTATTTCCTCAATTTCATTATCTCGGCGATCGGTCTCACCACCATGCTCACCGACTATATCGCCGGCCTTGGCCTGTCGAAATTCCAGATGCTGGTGGCGATTGTGATTTTCTATCTGATCCTGGGCTGCTTCATGGAAACGCTGTCCATGATGATTACGACGATTCCGATCGTGGCGCCGGTGATGTTCGGCCTCGGGTTTGACCCGATCTGGTTTGGCATCATCATCATCATCCTGATCGAGATGGCGCTGATTACCCCGCCTGTCGGATTGAATCTGTTTGTCGTGCAGTCGTTGCGCAAACATGGCACATTGAACGATGTGATCGTCGGCTCGGCGCCATTTGTCGTGATAATGATTCTGCTGATTGCCCTGCTGACGGTTTTCCCCGGCATTGCTCTCTGGCTGCCCACCACCTTCGGTTAAGTCAAAGGATTCAAGAAAATGCTGACCTTCGACCGCTTCTGGCAGGATCGTCGCGACCGCGTTTCCGTGCAGATCGACACCCTGATCGTCGCCGGCTGGGCCGGTCGCGATGCCCATGCCATCGAACATCACATCGAGGAGCTGGCTGCCATCGGTGTGCCGCGCCCCTCCTCAGTGCCGCTGTTCTACCGCATCGGCACCGGCCAGTTGATACAGACCACGCACTTGCAGGTGTTGGGCCCCGATACCTCGGGTGAGGTCGAGCCCGTGGTGGTATCGCTGGCCGATGGTCTGTGGGTCACGGTCGGTTCCGATCATACCGATCGCAAGGCCGAGTCCATGGGTGTCGCGCTGTCAAAGCAGCTCTGCTCGAAAGTGCTGGGCAATGGCCTGTGGCGCTATGATGAAGTGCTGCCGCATTGGGACAGCCTGATCCTGCGCGCCTGGGCCACCATTAACGGCGAACGTGTGCTGTACCAGGAAGGGCCGGTCTCCGGCCTGCGCAGTCCGGCCGATCTGATGCAGCGCTACAGCAATACCGCCACTTTGCCGCCCGGCAGCCTGATGTTCGGCGGCACGATCGGTGCCATTGGCGGCATCCGGGCGGGCAGCCGTTTCGAGATGGAACTGGAAGACCCGGTGCTCAAGCGCAAACTCAGTCATGCCTATGATGTCGAGGCTTTGCCGGTTGTCGCCTGATCGGCGCCATTCTATGACTGCAGTATGAGCATCTATCCCCAGATTCGGTCCTTCGGCGATACCGGCTTCAGCGTCGAATTCGGCGATGGCATCGACCGCGGCGTCAATGCCATGGTGATGGCACTGCATGCCGCGCTTGGCGATGTGAAACCGGCGGGTCTGGTCGAAACCATCCCGTCATTCCGCGCCCTGCTGGTGCAGTATGATCCGCTGGTGACCGCGCGGGCCGATCTTGAGGCGCAGGTGCGCGGCCTGCTGGACGGGTTGAAACCGCAGCAGCGCGCCGGCCGGCTTTGGCGCCTGCCGGTCTGCTATGCCGCCGAGTTTGCCCCCGATCTGGGCGAGGTCGCCGAGCGCTGCAAGCTGACGCCGGACCAGGTTGTCGGCATCCATACCAGCGGACGGTTCTTTGTCTACATGCTCGGTTTCATGCCGGGTCTCGCCTATATGGGTGGCCTGGACGCGGCGCTGCATCTGCCGCGCCGCAGTTCGCCGCGCACCAAGGTACCGCAGGGCTCGGTCGCCATCGCCGAATCGATGACCACGATTTATCCCTGGGAAAGCCCCGGCGGCTGGCATCTGCTGGGCCGCACGCCGCTGCGCTTGTTCGATGCCGCACGGACTGAGCCGATCCTGCTCGCCGCCGGCGACGAGGTCACCTATTTCGCCATCTCCACCGATGATTATGCGGCCATGCTGCGTCAGGTGGAGCAGGGCCATTTCGATTACGCTGTACTCAAGGTGACGCCATGAGCGCCGGCTTCCTCGAAGTCGTGGCGCCCGGCCTGATGACCTCGGTGCAGGATCTCGGCCGCTTTGGTGCGCAGGCACTCGGCATGCCGGTGGCCGGCGCTACCGACCCGCTTGCGTTGCGTCTCGCCAATGCCGTGTTGGGCAATCCCGCAGGCATGGCGGCGCTGGAAATCGGCTATCTCGGCCCGACGCTGGTGGCGGCAGTCGATGGTGTACGTGTCGTACTGGGCGGCAAGGCAAAGCTGACCGTGCAGCCGTCCGATGGCGGCGAGGCGCGCAGTGCAAAGCCCTGGCGCTCCCTGCTGCTCAAGCGCGGTGACCGGCTCACTGTGGGGGCAGTGGAAGAGGGGGGCATCGCCTATCTGGCGGTTGCTGGTGGTTTCGCGATCCAGCCCTTCATGGGCAGCCTGTCGACCTACATGCGCTCCGGTCTCGGCGGCTTCGAGGGGCGTGCCCTGAAAGCAGGTGACCGGCTGCCGCTGAATGCGTTAGCCACCGCGGCTGATGAGCGCGAGACGGCCGATGCCATCGATTACGGCAGTGGCCCCATCCGCGTCGTACTCGGCCCGCAGGAGGACCGCTTCACGCCCAGGGGCATCGAGACCTTCCTTTCGGCCGCCTACACGGTGACCAAGGAAGCCGACCGCATGGGCATCCGCCTTGAAGGTGAAGTGGTCGAGCATATACGCGGCGCCGATATCGCCTCCGAAGGTGTCGTCACCGGCTCGATCCAGGTGCCGGGCAACGGCCAGCCGATCATCCTGATGGCCGACCGCCAGACCACCGGCGGCTATACCAAGATCGCCACGGTGATCTCGGCCGACCTGCCGCGGGTCGGCCGCATGAAACCCGGCGATACGCTGCAATTTGCCGCTGTCACCGTGGCCGAGGCCGAGATGGCGCGCCGGACGCAGGAGCAGGCGCTGCGCCGCCTGATCGAGGGCATCCGCACAGCGATGCCCGATGTCACGCTCGACTTGAATGCGCTATATACGCAGAACCTGATCAGCGGCGCGGTGGACGCGCCCAGTGGCTACTGATTGGCGCGGAGACTGGCGATGACCGTAAAAACCAACCTCAACAGCGATCTTGGCGAGAGCTTCGGCGCCTGGACCATGGGCGACGATGCGGCGATGCTGGCCGTGGTCGGTACCGCCAATGTCGCCTGCGGTTTCCATGCCGGCGACTGGAGCGTGATGCAGGCCACGGTGGCCGAGGCCGTGAAAAACGGCGTTTCCATCGGGGCGCATCCCTCCTACCCGGACCTGCAGGGTTTCGGCCGCCGGCCGATGACCATGAGCACCAAGGAAGTCGAGGCTCTGATGGCCTATCAGATCGGCGCGCTGATGGGCGTGGCGGCGACCAGGGGCGGCAAGGTCACCCATGTGAAGCCGCATGGTGCCATCAACAACAAGGCCGCCACCGACATGGACCTCGCCCTGGCGCTGGCGCGCGGCATTGCCGGCGTGTCGAAGGATCTGATCTTCCTGGCGCCGGCCGGCTCGGCCATGGTGGCGGCAGCGGCCAAGGCCAATCTGCCGGTGGCGCAGGAAGTGTTTGCCGATCGCAATTACGATGACGACGGCAACCTGGTGCCGCGCGGCCAGCCGCATGCCATGGTGCATGACAATGACGAGGCACTGCGCAACGTGCTGCGCATGGTGCAGGAACGCGCCATCGTCTCGATCTCGGGCAAGCGCATCCCCTGCAATGTCGATTCGATCTGCGTGCATGGCGACAGCGCCGGTGCGGTTTCGATGGCACGCCATATCCGCGCCGGGCTGGAACAGGCCGGGGTGAAACTGGTCACCCTGCCCGAGATGGTGGGGTAGCCCAGCCGCTTGACGTAGCCCCCCGCCGCCCGGCAAGACTGGGCGAGGGAGTGCCTGATGCCGAAATCCAAGACACCAACGCCGGAACCCAAGCGCACCCGCCAGCCGGATGTGACGCGCCGCAATATTCTCGATGCCGCGCTGGTCGAATTTGCCGCCAAGGGCCTGTCCGGCGCGCGAGTCGACGAGATCGCCGCGCGCTCCGGTTCCAACAAGCGCATGATTTACGAGTATTTTGGCAACAAGGACGGCCTGTGGCTGACCGTGCTGGAGCGCGCCTATGAGCGCATGCGCGAGGAAGAACACGCCATCGATGTTGCCCGCATGTCGCCGGTCGAGGGCATGCGCTACCTGATGGAGTTCAATTTCAAATTCTGCTCGCGCAATCCGGAATTCATCGCCCTGCTGAATGCCGAGAACCTGCACAAGGCCAGTTTTCTCAAGAACTCGAAGAAAATCCGTGAGTTGTATACACCGCTGCTGGTGGTGATCACCGATTTGCTGCAGCGCGGTCAGCGCGAAGGCGTGTTCCGCAAGAATGTCGATCCGGTCGAGTTGTACACCACCATTGCAGCACTCGGATTCTTCTACTTCTCCAACATCCACACGCTCTCGACCATTTTCGGCCGCAACCTGCTGAGTCCGAAGCAGCAGAAAGTGCGTCTCGACCATTCCATCGCGGTGGTGCTCGGTTACCTGCGGCCGTGACGATGGCCGAAAGTCGAATTTCGTAACTGGTCAGTTACTTCTTCGTTGACAAGTCGGCCCGGCATCGGAAATGCTGAGCGGATAACAAGGATCGCGACGATCCATAAACGGAGGAGACCGCCATGCAAGGCAAGCTTGCTATTCGTACAGCTGTGGCCGCTTTTGTGCTGGGCACCCTGGGCCTCGCCGCCCAGCCCGCCATTGCCCAGCAGTGGAAGCCGACCAAGCCGATCACCATCATCGTGCCCTGGGCCGCCGGCGGTTCGACCGACCAGGTGATCCGCGTTACCGCGGCCGAACTGGAAAAGGAACTCGGCCAGAAGATCGTCGTGGTGAACCAGCCTGGCGCCTCGGGCTCGATCGGCACCAAGGGCGCCATGGAAGCCACCAAGGACGGCTATACCTGGGCCTCGGGCGCCGCCAAGGATATCGGCACCTATGCCGTGTCGGGCCTGCTCGATACCAAGATGGCGGACTGGAACTTCTATCTCACTGTTGCCAACCAGTCGGTGGTCAGCGTCAATGCCAATTCGCCCTACAAGACCGTGGCCGATCTGATCGCGGCCATGAAGGCGAAGCCGGGCCAGATCACGATTGCCACGGCCGGTGTGAATTCCTCTGGCCATTTCGGTTCCGAAGCCTTGGCCCGTGCGGCCGGCGTTACCTACAAGCACGTGACCTATGATGGCGGCAATCCGGCGGTGATCTCCACCGTGTCGGGCGAAACCGAGGTCACCACCCAGCTCGGCGTCGAGCAGGTGGAAATGATTCGCGGCAAGCGCCTGCGCGCGCTCGCCGTGCTGGCCGACAAGCCGCTGGAAGTCGAGGGTATGGCGGCGATCGAGCCGATCACCAAGACCATCCCCAGCTTCCGCACCGAAGCCAATTATTTCGGCATCTTCGTGCCCAAGGGCGTGCCGGCGGAAGTGACCGCCACCCTCGACAAGATCTGGGCCGAGAAGATGAAGACCAACGCCGCGCTGAAGAAGTATTCGGCCGAGAAGGGTGCACTCTTCGGTCCTGAGCATGGCGAAGCGGCCAAGAAGGCCGCTTTCCCGGCGATCCAGGGTGCGGCCTGGATTCTGCAGGAAGGCGGCAAGGCCAAGGTCTCGCCCGACACCCTGGGTATTCCGAAGCCGTAAGCATTTCAAACCACGACGGCCGCCTGGCTTCACCGAAGCCGGGCGGCCGATTTTAATTCAGGAGTAGATGGCATGGATGACAGTCAGGCCACGGGTCTTGCCGCAGAGGAGAGCGTTTCGCCGCGGGCGGATTTCTGGTCCAGCTTCATCTGGATCGGCCTTGGCATCGCCATGCTGTGGATGAGCCTGAACATGGACCGGCTCGAACGCTTCCAGGCCAGCATCTACACCGCGCCCGGTCTGGTGCCCGGCCTGCTCGGGATCGCCATTGCCCTGATGGGCGTCATCCTGCTGGTGCGCTCGGTCAATGCCGGTGCGCTGCGGCAGCGCGAACGCAAGCCGCTGGTGCTGGCACAGCACTGGCGCCTGATCTTCAGTCTCAGCCTTTCGCTGGTTTATGCCTTGATCGTCGTTGCCAGTGCTTTGCCCTTCTGGCTGGTGACTGCGGTTTACATCACGATCTTCGTCATCGTCTTTCAATACGCCGAGCGTCGCGCCAAGGCGCAGGTGCCGCGCGGCATTGCCGTGGCGGTGGTGCATGGCCTGCTGGCCGGTGTGCTGATCCAGTATGTGTTCGAAGAATTGTTCCTGGTCCGCTTGCCGTAAGGGCGAAATTCCATGTTTGACGGTCTGATCGGTTTCGCCCATTCGATCTGGAGCTTCTCCAGCCCGGAAACCATTCTCTACGCGCTTGGCGCCTCGCTGGTCGGCCTCATCATCGGTGCCCTGCCTGGCCTTACCGCCACCATGGGTGTGGCGCTGATGACCACGCTGACGCTCAAGCTGCCGCCCAATGATGCGCTGCTGATCCTGATCTGCACCTATGTCGGCGCGATCTATGGCGGCAGCCGCAGCGCCATCCTGCTGAATATCCCCGGCACCCCAGCCTCTGCGGCTTCCTGCCTGGATGGGTATGCGCTGGCCAAGCAGGGCCTGGCCGGCCGCGCCATGGGCATTGCTACCTCGGGCTCGATCCTTGGCACCTGGATCGGCATGTTCTTCCTGGCCCTTTTCACACCGATGCTGGGCGAGATGGCGCTGAAATTCGGCGCCTATGAATTCTTCTGGCTCGCCGTATTCGGCGTGGTGATCTCGGGTAATCTCACCGGCACCGATCCGCTGAAGGGCTGGATTGCCGGCTTCATTGGCCTGTTCATTGCCAGCATCGGCCAGGAGGGCATGTATGCCTATGACCGTTTCACCTTTGGCGTTCATGATCTTTCTGGCGGCATTGCCCTGATTCCGGCCCTGGTCGGCGTTTTCGGCTTTGCCGAAGTGCTGAATGTGATGAAGGACAAGCCGCAGAAATTCATTATCAACGCCTATGATACGGTGATCCCGAGAATCAAAGACGTGGTGCAATACTGGCGCACCATCATCCGCTCCGGCCTGATCGGCACCTTTATCGGCATCGTGCCTGGCGTCGGTGAAGATGTTGCCGCCTGGAGTTCCTATGCCGCGGCGCGGCGCGCCAGCAAGGAAAAGGCAAAGTTCGGCAAGGGTTCGGTAGAAGGCCTGATGGCCGCCGAAACCGGTGACAATGCCTGCGTGCCCGGCGCCGTCATTCCCGTGCTGACGTTGGCCGTGCCGGGCTCGGCGCCGGCTGCCGTACTGCTGGCGGCCATGCTGATCCATGGCGTGCGGCCGGGTCCGCTGATCATGGTGGAGAATCCGACCTTTGTTTACGACGTCGTCGCCATGATGCTGTTTGCCTCGATCGGCATCCTGATTTATGGCCTGACGCTCACCAAGTTGCTGGTCAAGATCCTGCTGGTGCCGCGCGCGCTCATCATGCCGGTCATCTTCGTGCTCTGCGCAGTCGGCTCCTATGCCATCGCCTCGCGACCGTTCGATATTCTGGTCATGCTGGTCTTCGGTGTGGTCGGCCTGATCCTGCGCAACCTGAACTATCCGATGGCGCCGCTGGTGCTGGGTATCGTGCTGGGCGATCTGCTGGACAAGAGCCTGCGTCGCGGCCTCAACCTGTCCGATGGGGACCTGACGCCGTTCTTCGGCCGGCCCATCGCCTTTGTCCTGTTCATGCTGGTGCTGCTCACCCTGCTGATGAACATCCCGGTTGCCCGCAAACTGATGGGACAGGGCACTGCGCTGCTGCTGCGTCCGTTCCGCCGCGCCTGATGGCGTGACAGCCGAATTGACGCCCGGACCACTTTGCCATTATAAGTAACTGTCTGGTTACTTCTGGACTGACTGAACCGAACCATGCGCATCTCGCTCTGCAACGAAGTCCTCAGCCCGCTGCCTTTCGCTGCGCAATGTGCATTCGCGGCGGAGCTGGGTTATGACGGGCTGGAGATCGCGCCCTTCACGCTGTCGGATGATCCGCTTTCCCTGAGTGCTGCTGAACGCCGCGTGATCCGCCGTGCCGTCGAAGAGGCCGGCCTGGTGGTGACCGGACTGCACTGGCTGCTGGTGACCCCCAAGGGCCTGTCGCTCACTGACCCCGATCCGGCCGTGCGCCGCCGTACTCGCGAAACCATGCAGGGGTTGTGCGATCTCTGCGCCGATCTCGGTGGTCGGTATCTGGTGCATGGCTCGCCGGCGCAGCGACGACTGCCGGATCGCGATATCCATGCGGCGAAAGGGTATGCGCTTGAGGCCTTCCGCGCGGCGGCGCGGGCGGCCGAGAAGGCTGGCGTGCTCTATTGCCTGGAGCCGCTGTCGCGGCATGAGACCAATTTCGTCAACACCGTGGGCGAGGCCATCGGCGTCGCCGAGGGCATCGCCAGCAACGCCTTCCGCACCATGATCGACTGCAGTGCCGCGGGGCTGACCGAAACCGAAACGGTGCCCGAACTGATCGCGCGCTGGCTGCCCAGCGGCCTGATTGCCCATATCCAGGTCAATGATCCCAACAGAAAAGGCCCCGGCCAGGGCGAGATGGCATTCGCGCCGATTCTCGATGCGCTCAAGCGCGGCGGCTATGACGGCGATCTCGGCGTCGAGCCGTTTATCTACGACCCCGACGGGCCGGGCGCTGCCGCCCATGCCATCCGCTACCTGCGCGACCTGCTGGAGCCGGCATGACCGAAGCCCCCGCTTTCCGCCTGCAGGATATCGCGCTGTTCGAGCGGCCGGTCACGCTGCGGCTGCCTTTTCGTTTCGGCGTGGTGACGCTGACGGCGGCGCCGCAGGCCTATCTGCGCCTGCGTATCGTTCTGCCCGATGGCCGCGACGCCTGGGGTTCGGCCGCCGAGCTGATGGTGCCGAAATGGTTCGACAAGGATCCGGCCCTCTCGAACGAGCAGAACTTCGCCCAGTTGCGGCTCAGCCTGCGTCATGCCGTGGAGGCCTATGCCGGCGATACGGCAGCGCGCACTGCCTTCGGCCATTCCGCCGCCCATCATGCTGCCCTGGTGCAGCAGGGTGCGCGCACCGGCCTGAATGCCCTGGTGGCATCCTATGGTCCGGCCTTGCTGGATCGCGCCGTCATTGATGCGCTCTGCCACCTGCGCAGCATCCCGTTCGCGGCAGCCCTTGGCAAAAACCTGTTCGGTATCCAGGTCGCGCCGCTGGTGCCAGACCTTGCCGGTTTTGATCTCGGGGCCTGGCTCGCCGATCTTGTGCCGCATCGCCGCATTGCGGCACGTCACACGGTGGGTATGGTCGATCCGTTGCGCGAGGCTGATCTGGCACCAGACAAGCGCCTGAACGATGGCTTGCCGGAAAGCCTCGAAGGCGCCATTGCGCAATATGGCCATCGCTGGTTCAAGCTCAAAGTCGGCGGCAATGCCGCGGCAGACCTGACCCGTTTGCAGGGCATTGCCGCGGTGCTCGATCGGTCGCCCGAACCCTATCAGGCCAGCCTCGATGGCAACGAGCAGTATGACGATGTCGAGGGCATTGCCGCGCTCTGGCAGACAATGCGGGCGGACAGCCGCCTGCGCCGGCTCTGCGCCTCGATCCTGTATATCGAACAGCCGATCAAGCGTGCCGCTGCACTCGATCAGCCGGTGACCAGGCTGGCGGCCGAAATTCCGTTGATCGTCGATGAGTCGGATGCCGATTACGACGTGTTTCCGCGCGCCCGCGATCTGGGCTATCGCGGCATCTCGTCCAAGACCTGTAAGGGTGTTTACCGGGCGATCCTGAATGGCGCGCGCGCCCAATATTGGAACAGCCAGAAAAAGACTACCGGCTTCTTTGTCACCGGCGAGGATCTGACCTGCCAGGCCGGACTGGCGGTGCAACAGGATCTTGCCCTGGTGGCCGCGCTCGGCCTCACCCATGTCGAGCGCAACGGGCACCACTATGTCGATGGCTTCGGCGCCGCCTCGGCTCTCGAACAGAATGCTTTCCTCGCCGCGCATCCCGATCTCTACCACCGCGATCCGCACAGCCACCGTGTGCGTCTGCAGATTCGCAACGGCGGCCTCGATCTTCGCAGCGTCATGGATGCCACTGGCTTCGGCGCGGAAGCTGAACCTGATTGGGGCAATCTCGCCCCCATGCAATTGAATTCGTGAAGAAGGACAAGAAAACCATGAGCAAGGATATCCGTCTCGGCATCATCATGAACGGCGTCACCGGGCGCATGGGCATGAACCAGCACCTGATCCGCTCGATCTGCGCGATCCGCAAGGATGGCGGCGTGGTGCTGAAAAACGGCCGTCGTGTGATGCCAGACCCGATCCTGGTCGGGCGCAGTCTCGACAAGGTGGCAAAGCTCGCCAAGACCCATGGCATCGAGCGTTACACCGATGATCTCGATGCCGCATTGAAGAACAAGGATGACACGCTGTTCTTCGATGCCGCCACCACCCAGGCGCGCGCCGGCTTGCTGAAAAAGGCGATGGCCGCCGGCAAGGACATCTATTGCGAGAAGCCGACGGCCGAAACGCTGGCCGTGGCGATGGATCTGGTCAAGGCGGCAAAGAAATACGGCGTGAAGCACGGCGTGGTGCAGGACAAGCTGTTCCTGCCCGGCCTGGAAAAGATGAAGGTACTGATCGACAGCGGCTTCTTCGGCAAGATTCTGTCGGTGCGCGGCGAGTTCGGCTACTGGGTGTTCGAGGGCGACTGGCAGCAGGCCCAGCGTCCGTCGTGGAATTACCGCGTCAAGGACGGTGGCGGCATCATCCTCGACATGCTCTGCCACTGGCGTTACGTGCTCGACAATCTGTTCGGCGGCGTCAAAAGCGTGTCCTGCCTCGGCGCCACCCATATTCCCAAGCGCTGGGATGAGAACGGCAAGCCCTACAAGGCGGATTCAGACGATGCCGCCTATGCCACTTTCGAGCTGGAAGGCGGCGTGATCGCGCAGATCAACTCATCCTGGGTCACTCGCGTGCGCCGCGACGATCTTGTCACCTTCCATGTCGATGGCACACTGGGTTCGGCAGTGGCCGGCCTGCACAAATGCTTCGTGCAGCCGCGCGTTTCCACGCCCAAACCGGTATGGAATCCGGACATTCCGCAGAGCATCAATTTCTTCGAGACCTGGCAGGAAGTGCCGGAGAACAAGGTCTATCCGAACGGCTTCCGCGCCCAGTGGGAGATGTATATCCGCCATCTGGTCGATAACGAGCCGTTCAAATGGACGCTGCTGGAAGGTGCCAAGGGCGTACAGCTCGCCGAAGCCGGCCTGAAGAGCTGGAAGGAACGCCGCTGGATCGATCTGCCGGAGTTGAAGGCCTGAGATGACGACACTCAATCTCCCTGCCAGCGCCGGCAAACTGGCGCCCTATACGCTGAAGCAGCCGAAGGCGTTTCCGGTTTCCAAACCGCCATTCAGCCGCATCGCCTTTGCTGCCGCCCATGTGGTGGCCGATCCGCTGGCCGAGCATGATCCCTGGCTGCAGCCGGCCGTCGACTGGGATCGCACCATTGCCTTCCGCCGCCACCTGTGGTCGCTCGGCTTCGGCGTGGCGGAAGCGATGGACACTGCCCAGCGCGGCATGGGTCTGGATTGGAATGATGCGCTGGAGTTGGTGCGCCGATCGCTCGATGCGGCAAAGGACGTGCCGGGTGCCGTGGTGGCGTCCGGTGCCGGCACCGACCATCTGGCGCCCGGCCCCGATGTCACCATCGACACGGTGATCCGCGCCTATGAGGAACAGTGCGCGGCAATAGAAAAGCTCGGCGGCCGTATCATCCTGATGGCCAGCCGCGCGCTCACCGCAGTGGCGAAGTCGCCGGACGATTACATCAAGGTCTACGGCCGCATCTTGAGCCAGGTGAAGCAGCCGGTGGTGATGCACTGGCTGGGCGAGATGTTCGACCCGGCACTGGCGGGCTACTGGGGCAATGCCGATCACATGGTGGCGATGCAGACCTGCCTCGACGTGATCAATGCCAATGCGGCCAAGGTCGATGGCATCAAGATTTCCCTGCTCGACAAGGACAAGGAAATCGTCATGCGGCGCCGTTTGCCGAAAGGCGTACGTATGTATACCGGTGATGACTTCAACTATGCCGAACTGATCGCCGGCGACAGCGAAGGTTACTCGGACGCATTGCTGGGTATTTTCGATGCCATCGCTCCGGCGGCCTCGGCCGCGCTCGGCGCGCTGACGCGGAACGACGTGTCAACCTTCCACGATATTCTGGCGCCGACCGTGCCGCTGTCGCGCCATATCTTCAAGGCGCCGACCCGCTTCTACAAGACCGGCGTGGTCTTCATGGCCTATCTGAACGGCCACCAGGATCACTTCCTGATGGTCGGCGGTCAGCAGAGCACGCGCTCGGCCCTGCATCTGGCCGAACTGTTCCGCCTCGCCGATGCGGCCGGGCTGCTCGGCAATCCGGAGCAGGCGGCGGCGCGCATGAAAGCCGTCATGGCCGTGCACGGAGTTGCGGCATGAAGCAGCCTGGCCCGCTCTCGCTCAACACCGCCACGGTGAAGGAACAGTGGTCGCTGCAGCAATGCATCGAAGGCTGTGCCCGCCATGGCATCACTGGCATTTCGCCCTGGCGTGACAAGCTGGCCGAATACACCACGGCCAAGGCGGCGAAGCATATTCGTGATGTCGGTTTGACCGTCACCGGCCTGTGCCGGGGCGGCATGTTCCCCGCCGCCGATGCCGCCGGGCGTCAGGCCGCGATTGATGACAACAAGCGCGCTATCGACGATGCGGCAGCTCTGAACGCCCAATGCCTGGTGCTGGTCGTCGGCGGCATGCCGGCCGGCTCGCGTGACCTTGCTGGGGCCAGGAGCCAGGTGCAGGACGGCATTGCCGCCGTGCTGGAGCATGCAAAGGCCGCGAAGGTGCCGCTCGCCATCGAACCGCTGCATCCGATGTATGCCGCCGACCGCGCCTGCGTGAACACGCTTGCCCAGGCCCTCGATATCTGCGACGCGCTGGGCAGCGGCGCGCATGACCGTCATCTCGGCGTTGCCGTCGATGTCTATCATGTCTGGTGGGATCCGCAGTTGGCGGCACAGATCAAGCGGGCCAGCAAGCGTGTGCTCGCCTTCCATATCTGCGACTGGCTGGTGCCGACCACCGACCTGCTGCTGGATCGCGGCATGATGGGCGATGGCGTGATCGACATCCCGGCGATCCGGGCCATGGTGGAAGACGTCGGCTATGACGGCTTCTGCGAGGTCGAGATCATGTCCACCAAGACCTGGTGGAAAAAGGATGCCGATGCCGTGCTGCGCACCTGCATAGAGCGGCATGCGACGGTGGTGTGACGCCGATCCTTGCCATGCTGGCGGTGGATAACTCCTGCCATGCCTTGATTTGCTGGCGGGGCCCCTCAAAGATGGCGGGCCCCGCCTTTTATCCCCGGTCCGCCATGTTTCATGCCTCGCCACTCGCCGTTCCCGGCCTTCTGCTGATCCGTCCCGACACCGTGATGGACCAGCAGGGCTGGACCAGCGCCGTTTATAATGAAGCCGCGCTCGGTGCGCTTGGTGTGCATGACCGTTTCGTTGATGACCGCATCATCTATGCCGACCGGGCCGGCAATGTGCGTGGCCTGCGCTACCAGCTGGCGCCGGCCAGCCAGGCCACGCTGTTGCGCGTGCTGCATGGCCGGTTGTTCATTGCCGCCGTCGATGTGCGGCGTGGCTCATCCACTTTCGGCCGGGTCGGCACCGCAACCATCAGCTATATGGGCAGCGAACAGTTCTATGCCATGCCGGGCTTTGCGGTCGGCTGGTGCAGCCTGGATGCCGCCACGCAGATTCTGGTCAAGACCAGCGCTGACATCAATCCCGAATTGGCGCGCGGCATTGCCTGGAACGATCCGGCGCTGCGGATCGATTGGCCGGTGAAGCCCGACGAGATCGAGGTGATGATCGCCGATACCGACCAGCCCATGCTGGCGGGACAGCAAGACCTGCTGTGACGACGTCACCGCCGGCATCCCGGCTGCAGCGGGCCGATGGCGCCCTGCAGCTGCGCTTTGCTGCCGGTGATGGCGCAGCCACACGGCTGACCGATCTCTATCAGTCTGATCCCTGCCGCGCCCTGCTGCCGGCACCCGATCCGGGTGAGCCGCTGACGGCGGTGCTGATCACCACGGCCGGCGGCCTCACCGGTGGCGATCGCCTGCAGCTGTCCGTGGCCGTCGAAGCCGGCGCCGATGCGCTCTGCACCCCGCAGGCCGCCGAAAAGATCTACCGCTCGGCTGATGCCGGCGCCGCGACGATCGAGCTGGCGCTGACGGTCGGGGCTGGTGCTGCGCTGGAATGGCTGCCGCAGGAGATGATCCTGTTCGACGGCGCCCGGCTCGACCGGCGCGTGACCATGACCGTGGCAGAGGATGCGCGGCTGCTCGCCGGCGATATCACCGTGTTCGGCCGCACCGCGCGCGGTGAACGCTTTGCGAGCGGCAGCCTGTTCGACCGCTGGCAGGTCCGCCGCGACGGTCGTCTGGTCTGGACCGATGCGGCCCGCCTCGATGGCGAAACCATCGCCCTGCTCGATCATCCGGCCGGCTTTGCCGGGGCAGTGGCCCAGGCCCTGCTCCTCTACCAGGCGCCCGATGCGGCGGCAGCGCGGGATCGCCTGCGCAGCCTCGATCTGGCGGAGCCGGGATGTCATTGGGGCGGCAGCGTGATCGACGGCCTGCTGCTGGTCCGGCTGCTCGACAGCGATGCTGCCCGCCTGCGCCGGGTTTTCGCCCGGCTGTGGTCCACCCTGCGTCCCGGTCTGGGTCGCAAGCCAGCGATGCCCCGGCTGTGGAAATTCTGACTCTCTTTGAGTCATCCGAAACCGATTTCTGCTTGTATTTTGCTCGTTGCACTTTTTTCAGGAGCCTATGATTAAAAAATAAGCAAAGGCTCGTCGTGATTGTTCGTTCGCGGAGCTTTGAATCGCGGCGGTGGCAGAGCACCAGGCTTGTCATATTGCGGCGCGGAATCAGCGAATTAAGCGCGGTATTGGCCCATGCCGGAAGGACATGGGCGGCTTGGCACACTCCTTGCCATTCCAATCTGCGTATGGCCGGCCCGGGGGGGCATGGCCCAAGCAGGAGAGGAATTCCAATGAGCAAGTTTATGCGGACGATGGCCGCGGCAGGCGCCATGCTGGGCGCCGTCGCCGCCGGTGGCGCACAGGCTCAGGACACGATCAAGGTCGGCGTCCTGCATTCGCTGTCCGGCACCATGGCGATCTCGGAGACGACCCTGAAGGACACCGTCCTGATGATGGTCGACGACATCAACAAGAAGGGTGGTCTGCTCGGCAAGAAGGTCGAGGCGGTGGTGGTCGATCCGGCTTCCAACTGGCCGCTGTTCGCCGAAAAGGCGCGCGAGCTGATCTCTAAGGAAAAGGTTTCGGTCGTTTTCGGCTGCTGGACCTCGGTGTCCCGCAAGTCGGTTCTGCCGGTCTTCGAAGAGCTGAACAGCATGCTGTTCTACCCCGTCCAGTATGAGGGCGAGGAAAGCTCGAAGAATGTGTTCTACACCGGTGCCGCGCCGAACCAGCAGGCGATCCCGGCGGTGGAATACCTGATGGGCAAGGATGGCGGCGAAGTGAAGCGCTGGGTTCTGGCCGGCACTGACTACGTCTATCCGCGCACCACCAACAAGATCCTGGAAGCCTTCCTGAAAGCCAAGGGCGTCAAGCAGGAAGACATCATGATCAACTACACGCCGTTCGGTCATTCCGACTGGCAGACGATCGTGGCCGACATCAAGAAGTTCGGCTCGGCCGGCAAGAAGACCGCCGTGGTGTCGACCATCAACGGCGACGCCAACGTGCCGTTCTACAAGGAACTGGCCAACGCGGGCATCAAGGCCTCCGATATCCCGGTGGTCGCCTTCTCGGTCGGCGAGGAAGAACTGGCCGGCATCGACACCAAGAACCTGGTCGGCCATCTGGCCGCCTGGAACTACTTCCAGTCGGTCAAGGGTCCGGTCAACGACGGCTTCATCAAGCAGTGGAAGACCTTCATCAAGGATCCGAAGCGCGTGACCAACGATCCGATGGAAGCCACCTATATCGGCTTCAAGATGTGGGCCCAGGCTGTTGCCCAGGCCGGCACCACCAATGTGGATGCCGTGCGTCAGGCGATGTATGGCCAGAAGGTCAAGGCGCCGTCGGGCTTCACCGCCGTGATGAACACCAATCACCATCTGTCCAAGCCGGTGCTGATCGGCGAAATCCGTCCGGACGGCATGTTCAACATCGTCTGGCAGACCAAGGGCCCGGTGAAGGCCGATGCCTGGTCGAAGTACATCCCGGAAAGCGCCAAGCTGACGGCCGACTGGACCTTCCCGTGGGTCTGCGGCAACTGCGAAAAGCCGAAGTATGCGGCCCTGGCCAACTAACCCGTAAAGCGTAACGCATGGCATCCGGCCCCTTCCTTCGCGGCATCGCCGCGTGGGAAGGGGTTTGGAGCGCCCAACACTATAAAATTCGTTCCGTCATCGTCCCAAGAATCGCTCAAGCGGTCGCTGAAAACATGCAACGTTTCCTGCCTATTGTGCTGATCGCCCTGATGCTGGCGCTGGTGGCGGTCGTGCGCCCCGCTGCCGCACAGGATCTGGCTGCCAGCCTGAGCGGCCTGACCGATGCCGATCCCAAACCGGCCATCGCTGCGCTGACCCAGAGCGACGACGACAAGGCCAAGGCCGCGCTCGCCGCACTCGCCGCAGGCAACCTCTACATCCGGATTTCCGACAATGTCGTGGTGATCGGCGAAAAAGATGGCGAGATGATCGTCGTCACCAATGCCGTCACCGGCGATGTCGAAGACATGCTCAAGCCCGAAGAGCTGCAGGCCATCGCCGTTCCTGACGACGCTAAATCCCTGCTCGGCGCCGCCGCGACCGACACACAGGGCGGCCCGGTCGATTTCGCCACTGCCATCGAGGGCCTGAAGGCCGACAGCTTCGCCGACAAGGCCAAGGCGATCGCCGCGCTCACCGCGCTGGGCGATGCCCGTGCCGTGCCGGCCTTCCAGGCACTGGCGGCCGGTCGGCTGTTTACCCGCAAGAGCGACGGCGCCCTGGTGATCGGCGCTGCCAGCGGCAACGATGTGGCGCTCAGCAATGCTGCCACCGGCGAGCCGCTCGGCATCGTCGCGCCCAACGAGATCGATCCGCTGTTCGTCAACAACAACCTGCGTAACGTGCTGCGCGAGGCGGTCGGTCGTCTCGGCCTGGGCAGCAGCGATGCGGCGGTGCGCCGCTCGGCCGCAGCCGCCCTGCTGGAAAACCCGGCGCCGGAAGCTGTCGCGCTGCTGCGCGAAGCTTACGAGAAGGAACAGAATGCCGGTGTCAAATCGGTGATGGCGCTGTCGATCGCCGCCACTGAACTGAGCGACCCCGACAAGTCCAAGCGTATCCTGGCGATCCAGACGCTCAGCGGCGCCGCCGAACTGCGCGTGCGCTCGCTACTGCAGGCGCGCCTGAGCCAGGAAACCGACACCGAGGTCAAGGCCGCGCTGGTCAAGGCCTTCGACAGGATGCAGACCAAGATCACGCTGTATTCCTATGCCGAGAATTTCGTGCAGGGCATCTCGCTCGGCTCGGTGCTGCTGCTGGCCGCCGTCGGCCTCGCCATCACCTTCGGCGTCATGGGCGTCATCAACATGGCGCATGGCGAGATGATCATGCTGGGTGCCTATTCGGCCTATGTGACGCAGGAAATCTTCCGTGCCCTGCTGCCGCCCAGCTGGATCGGCGCCTATCTGCTTGCGGCCTTGCCTGTCGCCTTCCTGGTCGCGGCCATCGTCGGCGTCGCCATCGAACGCGGCATCATCCGCTTCCTTTACGGCCGGCCGCTGGAAACCATGCTGGCCACCTGGGGCGTCAGTCTCTGCCTGCAGCAGGCGGTGCGCAGCATCTTCGGTGCCACCAACAAGGAAGTCGCCAATCCGGGCTGGATGACCGGCGCCATCGAGGTGGCCGGCGGCCTGGCCGTGACCTGGAACCGCGTTTACATCATCATCTTCTGTTTCGCCGTACTCGGCCTGATCGCCCTGATCCTCAAGCGCACCAGCTTTGGCCTGCATATGCGGGCGGTGACGCAGAACCGCCAGATGGCCGCGGTGATGGGTATTCCCACGGCCCGCGTCGACGCCATGACCTTCGCGCTGGGCTCCGGCATCGCCGGCATGGCCGGCGTGGCGCTCAGCCAGATCGGCAATGTGTCGCCCAATCTCGGCACCATCTACATCGTCGACAGCTTCCTCGTCGTCGTCTTCGGCGGCGTCGGCAGCCTGATGGGGACGCTGGTCGGCGCACTCACGCTCGGTGTCGTCAACAAGATCCTCGAGCCGGTGGCCGGCGCGGTGCTGGGCAAGGTGGTGGTGCTGGTCTGCATCATACTCTTCATCCAGAAACGGCCGCGCGGGTTGTTTGCCGCCAAGGGGAGGTCTGCAGATGCTTGATCAGCTGCAGACGCTTGCCAGGCCTAAGCCGCTGCTCGACCGTCGCGGCTGGGCCGTCTTCCTCGCTATCGGCTTTGTGCTGATTGTGGTGGTACCGCTGCTCAATCTGCTGCCCGGTCGCGGCAGCATGATGCAGGTGCCGGATTACCTGATCCCGCTGCTGGGCAAATATGCCTGCTACGCCATTCTCGCACTGGCCCTCGATCTGGTCTGGGGTTACGCAGGCATCCTCAGCCTGGGCCATGGCGCCTTCTTCGCACTTGGCGGCTATGCCATGGGCATGTACCTGATGCGCCAGATCGGCACGCGCGGTGTCTACGGTAATCCGGTGCTGCCCGATTTCATGGTCTTCCTGAACTGGAAGGAACTGCCCTGGTACTGGATGGGTTTCGACAGCTTCCCGTTTGCCATGCTGATGGTGCTGCTGGCGCCGGGCCTGCTGGCGCTGGTGCTGGGCTGGTTTGCCTTCCGCAGCCGCGTCACCGGCGTCTACATCTCCATCGTCACCCAGGCGATGACCTTCGCCCTGCTGCTCGCCTTCTTCCGCAATGACATGGGTTTCGGCGGCAATAACGGCCTGACCGATTTCAAGGATATCCTCGGCTTCCCGATCCAGGCGCCCAGCACCCGCATCGGCCTCTATGTCGTCTCGGTGATTGTGCTCGGCCTGTGCTTCCTGCTCTGCCGCTTCGTAGTGCAGTCCAAGCTCGGCCGCGTGCTGCTGGCCGTGCGCGACGCCGAAAGCCGCGTGCGTTTCCTCGGCTACTCGCCCACTGCGGCCAAATTGTTCGCCTTCGTGCTGTCGGCATTGCTGGCCGGCATTGCCGGTGCGCTCTATGTGCCGCAGGTCGGTATCATCAATCCGAGCGAATTCTCGCCGGCCAACTCGATCGAGATCGCCATCTGGGTGGCGGTCGGCGGTCGTGGCACGCTCTATGGCGCCATTCTCGGCGGCGTCGTGATCAACCTGGTCAAGACCTGGCTCACCGGCGCAGCGCCGGAACTCTGGCTCTTTGTGCTTGGCGGGCTCTTCATCGCCTCAACCCTGCTGTTCCCCAAGGGCATTGTCGGGCTGCTCGGGCAATGGAAAGCCTGGCGGGCCGAGAAACAGGCCTATGCGCTGAATGAAAAAACACCCTTGAAAGAGAAGGGGGCCGAGTGATGCGCCACGCCACACCGCTGCCTTCGCCCCTGATCCAGCCGGCCACCGCCGGCATGGCGCCGGAGATTGTCAATAAGGTGCGTGTCTCCGACACCCAGCTCTATCTCGACGGTGTGTCGGTTGCCTTTGATGGTTTCAAGGCGATCAACAATCTCGCGCTGATGGTCGCTCCCGGCGAGCTGCGTACCATTATCGGCCCCAATGGTGCCGGCAAGACCACGATGATGGATATCATCACCGGCAAGACCAGGCCTGACTCGGGTGAGGTGATGTTTGCCGGCCGTGTCGACCTCACCAAGCTCGACGAGGTCGAGATCGCCAATCTGGGTATCGGCCGTAAATTCCAGAAACCCACGGTATTCGAGAATCTCACCGTGTTCGAGAATTTCGAACTGGCGCTGAAATCCGCCCGTGGTGCCTGGAAGACCCTGCTGGGACGGCTGAATTCCGAGGCGCTGGACCGCATCGCCTGGGCGCTGCACACGGTCGGGCTTGAGACCAAGATTCGCGATTCGGCCGGCGCGCTCAGCCATGGCCAGAAGCAGTGGCTCGAGATCGGCATGCTGCTGGTGCAGGACACCCAGCTGATCCTGCTGGATGAGCCGGTGGCAGGCATGACCGATGCCGAAACCAGGCAGACGGCCGAGCTGATTCTGACGCTGAAGGGCGAACGCACCCTGGTGGTGGTGGAACACGACATGGAATTCGTGCGTGATCTCGGCGCCAAGGTCACCGTGCTGCATGAAGGCAGCGTGCTGTCGGAAGGCACGGTCGACCATGTGCAGAACGACCAGCGCGTCATCGAAGTCTATTTGGGGCGTTGAGTCATGCTGCAGGCGGAAAAGCTCAATCTCTATTACGGTGCCAGCCATGCGTTGCGCGATGTCGGCGTCACCGCCACGCCGGGCAAGATCACCTGCGTGCTGGGCCGCAACGGCGTCGGCAAGACCTCGCTGATGCGGGCGCTCGTCGGGCTGCAGGGCGTGCGCTCGGGCAAGATCATGTGGGAAGGCCAGGATATCATCGGACTGAAACCGCATGAGCGGGCGCGGCGCGGCATCGCCATGGTGCCGCAGGGCCGAGAGATTTTCCCGCGCCTGACCGTCTACGAGAACCTGGAAACCGGCATGGCGCCGCTGCCCCGGGGCGAACGCCGGATCGAGGACGAGATTTTCGCGCTGTTTCCGGTACTGCATGAGATGCGCAACCGGCGCGGTGGCGACCTTTCGGGGGGACAGCAGCAGCAGCTGGCGATTGCGCGGGCCCTGGTCACGCGTCCCCGGCTGCTGCTGCTGGACGAACCCACCGAGGGCATCCAGCCCTCCATCATCAAGGATATCGGCCGGGTGATCCGCGAGCTGGCCAACCGGGGCACCATGGCGATTGTGCTGGTCGAACAGTATTTCGACTTCGCCCGGGCGCTCGCCGACAA
>NZ_CALRUC010000022.1:0-44051 GCF_943371255.1 Ferrovibrio terrae | reverse complement strand
TAGCTGATCGCCTGCTCCAGCGTCATCTTGCGCGGCGGGGTGAGGCGCACGGCCTCATCCTTGCCCGACGCACGCATGTTGGTCAGCTGCTTGGCCTTCATCGGATTGACTTCGAGGTCGTTGTCGCGGCTGTTCTCGCCGATGATCATGCCCTCGTAGACCGGTGTGCCCGGATCGACGAACAGCGTGCCGCGCTCCTCGATGTACCACAGTGCATAGGCCACGGTTTCGCCGGTGCCGTTGGCAATCAGAACGCCGTTGCGGCGGCCCGGGATGACGCCGCGATGCGGGCCGTAGCCATGGAACAGCTTGTTCATGATGCCGGTGCCGCGCGTGTCGGTGAGGAATTCACCGTGATAGCCGATCAGGCCGCGCGAGGGGGCATGGAAGGTGATGCGGGTCTTGCCGCCGCCCGAGGGGCGCATGTCGCGCAGCTCGGCCTTGCGCAGGCTCATCTTTTCCACGACCACGCCGGTATAGGCGTCGTCGACGTCGACATGCACTTCCTCGATCGGCTCGAGCAGGTTGCCGTCTTCGTCCTTCTGGAACAGCACGCGCGGGCGGCTGATGGAGAGCTCGAAGCCCTCGCGGCGCATCACTTCAACCAGCACGCCGAGCTGCAGTTCGCCACGGCCGGCGACCTGGAAGGCGTCCTTCTCCTCGGTCTCGCGGATATGGATGGCGACGTTGCCTTCGGCTTCGCGCAGCAGGCGGTCGCGGATCACGCGGCTCTGCACCTTGCTGCCTTCCTTACCGGCGAACGGGGAGTTGTTCACCGAGAAGGTCATGGCCAGCGTCGGCGGATCGATCGGGTTGGCCGGTACCGGCTCGGTCACGGCGGGCTCGCAGATGGTGTCGGCGACCGTGGTGGTGGTCAGGCCGGCAATGGCGACGATGTCGCCGGCATCGGCTTCTTCCACCGGCACGCGTTCGATGCCGCGGAAGGCCAGCAGCTTGGTGACGCGGCCCACTTCGATCTCGCTGCCATCAGCGCGCAGCGAATGGATCGGGGTGTTGACCTTCAGCTTGCCCGAATAGATACGGCCGGTAAGGATGCGGCCGAGGAAGTTGTCGGCTTCCAGCGTGGTGACCAGCATCTTGAAGGGCGCATTCTGCTCGGCGATCGGCGCCGGCACATGGCGCACGACGAGGTCGAACAGCGGGGCGAGATCCTTGCGGGCGCCTTCCAGGCTGTCATCGGCCCAGCCGGAGCGGCCAGAGGCGAACATGCAGGGGAAGTCGAGCTGCTCTTCGGTGGCGTCCAGCGCGGCGAAGAGATCGAAAACTTCGGAATGGACTTCCACCGGACGGGCGTCCTGGCGGTCGACCTTGTTGATGACCACGATCGGACGCATGCCAAGGCCGAGCGCCTTGCCGAGCACGAACTTGGTCTGCGGCAGCGGGCCTTCGGCGGCGTCCACGAGCAGCACCACGCCATCCACCATCGACAGGATGCGTTCGACTTCACCGCCGAAATCGGCGTGGCCGGGGGTGTCGACGATATTCACGCGTGTGCCGTGCCACTCGACCGAGGTGCACTTGGCGAGAATGGTGATGCCGCGCTCGCGCTCCAGGTCGTTGCTGTCCATGACGCGCTCGGCGACCTGCTGGTTCTCGCGGAACGAGCCGGACTGGCGCAGCAGGGCGTCGACGAGCGTGGTCTTGCCATGGTCGACGTGGGCGATGATGGCGATATTGCGGATATCCATGCGGCTTACACAAAAGGCCCGGTCCATCCTGGGGTCAGGCGGCCGGGCGCGATTCCTTTAGGTTTCGGCTAGAGTTGGGCGGGTATATACGGCCCGGGGCGGATTGTTACAAGGATAGATTTGTTGCGTCGCAATGACGATGGTGCAGGGCTGCCATGTTGGCGCCTTGCCTGGTAATTAATGTCGCTGAATCCGTAGCTTAGCTTTTGCCGGAGCTGCAGGTGCCCCCTCGGCTACGGTTTTCTCGGCTTCGGCCGCCAGCCAGGCGGCAAAGGCCCGAACCCGCAGGTCGCCCGACAGGGCTGCCGGCCAGCGCACCACATGGGCCTTTTCCGCGGGCATTTGCCACTGCGGGCCGAGCGGCCGGATCAGCCGGCCGTCGCCCAGGGCGTCATGCACCAGCAGGGAGCGCGCCAGCACCACACCGGCGCCTTCCAGGGCGGCCGAGATCGCCGTGCCGATATCGCCAAAGCGCAGGCTGGTTTTCGGCTTGCCGGCGATGCCCAGGCGTTTGAACCAGGTGCTCCATTCCCATTCCGGGGTCTGGCCTTCCTCGACCGCCTTGTACAGCAGCGGCAGGGTGGCGATGGCCTTGGGGTCGCGCAGGGGTTTTGCCAGCACTGACGGGGCGCAGACCGGGAAGACCTGTTCGCGGAACAGCAGGCGCTGGGTGCTGGTGTTGCGGGCCTCGTCCGGCTTCTTCCACAGCACGCGGATATCGATGTCGCCGGAGCGGGCCTCGGCCTGCGCCTTGGTGGTGAAGATCACCAGTTCCACATCGATGCCGGGATGGCGTCTGGCAAAGGCGGGCAGGCGGCGCACCAGCCAGAGCTGGGCCAGTGCCGCGCTGATGCCGACGCGCAGGCGGGCCGGTGCCGTGGTCGCGCGGCAGCGATCGCGCAGGCCGGCCATGCTGTCGAATACATCGCCCAGCCCTTCGGCCAGTGCCGTACCTGCAGGGGTTGGCGACAGGCCGGCGCGGCGCCGGAGCAGCAAAGGCGTGCCGATGAAGGTTTCCAGCCGGCGCAGGCGATGGCTCACCGCGCTCTGGGTGATGCCCAGCTCGCTGGCGGCCGCCGTCATGCTGCCATGGCGCAGCACGGCATCGAAGGCGACCAGGGAGTCGAAGGGCGGCAGGGGGCGCATGGCCGTATTATGAATGATATTCATGATACTGTGAAGCGATCTTGTTGGTGCCGTCCGCGCCGGCATGCGATGCCAGCGTCATGTCCGATCTCGCCCAACCCGTCGCACGTTTTGGTTTCCAGCATCCGATGGCCGTTGCCTGGATTCTTGCGCTGTCGGTCAGCCTGGCCAACTTCGATGTCACCGTCGTCGCCGTGGTGTTGCCGGCCATCCGTGACGAGCTCGGCTTCTCGATCAGTGCCACTGCCTGGGTGATGGATGCCTACAGCCTGGCCTTTGCCGGCTCATTGTTCGCCGCCGGCGCACTGGCCGACCGTTTCGGCCGCCGCCGCATGCTGCTGCTGGGCAATGCCGGCTTCGCGCTGGCTTCGCTGCTCTGCGGTCTGACCTGGGACGGGCCGTCGCTGTGGGTTGCCCGCGCGCTACAGGGCCTGTGCGCAGCCTTCTATATCACCGGCGGCCTGGCGGCGATCTCGCTGGCCTATCCGACCTCAAACATTGCTGCCCGCGCGCGGGCCTTCGGCATCATCGGCGTTACCAGCGGCGCGGCGATGGCACTGGGCCCCACGCTGGGCGGCTTTGTAGCCGCGGGCTTCGGCTGGCGCTGGGTCTTCCTGATCAACCTGCCGATCTGCGCCCTTTGCGACTGGGCGGTGCGCCGTGTGATTGCGGAATCGCGCGATGAGGAAGGCCGTGCGCTCGATCTGCCGGGTGTTCTGCTGCTGACACTGGCGATTGCCCTGCCGGTGCAGGCACTGCTGCACAGCGACGGCGCGCCGGTCTGGCGCTGGCTCGCCACGGGCGCAGGCCTGCTGCTCGGCATCGCGCTGGTGTGGCAGCAGAAGCGCCGTGCGAAACCGATGCTGGATCCGATGCTGTTCCGCCGCCGCGAGGCCATCGGCATCGGCTGCCTGCTGCTGTCATTGTCGGCCGGCTACTGGGCCACGCTGATCTATCTGCCGCTCTATCTGCTGGCGGCCTTCGGTCTCGATGTCGAACGGAACGGGTTGGCGATGCTGGCGGCCACTCTGCCGATGCTGGTGCTGCCGCCGGTCGGCGTCTGGGCGACGCAGCGCTATGGCTGGCAGGTGACGTTCACCGGCGGCATGCTGCTGCTCACCGCGGGCCTGGCGCTGCTGGCTTTCGCCACACTGCAGGGGGCGTCGCTCTGGCTGGTGCTCGGCGCCATGCTGCTGCTGGCCAGCGGTGCCGGGATCAGCAATTCGCAGGTTTCGGGTGCGCTGGTGGCGCTGGCGCCGCCGGATCGTGCCGGCATGGCATCGGCGATGGCGACAACCCTTCGCCAGGCCGGCTTCGCCATCGGTATTGCGCTGCTCGGCGCGGTCTCCGGCGGTGTGGATTATGCCGTTGCCTTCGGCGTGGCCGCCGCCGCCGCCGCCCTAGGTGCAATCGCGGCGGCGCTGACGTTGAGGAAAACCCTGAGCTAGGCCGTTCAGACCACAATATTGGCGACGAGACCGGTGGTCTTGCTGCCCATGTTCATGCCTTCCTTCATTTTCCTTTCAAGCAGATCGCGGAACTCGTCCTCGATCTTCTTGCGGTCTTCCTCGCTCAAGGATGCCAGAGATTTTTCGTCCAGCCCTCTGCTTTCAAGGAACTGCTTGCGGATGCGCTCGGGCACCGAAAGCTTGGCGAAATCGAGGAATTCCTGCGTCACGTCGCCGACGTTCAGCGGCGCCGCCGAAACGGCAGAGGCGCCAGCTGTAGCGGCTTCTTCCTTGGTCTTCACAACTTCTGTCGGCTTGGTGCCGCCGGCCTGGTTGATGCCGTAATAGGGATTGGTGAAGTAGCTGGATGAAATCGAGCTCATGGTTGGTTCACACCACTAGGTTGGCGATGCCACCGATGTTTTTGCCGGTCTGCGCGCGGATGGTCTTTTCCACCTTCTGGCGGATGGGCTCATCGAGATTGGCGCGCTCATGCGCGTCTTCCTCGTTTTCTGCGAGGGAAGAAGCAAGTGACATGCCAGAGGTTGCAAAGATCCGCGTGTAACAGAATGTTGCGGATTACAGCAAAATCACACTGTTGCGCAGTTTGGTGAACGCGGATTAACCGGAAAGTTTTGCCGGGCAATCGCGGCACTGCGGCGCGAATTGCCGGGCCTGCTTGGGACAATGCAAACAGATCGGCGGCTCAGCGATCGATATGGCCAAGGTTGCGCGCGGGATCGAGGCGGTCGCGCACCAGCTGCTTCAGCGTCTTTACATCCGGAAAGCCGCCATCGCGCTTGCGGTCCCAGATCGTGTCGCCGTCATAGGCAATGACGAATGTGCCGCCGCTGGCCGGAATCAGCGCCACCTCGGCCAGATCCTCGGTGAAGGTGGAAAGCAGTTCCTGCTGCATCCAGGCCGCGCGCAGCAGCCACTGGCACTGGGTGCAATAGGTGATCGCGATTCTGGGACGGTGGCGCTCGCTCATGGCAACACCCTAGCATGACCTAACCGGCTGAATCAGCACAGAATTCAGCAAGCTTTACTTTGGCCTTCCGGCCACTAAATATGATGATCATCATATTCTGGACTCACCATGCCCCCAGCCACCGTACCGACAGAGCGCAAGCAGGCGACCCGCGAGAAGATCCTGCGGCAGGCCGCCCGGGCCATGCGCGCCCATGGTCCGGCCGGTGTCGGCGTTGCCGAGATCATGCGCTCTGCCGGCCTGACCCATGGCGGCTTCTACGCGCATTTCGGGTCGAAGGATGATCTGGTAACCGAAGCGATCCGTGGCATGTTCGCTGAAGGCAGTGCGCGCTTTGCCAGCCGTGTCGGCGCCGCGACCGGCATCGATGCCTTGCGGTGCTGGGCGGATTCCTATCTGTCGCCATCGCATCGCGACAATCCGGGCAATGGCTGTGCGGTTGCGGCGCTGAGCGGCGATCTGGCGCGCCTCAGCAAGGCTGCACGCGCCGCGTTCGATGCCGGTATCGAAGGTATTGTCGCGCGTTACATGCGGCATCTGCCACAGCGTGACGCTTTCGATGCGCAGGGCTTTGCGCTGGCGATGTTGACGCAGATGGCCGGCGCGGTCGCCATGGCGCGCGCCGTCGCTGACCAAAGCTTGTCTGACACTATCCTCAATGCCGCACGGCAGAGCGTGCAACAGCGGCTCAACGCGATCGAAAAGGCGGCCTGACATGAATGACCAGACAATCCGCAAGCCTGTCGCCGCGGCGACGGGGCGCGAGATGCTGCTCACTGCGCCGATCCTGCCCACCTTGCTGAAGCTCAGCGCACCGACCACGGTTGCCATGCTGGCCACTGCACTGGCTGCGATTGCCGAGACAGCCTATGTCGGCCTGCTGGGTGTGGAATCGCTCGCCGCCATGGCGCTGGCCTTCCCGATGGTGATGCTGATGCAGATGATGTCGGCGGGTGCCATGGGTGGCGGCGTGTCCTCGGCCATCGCCCGTGCGCTGGGTGCCGGTGATCTGCAGCGCGCCAACACGCTGGCGCTACATGCCATCATCATTGCCGTGGTGGCCGCCGCATTTTTCACGGCCTTTTTCTGGCTGCTTGGCCCAGCAATTTACCACCTGCTCGGCGGGCGCGGTGCGGCGCTGGACCTGGCGGTGCTGTATTCCAACACGGTATTCAGCGGCGCGATTGCCGTCTGGTTGTTCAACACGTTGTCCTCGGTGCTGCGTGGCACCGGCAACATGAATGTGCCTTCGGTGCTCGGACTCGCCGCCGCGGTGGCGCAGATCGCCATCGGCGGTGTGCTTGGCCTCGGGCTTGGGCCGATCCCGGGTTTCGGCATTGTCGGTGTCGCGCTGGGACAGGTGTTTGCCTTCGGCCTGGGCACGCTGGTGCTGTTTGTCTACCTGCGCAGCCGTCGCGCCCGGCTGCGGCTGAGTGCAGCAGGCTTTGTCGCCCAGAAGCCGCTGTTCCTCGATATCCTGCGGGTTGGCGCGCTGGCCTGCGTCTCGTCGCTGCAGACCGTGCTGACAGTGCTGATCTTCACTGGGCTGGTGGCGCGCTTCGGCACGGTTGCGCTGGCCGGCTATGGCATCGGCGCCAGACTGGAATTCCTGCTGATTCCGATTGCCTTCTCGGTCGGTGTCGCCAGCGTGCCGATGGTCGGCATGGCCATCGGTGCCGGGCAGGTGGCGCGCGCGCGCCATGTCGCCTGGATGGCCGGCAGTGTGGCCGCCGTGGCGCTGGCCGTGATCGGCCTGATCGTCATCGTCGCGCCCGATCTGTGGTCGCGGCTGTTCACGGATGATGCCGCGGTGATTGCGGCGGCGCGGCAGTATCTGATCGCCGCCGGCGCCGGCTTCCCGTTCTTCGGTTTCGGCCTGTGCCTGTATTTCGCCTCGCAGGGTTCGGGCAAGGTGCTTGGCCCGGTGGTGGGCGGCACCATCCGGCTTGTGATGGTGGCGCTGGGCGGCTGGTGGCTGACGATGAGCGGCGCCGTAGTGTGGACATTGTTCGCGCTGGCCGGTGCCGCGATGGTGGTCTACGGCGTCAGCACCGGCTTGCTGGTGAAGGCGACACGCTGGGAGCCGAAGTAGCTTACAGTGTCTTGCCCAGATGATGCGCCACGTCGGCCGGGAAGAATCCGGCCTCGCGCACGGCCTCGCTCAACGCAGTTTTCGAAACACCGAGGCGCTCGGTCCAGTATTTGACCTCGTCGTCATCGCTCAGATTCACACGCTCATGCTTCTGCAGCAGCTTGTCGCGGGTGCGATCCCCCGCCTTGGCTGATTTGTCGCTGTCCAGCGATGCCGTGGCCGTGGTCGGCTGGGTTAACGCCACCGGATCGCTGGCGGGGAAGCTGTCACGCAGCGCTATGTCCAAATCTTCCTGCTTTTCCGTCTGGCTCTGATCGCTGTGGTGCGCTTCACGCATCTGTTCGTCGCTTGGTTTTGGCATTGGTTTGTGTGGCA
Source organism: Ferrovibrio terrae (assembly GCF_943371255.1). Taxonomy (GTDB): domain Bacteria; phylum Pseudomonadota; class Alphaproteobacteria; order Ferrovibrionales; family Ferrovibrionaceae; genus Ferrovibrio; species Ferrovibrio terrae_B. Next base: position 36,290 of record NZ_CALRUC010000022.1, on the reverse strand, counting down.
CCATGGTCTGCACTCCTTTTTGGGCCCTGTACAGAACCTGTCCGAAGCCGGAGGGTTCCGCAGTTTCTTGCGGAACCAATGCGCGGCCAGATCGTCTTTAAACCTGCGGGCGAAAAAACCAGTCCCGTTTCAACGAGATTGTCATGCGCCTGTTCGAATGTCTGGGCTGCGGCCAGCCGCTCTATTTTGAAAACACTCAATGTGAAAGCTGCGGGCGGCGGCTCGGCTTTCTGTCCAATGCCCTGGTGCTCAGTGCGCTGGAACCCGTGACGCGCAGCGATGGCAGCGCAGCGTGGCAGGCGCTGGCGGCGCCCGAACAGCACTACCGCTTCTGCTGCAATGCCGAGCACGACGCCTGTAACTGGCTGGTGCCGGCCGAGGCCGAGGGGCAGGCACCCGATCCTGAACCCTATTGCGTGGCCTGTGCGCATAACCGCACGGTGCCCGATCTGTCGGTGCCGGTGAACCTGGCCAACTGGCGCCGCATCGAAAGTGCCAAGCACCGGTTGTTTCACGGCCTGCTACGGCTTGGGCTGCCGCATGAAACGCGTGACGAAGACGCGGAAGAGGGGCTGGCCTTCGATTTCCTCGCCGACCCGCCCGATCCGTCAGCCCCACGGATCATCACTGGACATGACAACGGCCTCATCACCATCAATCTGATGGAAGCCGATGATGCCAGACGCGAGAAGATCCGTGTCGCGATGCATGAGCCCTACCGCACCCTGCTCGGCCATTTCCGGCATGAAGTCGGGCATTACTACTGGGAGCGACTGGTGCGCCGGACCGGTGAAACCAGCGAGACCATGACTGGCTTTCGCACCTTGTTCGGCGATGAACGGCAGGATTACGGCGAGGCATTGCAGCGTCATTATGATGATGGCCCCGGTTCCGGCTGGCAGGAGGGTTATGTCAGTGCCTATGCCGCGGTGCATCCCTGGGAGGATTTCGCCGAAACCTGGGCGCATTACATGCATATCGTCGATACACTGGAGACGGCGGGCGCTTTCGGCCTGCGGGTCAAACCGCGCATCAGCCGGGGCGAAGAACTGGGCGTGCGGGTCGATTTCGACCCTTATCATGCCGACAGTATCGAACAGCTGATCGAAGCCTTTCTGCCGGTCACCTTTGCGGTCAACAGCCTGAACCGTTCCATGGGCCAGCAGGATCTTTATCCCTTTGTGCTGAGTGCTGCGGCGATCGGCAAGCTTGGTTTCATTCACACGCTGTGTCGTCAGGCGCGCGAAGGACTGGGCCAGCCAGTGTCGGCATTCCAATCCGGCGTTGCGCCACTGCAGCAGACAAATCAGCCGCAGCCGCTGGCTGCGTCAGTTGGCACCGATCCGCAGCCGGATGCAGAGGTGCCGGAACAGACGGCAGCTTTGCTGACAGTCGCTTCGCAGTTGGCGCTCGATCCGGTGCCTTGATCAGGCGTCCGGTGCACCGTGGTAGAAGAAGGCCGAGAGGATGCGGTCCACCGTGCTGCCGTCTTCCCCAAGCGGGCAATGGGCATATTCCACGTCGCCGAAGTTGAAGCGGAAAGGAATGTTGACCCGACCGCACCAGTGTTGCATGCAGCCGGTTTCCGCCACCTGGCGCCGCACATCGACGATGCGTGACTCGCTGTCGTCCCGTGAGTCCTTGATCAGGTTCACGCTGCTTTCGATATATCGATTCATCAGCGGTACCGGCACGGCGCGCAACACGGATTCGCCGGCAACGCGGACCAGAAACCTCATCGCACCGGCAGAGGGACGCTCGACCTGCACCAGCACGAGATGGCCGAGCAGATGTGGAACCCGCATGGGATCGAAGGCCGCACGCGCGGGCAGCCGGTCCGCCGGGTGGATGTTGCGCATATGCTGGAGGAAGTCGCGGATGACCGGACTTTTCGCCGCGGCCAGGGCGACGTCGATGGCGGCAAGATTGGGATGCGTGGCGGTATTGCTCAGCGGAGGACCGGCTCCAGGGCCTGATAATGGTTGACCGTCATGATGTGATCGACGGTAACGCCATTCTCGGCCAGCGGGCAATGAGCATATTCGACTTCGGCATAATCGAGCGGGAAGCGCAGCCGGGGTTTGCCGCGGCGATAGACCATGCAGCCGGTCTCGACAACACTGTGGCGGCTCTCGATGGGAAAGCGCGCGGTCGGTTCCGATGTGTTGGCGATCTCGTCCATATAGCGCCCGATCAGGGGCATGCGCAGGGCGGCGACCACCTCTTCGCCTGCCACCTTGATGCGAAACCGGGCCGGCCGGCCATCGGGCTGGCGTTCCACTTCGGCCAGCACCAGATGCGGCAGCAGGCGTGGCACTGCCATCGGATTGAAAGCCTCGCGCGAGGGCAGGGCATCGGCTGGATGGATGCCGGCATAGTAGGCCAGGAAGTCGCGCACAATCGGGTGGCGCGCTTTGGCCAGCGCCGCCTGCACCGCATCCTGGTTGGCATGCGGTGTCATGGTGGCGAGACGGGCTGTAGTCACGGACATAAACGGCCTCTGTTGCCGAACGAGGCGCGCTGTCTATCAGGAAATATTGCGCCGCACCATGGCGCCGGTCACAAACCAGCTTTGCAGAATTGACGACACTGCCGCGGATTTGGGCAGGATCATAACTGCCCTGATAGCACCAGTCTCAGATCGGCATGGTGGCAGCGCCGGCCTTCACCCGTTGCAGCAGCCGGTCCATGAAGGCCTCGCAGAGACCAATCTGGGCCAGCTCGATGAACTCATTGGGCTTATGCGCCTGTTCGATCGAACCCGGACCGCAGACGATGGTAGGAATGCCCAGCTCGGAGAACAGGCCGGCCTCGGTGCCGAACGAGACCTTCTGCACGCGGTTGGCGCCGGTGAGCGCCTTGGCCAACTCTACCACGCCACCGCGGTCATTGGTGGCGAGGCCGGGGAATTCCGATATCTGCGTGAAGGTGAAGCCACAGGCCGGATCGATCTTCTTCATCTCCGGTTCCAGCCTGGTCCTGGCATAAGCCACGACTTCGGCGAACAGCGCATCGACATCGTCCTGCGGCAGGTAGCGGATCTCCCACAGGAAGCTGCAATCCTTCGGCACGATGTTGAGCGCCGTGCCGCCATTGACCGTGCCGGTATGCAGCGAGGTATAGGGCGGGGCAAATTCGGAATCAAACGGGCCGTTATCCCGCTTGTTGCGGGCCAGCGACTTGATGAAGGCGATCAGTTCGGCAGCGGCCTCCACTGCATTGGCGCCCATATGGGTCAGCGAGGAATGGCATTCAAAACCGCGCACATCGACGCGCCAGCTTTTCTTGCCCTTGTGCTGGGCGATCACCTGCATCTCGGTCGGCTCGCCGACGATGCAAGCCTTGGGTTTCACCGGCATGTCGCGCAGCACTTCGATCAGGCGCTTGGCACCGAGGCAGCCCACTTCCTCGTCATAGGTGAAGGCATAGTGGATCGGCGTATCCAGCGTCTGCGCCAGGAATTTCGGCGCATAGGACAGCGCGATGGCGACGAAGCTTTTCATGTCCGAGGTACCACGGCCATAGAGCTTGCCGGCTTTTTCGGTCAGCTTGAAGGGATCGGTATCCCAGTCCTGGCCGTCGATCGGCACCACATCGGTATGGCCCGACAGCACGATGCCCGGCTTGTCCTGTGGCCCCAGCGTGGCATAGAGGTTGGCTTTCTTGCCGGTGGCATCATGCACCAGCGTGGCATCGACGCCGAGCGATTTCAGGTGGTCGCGGATCCAGTGAATCAGGTCGAGATTGGAATCGCGGCTGACGGTCGGCATCTCGATCAGCTGCCTGATCATTGCCAGGGCTTCGGGGGAGGGCTTGGTCATAGGCGCTTACCTTCATTCTACAACAGTGTCATGCCCGGCCTTGAGCCGGGCACCCACGAGTTTTTTTTCGCAGCGGCCACGCTGCAAGACGTGGATGGCCGGGTCAAGCCCGGCCATGACATAAAACAGGTTACGACGATTGCAGGCTCTTGATCTGGTTGTCGAGATCGTCGGCGATGAAGCTCTGCACGATCTCATCGATACCGGCATCGACGGTGAAGCCCATCGCTTTCGCTCGCTCCGATGCGGTGGCGCCGGGCCAGCCATCGACAATCTTCTGGATCGCGGCATCGGGAGTCCAGTGAATGGTCCCGATCTTGCGGTTGGCGCCTTTCAGGGCCGGGGTGGCGCGTTCGACGGCGGCTGCCATTTCGCCGGCAGTGACACGGATGCCGCTGAGCAGCAGGGCGCGGTCCTTGCCGAAGTCTGCTGCCGGCAGATCATGGGCACGAATGAAGGCATCCACGGTGCGGCGCGGCGACAGGCAGGCCATCGGTGAGTCGGGGCGCACCGGGCAGACCGCATCGACGCCCGAGAGCGGCTCGCGGATCATCGAACTGGCCCAGGTGGAGGCGGCTTTGTTCGGTTTGCCGGGCCGTACCATGATCGTAGGCAGCCGGATGCTGCGGCCATCGACAAAGCCCTTGCGGCTGTAGTCGTTGATCAGCAACTCGCCGCTCAGCTTCTGTACGCCGTAGGAGGTAGTCGGGCGCTGGGCGGTCTGGTCGGTCACGGTCTTGGGCAGATCGTCGCCGCCATAGACGGCGACGGATGAGGCAAACACCAGGCGCGGGGTATGCGTGGGAATCGCCCGGCAGGCTTCCAGGATATGGCGGGTGCCTTCCAGATTGACGCGATAGCCACCTTCGAAGTCCGCTTCGGCTCCCGAGGAGACGATAGCAGCAAGATGAAACACCGAATGTGTGTTGTGGCCGATCAGCTTCAGTACGTCGCCATGATCGCCGATATCGCCGGCAACGGTCGTGATGCGTTCATCCTGCGGACCCGCTGCAGCGACAGTGTCGAACAGTGTGATGCGGGCAATCGGTTCCGACTTGCCGCTCGGCCCGGTCAGCGTTCCGCGCTTCAGCAGTTCGGCGGCCAGTTTCTGGCCGATGAAACCGGCACCGCCGGTGATGACGACATTGAGCATGGATGCCCCCAGTGGCTTTCCGGGAAAACACCCACGCTAAACAGCCTGTCGCCCAGAGACAAGGGTGCCGGGCTCGGCGGTGCAGACCCTTAGTTGCGGGGCGGCGGAGGCGGCGGCATGTCGCCACGCATATGCGGCGGACCGCCCATGGGCCCGCCCGGCGGGCCACGGCGCAGCATGCGCTCGGCATACTCGCGGCGCTGTTCCGGCGTCATGGCATCGGCTGCAGCCAGCAGGCCGGCCTGCAGACCCTGCTGCAACTGGTCAAGCCGCTGGCGGTGTTCGCTCAGCACGGCGGCAAGGCGCTCGCGGTCATAGGGCTCGGCACTCAGTGCGGTGCCCAGATCACGGCGCATCTGGTAATGCGAAATGGCGCCACCCTTGCGGCCGTCCTCGAAGGCGTGGCGGAACGCCCGCGCGGCATTGTCGGGTAGGCGGCGGGCAAACTGATCCTCGATCTGGCCACCGCGTTTTTCGGCCATCTCACGATATTTGAAGAAACGCACGGCACCGAAGCTGGCGAAGCCGAGGTTGAGCGCCACCGAGGCGATCAGGCCAATGGCAAGCCAGCGATTGAGCTTCGACTTCGGGGTGGGCGCGGAGGCAACCGGATCGACCATGATAATTCTCAATCCTCGGTGAGCAGCGGTGTGGCACTGGCAATCTGCACGCTGACCAGGTCGCTTTCCTGCGCATCGGCAAAACCGATATTGGCAAAGCCGGCGCTGATGCCGATCGCAACGGCGAGGGCCAGCGCGGCAAATTGCGGCAGGCTGCGGCCGCTGGGGAAGAGCAGCGCGAGTGCTTCCAGCACCTGGCCACGCCAGTTGGCTGTCGGACTCGCGGCCGGCAGCATGGCAACCTGGGCCAGCACGCGCTGGCGCAGGGCATCGCTTGGTTCGATCATTGGAAGAGCCGCATTGAACAGCAGGGCATCGGCCGAGGCCGCGCGGCGCTGCGCCTCGCGTGCCTCGGGCAATGCGGCCAGCAGCGCGGTGGCTGCAGCCTGCTCAGCCTGGGGCCAGAGATCGAGATCGGCGCCATAGGCGTCGAGCAGATCGATAAAACGCTCGAGAGTCATGGCTTCACTCCTTCATGCCGGCCGGGTTTGCACCCAGGGCCGGGCTCAGATCGTCGCGCAGGCTGCGCTTGGCGCGAATCAACAGGGACTCCAGCGCGCCAACAGTGACACCCAGCGCCCGGGCGGCGTCGATATTGCTTTCGCCTTCCCAGAAGCAGAGCAGGATCGCGGCACGCTGGCGTTCCGGCAGTTTCTGCAGGGCCAGCGCAACGCGGTCGGTGGTTTCGCTGGCCAGCCGTGCCTCATAGGGTGTGGCGCGATCCTCGTCGATCGGCTCGGGCTGGTCATCAAGCACGGCCATGGTGGGCCTGCGCTTGCGGTCGATGCACAGGTTGACCACAACGCGGTTAAGCCAGGTCTTGAAGCTGGCTCCGCCATCGGCACGCCAGCGCGCGGCATGCTGCCAGACGCGCAGAAATGCTTCCTGTGCCACCTCTTCGGCATCGCTGCGATTGAACAGCACGCGATAGGCAACGGTCACGGCGTGGCGCAGATATTTGTCGACCAGCAGGCGATAGGCCGCATGATCCCCGCGCGCGACCCGGTGCATCAGGGCCGTATCGACGTCGCTCACGCGTTCACCGCCCAAAAGTCCGGGCGTCCCGGTTTCGAGGCGTGGCAGGGCGAGGGAGGCGAACATGTAAATGTCCTGCTCATACCGTTATTGTCTGTAGCTCTACACGGCGCCATGGCAGGATTCCTGCGCCGCAAAAATGGCGGAATTCAGGCCAGGAAAGATTATGCTCGGCCGGCGGCTTCCAGGGCTTTCAGTTCTTCGGTCAGGCGGGCGATCTCGGCGCCCACCGCCTTGGCCATGTCGGCCTGGTCCCAGTCGCGATACTGGCCCTGGCGATAGGCCAGCGCGTTGCGGTAATAGAGCCAGGCGTTGAGGCGGCAGCGCACATAGTTGTTCTGCGTCTTGATCACCTTGCCGGGACTGCCCACCACCACGGAATTGTCGGGGATGATGGTGCCTTCCTTGAGGAAGGTGTGGCCGCCGATGATGCAGTTATTCCCGATCACGCAGCCATCCATGATGGTCGAGCCGATGCCGATCAGGCAGTTATCCCCGATGGTGCAGCCGTGGATCGTGCAGTGATGGGTGATCGAGCCATGGGCGCCGATATAGGTGCCGCTCTGGCTGCCCACATGCAGCATCGAGAAATCCTGGATATTGGTGTAGGCGCCGACCACGATCTCGTAATTCTCGGCACGCATGGCGACGTTGATCCAGACCGAGCTGCCCTTTTCGAGCCGCACCTTGCCATAGATCTGCGCGCTCTCATGGATATAGGCGGGGGCGTTCAGCACCACGTCGGGGCCATGCACAGGCATCGGATCCTCCATTTCTGCAGGACGACCTTAACCAACAGATGACAACGGAAAAAGGTGCGGCGGCTTAAGCCGCCACGGCCTCGTCGGCTTCAACCGTGGCGCCGCCGGCCTTCTTGTAGGCCAGCAGACCGCCATCGAGATGCAGCAGGCCGGTCACGCCCTGTTCGGCCAGTTTCTGCAGGGCAATGCCCGAGCGCTTGCCGGTCAGGCATTGCAGCACGTGGCGCTTGCCATTGGCGGCGGGCAGCTGGCCGGCATCCAGGCTGGACAGCGGCAGCAGCACAGCCCCCTCGATATGCTCATCGGCATATTCGTCGGGTTCGCGCACATCGATCAGCAGGGCTTCACCATTGGCGAGCCAGTCCCGCACCGTTTCGGCGGAAACCGAAGCTGGGGTGGTATTGCTGGGGATATCGGTGCTCGCTGTGGACATAAGGGCAATATAGTTTTTTAACTGTAGAATGCAATGTAATTGGCGTCACAATATGTACTATATATTTTCTACATTAATTCATGTGAAATAAAAAGGCCTCCCATCATGGGAGGCCCTGGAACCCGTGCAGACGACCTTACTTGGTGGCGTCCTTCAGATAGGCGATCAGGTCGGCGATCTCGCTTTCCTTCTTGATGCCGGGGAAGACCATCTTGTTGCCGGGGATATAGCCCTTGGGATCAGCAATATAGGCAGCGATGGTGGTGTCGTCCCAGGCCACGGCCTTGGCCTTCATGGCATCGGAATACTTGAAGCCTTCGACAGTGCCCGACTTGCGGCCAAACAGGCCCTTCAGGCTGGGGCCGACGGTATTCTTGCCGGCCTCAAGCTGGTGGCAGGCACGGCATTTGGCGAAGGCTTTCTTGCCTTCCTCCGGATTGCCGGCCGCATGGGCACTGGTCATGCCGAGGCTCAGGGTGAGAACGGCGAGGGCGGACAAAAGGACTCGCGACATCGGGGGCTCCTCAATGGGTCTTTCGACAATGCTGGAAACGGACTGCTGGCGATTCGGATGGGGGCCGGAAAACCGGTCTGAGAAAAAAATAGCATAGCGACTCGCAAGAACAAGCGTGGCGGCTTGTCGCATTTACCACCGCTTAACAGCCGGCTGCGTAGTCTGCCCCGCCTGAGTGGTTGGGGACGTGTTGCATGAATATGATGGCGAATCTGGGGCGGGCTCGTTTGCAGGCGATGGTGGCGGCGGGCAGCGATGTGCTGAAGATCCAGCAGGGTCTCGCAGCCAAGCGCAGCAACCTGGTCGCCGAACTCCTGCATGGCGAGGAAGATTTTTTCGAGCAGCAGCACTATCCGGCCGGCGATGTGTTCGATCCGCAAACCGGTGCGCAGTATTACTATCATGCCCATCGCAACGAAGACCGTGAGCACGGTCACTTTCATATCTTCCAGCGCCCGCAATTCCTTGGTGAAGCCTTCGAGCCGGCCAAGTATCTGAAAACCGGCGTCGGTCGCTGCTCGCCCAAGGAAAAGCTGGGAGAACACTGGCCGCGTGGCGATCAGGCCCTGGCCCATATCGTCGGTGTGGCGATGGACCATTATGGCCAACCGATCCGCCTGTTCACCGTCAACCGCTGGGTTACCGACGAAACCTGGTTTGCGGCGCGCGATGTGATTGCCATGCTCGACCGCTTCGAGCTGCGCCATGCCTGGCCATCATCGAATGTGAACCGCTGGCTGAATGGTCTGCTGCGTCTGTTTCAACCCGAAATCATCGAATTGATCCGCCGTCGCGACGATGCGGTGGAGGCACGCGGTCTTGCCAATCCGCGCGGCGATGCGCTGGAAGACCGCAGCCTGGAAGTGACAGCATCCATCGATATCTCGGTGGAACGTCAGGTGCGCCAGCTGCGCCGTTCGATCGGCGCCTGAGCCATCAGGGCAGGTAGCCCAGGCCGCGCCACTCTGCGTAGGATTTGCGGAATGCGTGGTAAGACTCCCACACCTTCTTGAATTCCGGATTGGCGGCGCTTTCCTCTTTCACCACCTGGATCCATGACGCCTTCAGCGCGTCCATCACCGGCACAGGCAGGGTGCGGACATTGACGCCGCGCTGGCGGATTTCCTGCAGTGCCTGCACCTGCTGCACTTCGCCTTCCGCCAGGCTCTCGCGGATATTATCGCCGCAAACATTCATGATCATGGCGCGCTGCGCATCGGTCAGGTTTTCCCAGACCTTCATGTTGATCATCAGGGTGATCAACGAGCTCTGCTGGTGCCAGCCCGGGAAATAGTAATTGCTTGCAGCCTTGTCGAGGCCGTAGCGCAGGTCGATGAAGGGCAGGGAGAATTCGGCAGCATCGATATTGCCGCTTTGCAGGGCGAAGAAGGTGTCGCCGCCATTCAGCGTCACGGTATCGACGCCCAGCCGGCGCATCACCTTGGCGCCGATGCCCATGAATCGCATGCGCAGGCCCTTGAGATCGCCTACCGAGGTAATCTCGCGGCGGAACCAGCCGCCGGACTCCGGCGGCAGCACGGTGCAGACGATGGGTTTGATGTTGAAGCGCGCAAAGCTGCTGTCCATCAGATCCTGGCCACCGCCATAGGACAGCCAGGCGAGATATTCGCCGGCGGAGGGGCCGAAGGGCACGGTAGAGAACAGCCAGAAGACGGAATCGCGTTCAGCAAAGAAATTTGGCGACGACCACACGGCATCGATTGTGCCGTCGGCAACCTTGTCGAACAGCTCGGCATTCGGCGCCAGCGTATTGGGCTCGAACAGCTTGATCTCGATGTTGCCGTCAGACGCCGTTGCCAGTTTTTCCACCGTGGTCACGGCCATGGTGCCGATCTGCGGTGCCGATGTGGGGGCAGCGCTGGCGAGCTTGATCACAACCCGCGCACCCGGTGCCTCGACCACAGCGGTGCTGCTGCTCTGCGGGGCATCGGGTTCCTTGATCGCGCGCGCCTCCGGGGCATTGGCGGCGCGATCCAGCGAGACCGCACCGATGCCAATCAGAATGCCCAATACCAGGGCCAGGCCAGCCACTGTGACCAGACGCGCCATCAAACCCTTCTTTCACGCGGTGAGACCCACCCACCGATCTTCTGCCGGCGCAACAATAGGCGGCAAGCCGCTGGCGCGTCTACGTATTCAGCCGGTAACCCCCGGCAGGTAAGGGCGGGCCTGCCTTGACCTTAGTTACAGATGTAACTATCCTTCGAGCAGCAGAAAAAACCATAACAACCGTCTGGGAGGACGATCCGTGACAGCCAAGCTGACTCGTTTCATGGGTAAAGCGGCGCCTGCCGTTTTGACCGCCCTTCTGTTCGCAACCGCAGCATTGCCGGCGGCGGCGCAGGAGATCGAACTCAAGCTGAGCCACTTCCTGCCGCCGGGCCACGGCATGCATCGCGACTGGTTCGTACCCTGGGGCGAGGAGCTGGCCAAGCGGACCAACGGCAAGGTGAAACTGACGGTGTTTCCGGCCGGCAGTGCCTTTGGCAACCCGGCGCGTCAGCTCGAGCAGGCGGTCAGTGGCGTGGTCGATATCGCGCATGGCCTGCGCGGGGTGCCCGCCGGCCGCTTCAGCCGCATGGGCATCGTGGAATTCCCCTTCCTGGTCGAGACAGCCAACGCGGCCAGCCGCACATTGTGGGAAATGTATCCGAAGCATTTCGCGCAGGAATTCCCTGACACTGTGAAAGTGCTCGGTCTGCATGCGCATAACGCCGGCCTGATCCATACCGGATCGAAGCAGGTCAAGACCATGGACGATCTCAAGGGCCTGCGTATCCGCTCGCCCAGCCCGCAGATCAACGCCATGCTGCAGCAGCTGGGCGCCACGCCGGTCGGCCTGCCGCCGGGCGAGGTCTATGAAAACCTGCAGCGCGGTGTGATCGACGGCGCGGTGTTCCCCTGGGATCCGATCAATTCCTTCCGGCTGTTTGAAGTCACCAAGTTCCATCTCGACGCGCGGTCTTACACAGCGAGCTTCTATTTCATCATCAACAAGCGCAAATACGACGGCCTGCCGGCGGATGTGAAAAAGGCCATCGACGATACGACAGGCAGCGCGCTGACCGAGAAGTTCGGCGACTGGTGGAACCAGTGGGATGCACCGGGCCTGGAGGCTGCGAACAAGAAGGGCAATGCGATGACCTCGCTGTCGGATGCCGAACGCACCCGCTGGCGCGATACGCTGAAGCCCACCACTGAAAAGCTGCTGACCGATCTGGAAGGAGCGGGGGTCAAGGATGCCCGCGCCATCTTCGCTGAAATGCAGCAGCGTATCGCCAAATACGAAGGCAAGCGCTGATCCCATCGGGATCGTATGTCTGACCGCCCTGCCGCCAGCATCGATGGCGGCAGGGCATTTTTCTTCTCGGGTCTCAAGCGATGATTGCCATCTACCGTATCGCCGAGCAGGCCGCGGCCTGGGCCGGAAAACTCGGTGCCTTCTGTGCGCTGGTCGCCGGCCTGTTCACCTGCCTCGATATTGCCATGCGCAATTTCGGCGGTCAGGGCATCCTTGGCACGGTCGATATCACCCAGCTGATGATTGTCGCCTGCGCCTTCCTGACCATCCCCTATGGTTTCATGACTGACAGTCATGTCTCGATCGATATCGGCATCGGCTGGTTGCCGCTGCGGATACAGGCCCTGTGCCGGGCTTTCGCCGCTTTGCTCGGTGGCGCACTGATGTGGGCGATCGGCTGGTTTGGCATCGGCCAGGCCAATACGGTGGCCCTGATGGGCGACAGGTCGCAGACCATTGCATTGCCGATGATCTGGTTCTGGTATCCGCTGCTGGCCGGCTCGTTCTTTGCCACGCTGCTGATTGCGCTGATTGTGTTGCGACATCTCGCCGTCGCCGTCACCGGCCGCGACATTGTGCCATCCGCGCCGAAAGGCGAGGTGCTGTGATGGATGCGACGCTCTTCGGTGTGATCGGCTTTGCCCTGGTCCTTGGCCTGATGCTCATCCAGGTACCGGTCGCGGTGGCGATGGGCGTGGTTGGCGGGCTTGGCTTCCTGTGGCTGCAGGGCTGGGACGGGCTGGCCTATGTGATGGGCTCGTCGCCGTTTGAATCTGTAATTCCCTACAGCCTCTCCACCGTGCCGCTGTTCGTCATGATGGGCGTGTTTGCCACCTATGCCGGGCTGTCGCGCCAGCTTTACGATGCCGCCTACGCCTTCCTCGGCCACTACCGCGGCGGCCTCGCGCTTGCCACCATCGGCGCCTGCGCCGCCTTCGGTTCGATCTGCGGCTCGGCGATTGCTACGGCGGCCACCATGTGCCGCGTCGCGCTACCGGAAATGCGCCGGCGCGGCTACGCCGACAGTCTCGCCACCGCCACCGTAGCCGCCGGCGGCACGCTCGGCATCCTGATCCCACCCTCGATCATCCTGCTGATCTATGCACTGCTCACAGAGCAGTCGCTGGGCAAGCTATATGTGGCTGCCCTGCTGCCGGGCGTGCTCGGCACGGCGCTCTATATGCTGGCCATCACCGCGACCACACGACTCAATCCGAAAAGCGGCCCGGCCGGCGAACGCATGCCCTGGCCGCAGCGTCGCCGCACGCTGAAAAATGTCTGGCCGGTTTTCCTGCTGTTCGTGATCGTGATCGGCGGCATGTTCATCGGTGTGTTCTCGCCCAACGAAGCCGCCTCGGTCGGCGCGGTCGGCGCACTGATCTTTGCGCTGGCGGGCCGCACCATGACCCTGGGCCGTTTCAAGGACTCACTGCGCGAGACGGCGGCAACCAGTGCGATGATCTTCCTGATCCTGATCGGCGCCGGCCTGTTCAATTTCTTCCTTGAGATCACCAACGCGCCGCAATTCGTGGTGGCGCAGATTCAGGCGCTGCAGCTCAGCCCGGCGCTGTTCCTGGTGCTGCTCACCGTGTTTTACGTCGTGCTTGGCGCGCTGATGGACGATCTGGCCATGATGCTGCTGACCCTGCCATTCGTCTTTCCGGCGGTGCAGGCGCTTGGGATCGACCCGATCTGGTTCGGCATCTACATGGTGACGATTGTCGAGATCGGCATGATTGTGCCGCCGGTGGGCATGAACCTGTTTGTCATCCAGGGCGTGGGGCAGGTGAAGCTGCAGACCGTGATCCGCGGCATCCTGCCCTTCGTGCTGGCCGATCTTGTGCGCGTCGGCCTGCTGATCGGCTTTCCCGCCATTGTCCTCTGGCTTCCGTCCCTGATGAACTAGGCTTTTTTCTTCGGCACCACGCCGTAGTCCCTGATCCAGCCCAAAGAGTCCACCGTACTGCCGGCCGGTCGGTATTCGCAGCCGATCCAGCCGTCATAGCCGAGCCGGTCGAAGGTCTCGAAGATATAGCGATACTCGATCTCGCCATTGCCGGGTTCACGCCGGTCCGGCGGATTGGCGATCTGCACATGGTCGATCCACGGCATCTGCCGCTCAATCCGCTTGACTAGGTCGCCATGAATGATCTGGGCATGATAGACGTCGAACTGCAGGCGCAGGTTCGGCGCGCCGATATCGGCGATCACCTTTTCGGCGAAATCGAAATCGCTGAGGAAAAAGCCGGGCACATCGCGCCGGTTGATCGGTTCGATCAGCAGGATGCGACCGAGCCCCGAAGCCTGCTCGGCCGCCCAGGCCAGATTGTCCATGTAACAGGCTTCCATGGCGCGGCGGTCGGCTCCGGCGGGTGCCACGCCGGCTACAACATGGATGCGCGGGCAGTTCATCGCCTCGGCATATTCAAACGCCCGGGCCATCGCGGCGCGGAAGTCCTGGCGCCGGTTGGGCAGGGAGGCCAGGCCGCGTTCGCCATTGGCCCAGTCGCCCGGCGGTGCGTTGAACAGCGCGACCTGGATGCCCGCCGCCCGCATGGCCGAGGCGACGGCGGCGGAGGAATGCTCATAGGGGAACATGAATTCGACGGCCTGGAAGCCCTGGTCGGCGGCTGCGGCGAAACGGTCGAGGAAGGGTTCGTCCAGGAACAGGAAGCTCAGGTTGGCGGCAAAGCGCGGCATGATCCCCCCCATATGGCACCCCCGGAAAGGCTCCGGGGCAGCGTAGCCGATCTGACATCGGGCATTGGTTTTCTGAGACTGTCATTTCTGCTAACTGTTGGGCAAGCTTTCTTGTTTTCGGTTCGGGGGCGCATGGCCGAGGGGCAATTGCAGGCGGGACGGGAGGGGGCGGTGCTGCGGCTCAGCCTGACCGGCGACTGGACGCTGGCTCATGCCGCGTCTCTGCTGGGCCGTCTGGGCGGCCTGGCGACCGCCGGTCTGACCGGCGGCCATCTGCGCGATGGCGGCGCGCGCGAGGCCCGTCTCGATACCACCAGTCTCAACCGTCTCGATACGGCCGGCGCCCTGCTGCTGGTGCGCCTGTATCGTCAGCTTGAGGATCAGGGTTTCAGCATCGACTGGCCAACGCCGCGCCACGAACACCGCTCGCTGTTCGACTATGCCAGGGGCTGCGGCGAGGCGGTTACCGTCTGGCCCGCCACCGATAGCGGCGTGGCCGGCGCCGTGCAGCATCTCGGCTGGCTGACCATGTTCTTCCTGCGCGAGGCACGGCGCTTTACCGGCTTCATCGGCGAAGTGACCGAAACCGCCGTGATGATGGCATTTCGTCCGCGGCAGATGCGCTTCACCTCGATGGTGCATCATATGGAGGAGACCGGGCTGAAGGCGCTGCCGATTGTCGGACTGCTGTCCTTCCTGATCGGCATGGTGATGGCGTATCAGGGCGCCAGCCAGCTGCAGAAATTCGGTGCCGAGATCTTCGTGGTCGACCTGATCGGCATTTCAGTCCTGCGCGAGTTGGGCGTGCTGCTCACCGCCATCCTGATCGCCGGCCGCTCGGGAAGTGCCTTCACCGCCCAGATCGGCACCATGAAGGTGAACGAGGAAATCGCCGCCATGCGTACGCTGGGCCTCGACCCGGTGGTGGTGCTGGTGCTGCCGCGCATGTTCGCCCTGATGCTGACCCTGCCGGTACTGACCTTCTTTGCCGATATCATGGGCCTGGTGGGTGGTGCACTGATGGCCTGGAATGCGCTGGGCATCAGCCCGGACCTGTTCTTCCACCGCCTGCATGATGCCGTCGTGCTGCGCACCTTCCTGGTCGGCATCGTGAAGGCGCCGGTCTTTGCCGCGCTGATCGCGCTGGTTGGCTGCTATGAGGGCCTGCGGGTCAAGCGCGATGCCGAAAGCGTCGGCCGCCTGACCACGCGCTCCGTGGTGCAGTCGATCTTCCTGGTCATCGTCTTCGATGCGCTGTTCTCCATCATGTTCAACTTCCTCGGGGTCTGAACATGGCGGCGGGTCTGCAACAGAATGGGGCACAGCGGAACGATGTCGTGATCCGCGTGCGCGGCCTGGTCAATCGCTTCGATGACAATGTGGTGCATCAGGGCCTTGATCTCGATGTCTATCGCGGCGAGGTGATCGGCGTGGTCGGTGGTTCGGGCACCGGTAAATCCGTGCTGCTGCGCACCATCATCGGACTGAACGAAGCCGTGGCCGGCAGCATCGAGTTGCTGGGCACCGACATGATCCATGGCTCGCCCGAGGCCCTGCGCAAGGTGCGCCAGCGCTTTGGGGTGCTTTTTCAGGATGGCGCGTTGTTTTCCTCGCTGACGGTGGCGCAGAATATCCAGGTGCCGCTGAAGGAATTTTACGACCTGCCGCAGGATCTGCTGGATGAGATCGCGGCCGCCAAACTGTTTATGGTTGGCCTGTCACCCGATGCCGGCTCCAAGTATCCAGCGGAACTGTCGGGCGGCATGCGCAAGCGCGCCGGTCTGGCGCGCGCCCTGGCGCTCGATCCCGAAGTGGTGTTCTTCGACGAACCGACCGCCGGCCTCGATCCGATTGGCGCGGCGGCCTTTGACCAGCTGGTGCGTGACCTGCAGCAGGCGCTGGGCCTGACCGTGTTCATGGTGACCCACGATCTCGACTCGCTGCATGCCATTTGTGATCGGATCGCCGTGCTGGCGGAAAAGAAGGTGCTGCTGACCGGTCCGATGGATGTCATGCTGAAAGACAAGCATCCATGGGTGGTCGAATATTTCCACGGGCCACGGGCCCGGGCCGCCGCCATTACGGCGGCTCTGGACGAGAGGATGTGACATGGAAACCCGGGCGCACCATCTGCTGATCGGCAGCTTCATGCTGGCCTTTCTGGTTGCCATCGTGGCCTTCGTGCTATGGCTGGCCAAATCCGAGGTCGACCGGGAAGTCGCACGCTACAACATCTTCTTCAATGGATCGGTTGCTGGCCTGGGCGTTGGTGGCGATGTGCGCTTCAACGGCATCAAGGTCGGCTCGGTCTCGCAGATTCTGATCGACCGCGAGAATACCAGCCGGGTCCGCGTCGTGGCCGAGGTCGATGCCGATACGCCCATCCGTGCCGATTCCGAAGCCACGCTGCAGTTGCAGGGCATCACCGGCGTGTCGTTTGTGCAGATCACGCCGGGCAGCCGCGAGTCTCCGATCCTGCCGGTGGTGGCCGGCCGCGACCTGTCGAAATACCCGACGATCCGTTCGAAAGCCTCTGCCATCGAGGCGCTGTTCGAGGCCGCGCCTGACCTGATCACCCGTGCCGCCCAGGTGCTGAGCGACGAGAACCTGCAGAATATCGGCGGCTTCATTGCCGACCTGCGCTCGCTGTCGCAGACGCTGGCGCAGCGTCAGGATGCGATTGCCGGCGCGGTCGACAGTTTTGCCAAGACCAGCACCGATATCGCCAAGGCGGCCTCGGCGGCGCAGGAGATCGCCAGCAAGCTGGACCGCGTGATGAACGAGGCTGAGACAACACTGAAGACCACCAATCGGCTGCTGGAAGGCGATGCCACGGCGGCGGCGCAGGATGCGCGCAAGGCGATGGCGCAGCTGAACGAGGTGCTGGCCGGTGTCAGCGGCATCATCGAGGAGAACCGCGTGCCGCTCAACACCATGGCCACGGATGGCTTCGGCGAATTCCGTCGTCTGATGGCGGAGGCGCGTATCCTGGTCGCCAGCCTGGCGCGCGTGGCGCAGAGGCTGGAGGATAATCCGAGTTCGGTGCTGTTCGGCAACCGCGATGCCGAATACCGCAATGAAGGGGGAGGGCCGCGGCGATGAGCGATACCACAAGACGGAACCTGCTGCTGGCTGCCGCTGCGCTGCCATTGTCGGGCAGCCTCGCGGCCTGTGGCGGCCTGATCCCGCAGGCGCCGCCATCCAATCTCTATAACCTGTCGCCCAAGACGACCTTCCCGCCCAGCCTGCCGCGTGCCGACTGGCAGCTGGTGGTGGAGGAGCCCTATGCCGCGGGTGGCTTGGATACCCACAAGATCGCCATCTACACCAACCCCTACGAGGTGAAGTATTACGCCGAGGCGCGCTGGGCCGAGCGGGCGCCGCGCATGGTGCAGACCCTACTGGTGGAGAGTTTCGAGAATACCGGCAAGATCGTCGCCGTCGGGCGGCAGTCGGTCGGCCTGCGTTCGGACTTCAACCTGAAAAGCGACCTGCGCGAATTCCAGGCGGTGCTGAAAGACGGACAGGCCACACCGGAAATCGTGATCGTGCTGCAATCCAAACTGATCGCGCAGCCGCGCCAGCAGATCGTGGCGTCCGCTACTTTCGAGCGGCGCGCGACGGCAAAAAACACCACCATCCTGGCGGTGGTGGAAGCCTTCGACGACGCGCTGGGCAAGGTACTGCGCGATACCGTGCAGTGGGTGATGACGACGGGTAAGAAAGACGCCGCTTGAATCCAGATCCGCTTGCGGTAGCGGGTGGGTTTAGCCCTTGCTGCGCAGTTCGACGATCGGCTTGGACATCACCGCTTCCATGTCCCAGGGGAACAGGATCCAGGTATCCTGGCTCACTTCGGTGATGTAGCTGTCCACCATCGGCCGGCCCGAAGGCTTGGCATAGATGGTGGCGAAATGCGCCTTGGGCAGCAGCTGGCGCACGGCTTTGGCGGTAATGCCGGTATCGACCAGGTCGTCGATAATCAGCCAGCCTTCGCCCCGGTCGGGCAGGGCGGCAGTGGCTTCTTTCAGGATATTCACCTTGGTGCCGCGCTCCAGCTCGTT
Source organism: Ferrovibrio terrae (assembly GCF_943371255.1). GTDB lineage: Bacteria > Pseudomonadota > Alphaproteobacteria > Ferrovibrionales > Ferrovibrionaceae > Ferrovibrio > Ferrovibrio terrae_B. Next base: position 17,867 of record NZ_CALRUC010000022.1, on the reverse strand, counting down.
ATAGGTCGAGCAGGAGATGGTCTCGATCACGCGCACATTCAGTTCGCGCGCCACGATGGCCGCCGGCACCAGGCCGCCGCGGGTAATCGCCACCACGCCCTTGTATGTCGTGCCGTTGTCGAGCAGGCGCCAGGCCAGCGCCTTGCAGTGCCGATGCAGCTCTTCCCAGGAGACCGGGAAGAATTTGGTATAGCCGTGGGTCTCGGTCATGTTCGGTCTCTTTGGCCGGTCTCTTATTGTGCGGTGGTCGCCTGGCGATAGGCTTCGATGGGGCCGCGGATATGCGGCGGAATTTCCACCGACTTCAGGATTTTCTCATCGACGATGCAGGAGACATGCGTGCCGGTGAAGCAGACTTCGCCAGCGGCATTCCGGCCCTTGAAGTCATAGGTGATGGTGGCGCGGCTCAGCTTTTCCACGCGCAGCTCGACCGTGAAGGGGTCGCCGCCTTTCAGTGCACGCTGGAAATCCAGTTTCGTGCTGACCGTGGGCGAACCCAGGCCCAGCTCCTTGTGCAGGCGCAGGAAGCTGAAACCGATCACATCGCGCCAGAAGGCCTCCAGCGTCTCCATCACATAGTCGAGGAACTGCGTGGTGTAGACCATGCCGGCGGGGTCGCATTCACCCCATTGCACAATGCGGGCGGCAGCGAAGGGACGGTCGGGAGTATAGGCAGCTGAATCGGTCATGGGCCGGGATCATACGGAGCCCTCCCGTAAAAATGAAGCGCCGGCGAAAAAGAAGGGGGCGCCCGGATGGTCCGGACGCCCCAGAAGTGACCCAAACAGGGAGGCGTTTTGGTTTTTTAACTAAGCCCGGCCTCAGGCGCGGACGTATTCGAAATCGATCGGCTGGTTGTTGATGCCGCGGGCCGGCGGCGCGATCCAGGCGGCATATTTGCCGATCTCGGTCACCGGCTTCATCAGGCTGATGACGAACAGACGGTCGTCCTCGGTCGGCAGCCAGTCGTGATGCCGGGAGTCCCAGTCGGCCTGGCTGATGACGCGGCCCTGCGGATCGACGCGCAGCTCGGCGAACTGGCCGATCTGGCGATGGAAGGCGCGGTGCGGCAGCTTCAGCTCGAAGTCGATGCCATGGCGCTTGATCACCTGGTTCCAGCGCATCACGCCACGGGCACAATCGGCGACATAGTCGTCACGCAGGCGTTCGTTCAGTGCGGTCAGCGCCGAGGCCTCGGTCTCGCGGAAACCGTCGCCATGCACTTCCAGCACCTTGTAGCTGGCATCGGTTAGCTTGTGGTCATCGCCGATGCGGGTCTCGTCGAAGCGGCCCTTGATGCCCATGGTGTAGTAGTTGGCGGCGTTGGTGGAGATTTCCGAACCGAACAGGTCGACCGACACGGAGAAATGGAAGTTCAGGTATTTCTGCAGTGTGGGCAGGTCGATGGCGCCATGCTTGCGCACATCGTCGGTCTTGAAGTCGCGCATGATCTCGCAGGTACGCTGGATCACGCGGCTGATGCCGGTCTCGCCCACGAACATATGGTGCGCTTCCTCGGTCAGCATGAAGCGGCAGGTGCGGGACAGTGGATCGAAGCCGCTCTCGGCCAGCGAGGCCAGCTGGAACTTGCCGTCGCGGTCGGTGAAGAAGGTGAACATGAAGAAGCTGAGCCAGTCCGGCGTCGCCTCGTTGAAGGCGCCGAGGATACGCGGCTTGTCATCATCGCCCGAACGGCGCTGCAGCAGGGCTTCGGCCTCTTCGCGACCGTCGCGGCCGAAATAGGCATCCAGCAGATAGACCATGGCCCAGAGATGGCGGCCTTCTTCCACATTGACCTGGAACAGGTTGCGCATGTCATACAGCGACGGGCAGGTCTGGCCGAGCAGCCGCTGCTGCTCCACCGAGGCCGGCTCGGTGTCGCCTTGCGTCACGATCAGGCGGCGCAGCACGCTGCGATATTCACCGGGCACGTCCTGCCAGGCGGCTTCGCCCTTGTGGTCGCCGAAGTTGACCTTGCGCTCGGCTTCCGGCTCGGCAAGGAAAATGCCCCAGCGATAGTCGGGCATCTTCACATAGTCGAAATGCGCCCAGCCCTGGCTGTCGACGCTGATCGCGGTGCGCAGATAGGCTTCACGCGCCTGGAAACCGGCCGGGCCCATATCGCCCCACCAGTCGAGGAATTTCGGCTGCCACTCTTCCAGCGCACGCTGCAGGCGGCGGTTGTCGCTGAGATTGACGTTATTCGGGATGCGGGAATTGTAGTCGATCGCCATGGCCGTTTCTCCCTGAAATCCGTTAGACGCGTTTGCGGTCGTAGGCGGCGCGCTGGCCGGTGCCGTAGAGCTTGAGCGCGCCCTGGTCGCCAACGGCGTTGGGACGCTGGAAAATCCAGTTCTGCCAGGCCGTCAGACGACCAAAGATCTTGGTCTCCATGGTCTCGGGGCCGCCGAACCGAAGCGAGGCTTCCATGCCGGTGAGGGCATCGGGCGAGAAGGCGGCGCGCTCTTCGATGGCGATGCGCACTTCGTCTTCCCAGTCGATGTCATCGGGCGTGAAGGTGACGAGGCCAGCCTCGTCGGCTGCCTCGGCATCGAGGTCGTTGCCGATCAGTTTCTTCAACTCATCGACCTGCGCCGGATTGTCGAGGTTGCGGCTGGCAATGCGGCTCAGCCCATTGCCCATCGGATAGGCGCCGAAATTCATCGGCGTCATGCGGACAGTCGCCGGCGGGCGATTGTCGCCTTCCATCTGGCCGTGCAGCATGTAGGAGCGGTCGGATGCCACGACGAGTTCAAGCAGCGTGCCGGTGAAGCAGGAGCCGGGTTCGATCAGCGCGAAGATCGAGCGCGAGGACACATCCACGCGCTTGAATACCCGCTTGAGGAACAGACGCACCTCACGCACCAGCCAGTTGGCCTTGTGCTGTTCGAGCGCGGCATCATAAGCGGCAACCAGATCGGCATCGCCTTCGCTGCGGAAGACCCACATGCCCACCGTCTCTTCGTTGGTGCGCAGATGCAGGATCAGATCGTCCAGTTCGCGGGCGAAGGCCAGCGACCAGAACTGGTCGCCCTGGGCCTGGATCGCCTCGGCTGTGGCAGGCGGTGCCACCTTGGGGCCATGCACGGTGATTTCGGCAATGCCCTTGGTGCGGTCGATCTTGGCCTCGACATGGCTGTAGGCCACGCGGTCGCCTTCGATCTTGCGGTCCAGCTTTGACAGCGCCACGCCCTTGGCATTGGCCGGGCGGTCAGATTTTGCCGCCATTTCCTGGGCACGCTCGCGCACGGTGTCCGCCAGCTTGGTACGCGGCACCACTTCATCGACCAGGCGCCAGTCAACGGCGCGCTTGCCCTTGATGCCTTCCTCGATGGTGCAGAAGAAATCGGCGCGGTCGCGGCGCACCATGCGTTTGTCGACCAGGCGGGTGAGGCCACCGGTGCCGGGCAGCACGGCGAGCAGTGGCACTTCCGGCAGCGATACCGAGGTGTTGCCGTCATCGGCCATCAGGATGTAGTCGGCGGCCAGCGCCAGTTCGTAGCCGCCGCCGGCGCAGGGGCCGTTCACGGCGGCGATATAGGTCTGTTTCGATTCGCTGGTGGCATCTTCAATGCCATTGCGGGTCTCGTTGGTGAATTTGCAGAAATTCACCTTCCAGCCATGGGCCGACTGGTTGAGCATGCGGATATTGGCACCGGCGCAGAAGATGCGTTCCTTGCCCGAGGTGAGGACGACCGAACGGATTTCAGGATGTTCGAAGCGCAGGCGCTGGATCGCGTCATGCAGTTCGATATCGACGCCGAGATCGTAGGAATTGAGCTTGAGTTCGTAGCCGGGGCGCAGGCCGCCATCTTCGCGCACATCCATCGCCAGGGTGGCGACGGCGCCATCGAAGCTCAGTTTCCAGTGTTTGTACTGGCTCGGCTCGGTGCGGAAATCGACCGGGCCATGGGCGCCATTGGTCTGGTGTTCGGCCATTGTAATCCTCCCTGACTGCGATGTGCATTATAATGCATTATCGAGCCGATGCAAGAATTATCTTGCAGGATTACTCGGCGGCCTCGCGGGCGAGCCAGGCCGGATGGGCCCGCAGTGCCGTGGCAAGATCCGTGGCGGCCTGGCTGGCCGATTTACCGGCAGTATCGAAGCTCATATCGGCGCGGGCATAGAGGGCCTCGCGCTGGGTCAGGATGCGTTTGAGGTCGGCCATGGCTTCCGACTGGCCGGTGATCGGCCGCATATCGCCCTGGGCGACCACCCGGCCCATATGTTCCTCGGGCGAGGCCTTCAGCCAGATGGTGAAGCATTGCGACAGCAGATGCGCATAGGTGACCGGCTCGGACGGCAGGCTGCCGCCGGTGGCGATCACCTTCGGCGCCGGATCGGCGGTGACACGTTCCAGCGCCCGGCGCTCGAAGCGGCGATAGGCGGCCTGGCCGTAAAGATCGAAAATCTCGTTCAACGAGAGGCCGGCTTCGACTTCGATTTCCTTGGCCATTTCGACAAACTGCAAGCCGAAAGCGTTCGCGAGCTGCATGCCCAGCGTGGTCTTGCCGGCACCGCGCAGGCCGATCAGCGCGATATGCCGCTTTATGCTTGGCGCGATGCCAAAGTGGTCGCGCACAAAGACCTGCAGTTCCTGCAACTGCTCGGGTGCCAGATCCTCGATCTGGCGCAGCAGCAAAGCCTGGTCGACGCCGAGCGGCGGGCGGTCGCCGAGGAAATCGGTGATCGGCAGATCCATGGCGCGGGCGATCTGGCGCAGCAGCAGGATCGAGATATTGCCGGCGCCGCCTTCCAGCTGGGCTAGGTAGCGCTCGGAAACCCCGGAATCCTTTGCCAGAATCTTGCGGCTCATACCGCGGCGGGCACGGGCGTTGCGAACACGCTCTCCAACCGTCTGCAGGAAGACGGTATCCTCGGGTGCGGTTTTATCCCGTGTTTCACTCATGAAGTGCATTATAGTGCAATTTCCTCTGGAGCGCCAGAAGATGATGCGTTATAGTTCGGGCTCACTACCAAGGTTCTGTTGAGGAGCGTTTCATGCAGGTATCCATTCTGGTCGGCACCATGACGGGGACTGCCGAACTCGTGGCGGGCGACGTCAAGAAGGCCCTGGAAGGCAAGGGCCATGCCGTCGACATCCTGCTGATGGACAACCTGAAGGCCGACGTGTTCCAGCGTCCGGGCGCTTTCCTTGTCATCACCTCCACCTACGGCCAGGGTGACGTGCCCGACAATGCGCGGGATTTCCATTCCGACCTGCTGGTGGTGCGGCCCGATCTGAGCGGCAAATATGTCGGCATCATCGGTCTGGGCGACACCACCTACCAGGATACGTTCAATCATGGCGGCAAACAGTTCGAGGATGCCTTGCGCAGCCTGAATGCCAGCATGGTGGGCGACCGGATGCAGCATAACGCCTCGGGCGGCACGTTGCCGGAAGACGATGGCGTGGCCTGGGCGATTGAATGGGCCGATCAGGTCGAACCGCTGGCCAAGGCTGCATAACCCGCCCGCATTCTCAGGCGGGCGGCGATAACACTATAAAAATTCCCGGGAGGAATTGATGCCGCGCTTTCTCGAGCTGCCGCGGCGGTATAACGCCGCGAGCCATTTCATCGACCGCCATATTGCCGAGGGCCGTGGCGACAAGACCGCCTTCATCGACGACAAGGGCCGCTACACCTATGCGGAACTTGCCGCACGTGTGAACCGTGCCGGGAATCTGCTGAAGGCCCAGGGCGTGCAGCCGGAGCAGCGCGTGCTGCTGGCGTTGCTGGATGGCATCGATTTCCCGGCACTATTTTTCGGTGCCATGAAGATCGGGGCCGTGCCGGTGCCGGTGAATACTTTGCTCACCACGCCTGATTACGATTTCATGCTGCGCGACAGCCGTGCAGTGCTGCTGGCTGTGTCGGATGCGCTGATGGAGCGCTTCCGTCCGATCATTTCCGGCCAGCCCTGTCTGCAGAATGTGCTGATCTCGGGCCAGGTGCCGCCAACAGTGACGCCGCTGGCCAGACTGCTGGATGAACAGTCCGACCAGCTGGACCCTGCCGCCACCACGCCCGACGATATCGGCTTCTGGCTTTATTCTTCCGGCTCCACCGGTGCACCCAAGGGCACCATGCATCTGCATGGCGACCTGGTGCACACGGCCGTGCTCTATGCGCAGGACGTGCTCGGCATCAAGGAAGACGATGTGGTCTTCTCGGCTGCCAAGCTGTTCTTCGCCTATGGCATGGGCAATGCCATGACTTTCCCGCTGCACGTCGGCGCCACCGCCGTGCTGATGGCCGAACGGCCAACACCGGCCGCGGTCATGAAGCGGCTGAAGGATCATCAGTGCAGCATCTTCTACGGTGTGCCGACGCTGTATGGCGGCATCCTGGCAGACAGCACGATCACCAAGGACAGCGGTTCGGCCAAGCTGCGCCGCTGTGTCTCGGCCGGTGAGGCGCTCCCCGAAGATATCGGCAAGCGCTGGGAAAAGCTGTTTGGTGTCGAGATTCTCGACGGCATCGGCTCGACCGAGATGCTGCATATCTTCCTGTCCAACCGGCCCGGCGAAGTGCGCTATGGCAGCACCGGCAAGGCCGTGCCGGGCTATGACCTGCGCGTGGTGGGCGAGGCCGGTCAGGATGTGGCGCCGGGCGAGATCGGCGAACTGCTGGTCAGCGGGCCGTCCTGCGCGGTTGCCTACTGGAACAATCGCACCAAGAGCCTGAACACTTTCCACGGCCCGTGGACGCGCACCGGCGACAAATATATCTGCGACAAGGATGGCTATTACACATATGCGGGCCGCAGCGACGACATGCTGAAGGTCAGCGGCATCTGGGTCTCGCCATTCGAGGTCGAGTCCGCGCTGCTGGGACATCCGAAAGTGCTGGAAGCCGCCGTCGTCGCCCATGCCGATGTGGACGAACTGGTGAAGCCCAAGGCCTATGTGGTGCTGCGGGCGGAATTCGTCGCGGAAGAAGCTCTGATCGGCGAGTTGCAGATGTTCGTCAAGGATCGTCTGGCACCCTATAAATATCCGCGCTGGATCGAATTCGTTGCCGAACTGCCGAAGACGGCGACCGGCAAGATCCAGCGGTTCAAGCTGCGCGGCTGAGATGCCCGGAAGCGGTATGCAATCTGTCGATACGCCGACCGGTCGCATTGAGTATCGCTGGGTCGGGCATCGCGGCACAGCGTTGCATGATGCTGCGCTTCCAGTGTTGGTCTTCCTGCATGAAGGCCTCGGCTGTGTCGCGTTATGGCGCGATTTCCCCGATCAGCTGGCGCAGGCGACCGGCCTGCCGGCGCTGGTCTATAGTCGTATCGGCTATGGCGGCTCGTCACCTTGCGCCTTGCCGCGACCGCTCACCTACATGCATGAGGAAGGCGAGGCGGGATTGCCAGCGTTGCTCACCGCTCTTGGCATCCAGAAGCATATCCTGGTCGGCCATTCCGACGGTGCCTCGATCTCATTGATCTATGCCGGCGCCAAAGTTCATGACGATCTGCTTGGCGTTGCCGTGCTGGCGCCGCACAGTTTCTGCGAAGAGGTTTCCGTCAGCTCGATCCGTACCGCCGGCAAGGCCTATGCCGAAGGCGACCTGCGCGCGCGGCTGGCGAAGTATCATGGCGATAATGTCGACTGCGCCTTTCGCGGCTGGTGCGACGCCTGGCTCGACCCGGCTTTCATGCGCTGGAATATCGAAGCTTATGTTGACCGGATCAGCGTGCCGGTGCTGGTGATCCAGGGCGAGGATGACGAATACGGCACCGCGGCGCAGGTCGGCAGCATCGCGCGCCGCACGAAAGGCGGAGTCGAGACGCTGCTGCTGCCCGGCTGTGGCCATTCGCCCCAACGCGACCAGCCTGCTGCAACCCTGAAGGCTTTGACCGGATTCATCGAAGAGTTGATTTAGATGATGGAAATGCCGGGATTCGGCAGATTTCCTGCCTGTAACTTTGTGCGGGTATCACACCGGGTATAATTTTTTGCGCACAATTTGGTTGCGCGTACACCGATTCTCACTAAACAACTGAGGATATGACTGGCAGCCCTCCTTCAGATGCTATGCCGCAGGCAAACCGGATTCTGGTGGTCGATGACCATCGTGAATTCGGCGATTTCGTGCAACGTGTCGCCGCCAAGGCCGGGTTCGAGGTTTCCGTCGCCACCTCCGGGGCGGAGTTCAAGGATGTGTACCACGCGGTGCAGCCCAGCATCGTTTGCCTCGACATCGTCATGCCGACGGAAGATGGCATCGAGCTGATGAACTGGCTGGCGGCAGAACGCAGCCGTGCTGCCATTTACATCATCACCGGACACAGCCCATCTTTTGCGCGAGCCGCGGTCGCGATTGGCCGCAGTCGCGGGCTCAACATCGTCGGCGTCTTACAGAAGCCGGTCAGCCTCGACGCGCTGCGCAATATCCTGAAGGCGGCGCGCGACGGCACCGATATGGTCGCCGCCGATTAGGCTTTTGATGTCCCGGTCGACTTGAACGCTGCTTCGATCTTGGCCAGCAGACGCGTCAGATCTACAGGTTTGGTGTCGTAGTCGACGCAGCCGGCATCCAGGCTGCGTTCACGATCAGTCGCCAGGGCATGGGCCGTCAGCGCGATCACCGGAATGGCGGCAGTCTGCGGTACGGCTTTCAGCCGTCGGGTGGTCTCCAGCCCGTCGATGCCGCTGCCCAGGCCGATATCCATGAGAATCAGATCGGGCATTTCACGCGGGACGACGTCCAGTGCCGCCTCGCCGGTTTCAGCATAACACAGGTCGAATCCGCGCTTTTGCAGGCGGCGTCCCAGCATGTCGCGGTTGAAGGCATTGTCTTCGACAATCAGCAGCTTGGTCATGAGGCGACGGCGTTCTGGATTTGCGCCGGCACCGCAATGGTGAAGATGGCACCCTTACCCGAGGCGGACACCAGGGTGATGTCGCCGCCGAGCAGGCGAACCAGCCGGCGGCTGAGCGCCAGACCAAGCCCGGTACCGCCATGATGGCGCGCGGTATTGCTGTCGCCGCGATGGAAGTCCTCGAAAATGTCGGCCTGGAATTCCGGCGCAATGCCGATGCCGGTATCGCGCACGGCAATCTCGATCCAGTCCGCCTCATCACGACGGACCGAGCAGGTTTCGATCGAGACTTCACCGTTTTTGGTGAACTTGGCAGCATTGCCCAGCAGGTTGATCACCGCCTGACGCAGCTTGGTGGCGTCGGTATCCAGATGTGTCACCCGACTGCGGTGTTCGACAGTGCAGTGGTTGTTATTATCTTCCAGCAGCCTACGGCAGACGGTGAGTGAATCGTCGATCAGGTCTTTCAGCTGTACGCGTTCGACGGCAACGTCCATCTTGCCCGCCTCAATCTTGGAAAGGTCGAGAATGTCGTTGATCAGCGCCAGGATATGCTTGCCGGCAGTGTGGATTTTTTCCAGGTCGCCGCGTGCGCTGCCGTCATCGCGCTCCTCGGCTTCCTCCATCAGGATTTCGCTATAGCCGATCACCGCGTTCAGCGGGGTACGCAGTTCATGGCTCATGCTGGCCAGAAAATCGGTCTTGGCTGTGCTGGCACGCTCGGCAACGTGTTTGGCTTTCAGCAGTTCGATGGTGCGCTCGGCCACCATGCCTTCCAGCTTTTCATTCATGTTGCGCAGGCGCAGCGCCTCGGCCTGGGCGCGTTTGGCCAGGGTCTGGTCGAACATCGCGGCCAGCAGCGCCAGGAACAGGATGACAAAGGACGCCGAGGCTACCGCAACGGCCAGAATCTCCGACGACGCGCCTTCCGTCGGAGCGAGGGCGCCGTGAGCAGGGATGTAACTGGCGGCGGCCATGCCGGTGTAATGCATGCCGGCCACGGCAACGGTCATCAGCGCCGAAGCGCCGAGCTTGGCGCCCGGTGTGCGGGAGTTGAACGAGAGCCACAGCGCGGCGGCGGAGGCGGCAATGCCGATCAGCACCGAGAGGGCAACCAACTTGGCATCCCACTGGATGGTGGCGCCCATCTGCATGGCCGCCATGCCGGTGTAATGCATGGCGCTGACACCAAGGCCGGCGATAATGCCGGCCACCGGCAGGCTGTAGACCTCGCCTGGCCGGAACGCGACGAGCAAGAGGCCGAAGGCCACAACGACAATAGCAACCAGGAATGAAATGACCGTGAGGCCCGGTGCATAACGCACCGGCATGTCCATGTCGAAGGCGAGCATGGCGACGAAATGCATGCTCCAGATGCCCCCACCGAGTGCGATCGCGGCACCAAGCAGCCAGCCCATACGGGTCTGCCCGCTGCTGGATTCAATACGGCCTGCCAGGGTCAGGGCCGTGAAGCTGGCGAAGAAAATCACCGTCAGACTGAGCAGCACCAGTTCCGGCTGGTAGGTCTCGGTCAACGGGACAGAAAGATATTGCATGTCAAAATTTGACATAGGGCCAGAGCCTGATGGTTAATTTCCGACAACACTTTTGTACAGATTGGGGCGAAATTTTCTCTCCAGAAGTGTGAAGGTTGCGATAGAGATTGCATAAGCCAAGGGCAGGATAAATCCCAATTGAATCGAGTGGAACAGGATCACTTTGTGCCAGTGTGTGATGATGCCAATTCGTTCGGCAATGATTTCTGTCCAGATTGCGAACTGTCCCGCCCGGCTCATGATGATCGGGTAATGCCAAAGATAAAGGCTATATGAAATCGCTCCGGTGAGCATCATGAGCCTGGCAGCATGCCGATAGAGACTATATCGACTACCGAGAGTGTCTTCAGATGGACATTCGACCAAGTATATGGTGGCGATCGATGCAATCACGACAATGAGTTGTGCATAGGTTCGCTGACCATTCAATTCAAGCCAATTGTAAAGCAAATGAATGACTAAGGCCCCGATGAAGAGGGCTGTCAGCTTTAGGCCTTCATTCACCTGAAATGACCGGCGTTGGATGGCCAGGTTGACGGCGTATCCGGCTAGGAAAGCATAGACGTACTGGAAGTATTCGCCATACCGCCATGTCGAGGTCAGCCACCATGCTGCTGCGAGGGCTACCAGACACAAGGGAAGACCAAACCGCCGATGCCCAAACGCCCAGAACACGAAGGGTGCGACAAGGTAATATTGCATTTCGTGCGACAGTGACCACGTCACAAGATTGATGCTGCGCCCTGTAAAATTATTCACGAAGAACAGGTCGCCAAGCAGGGTTTTGAGCGACAAGACTGAAGCGCCATACAGGCCAATGCATATCGCCAGATTGAAGTACAGAAGAGGCGCCAGCCGATAATAGCGATTCTTGTAGAATGCAGCGATGCCATGCCACGAGACATCGTAGCGGGCGTCGTGAAACACCTTCCCCATGAGGTAGCCGCTCTGCACAAAGAACAGAATGACAAAGTTTGTACCCAGCAACGGAGTCAGGACAAAGAGTGCGTCCAGAATGGAATTCTTATGCTGGTTCCCGTGTATGAATACGCCCACAGTGCTTTGTGAGATGAACGTCCCGAGACTGTATTCTCCGATGCCAAAGGCGTGGCCAAGCAAGACACCGATGATTGCGATACCCCGCAGGATCAGAAGGTAGTCGATTGGCTCGGGATTTATTTTGGACAACACAGTGATGACACCAGGGTTGATCGGGCGTTTTTGCGATCTCTTCTTTCCTGTAACGGCCATATCTGGATCCATCAAGCGGCCGGTTCGGGGCGGGACTGGAGGGGTTTGCCCGTGGCGTCTATGGCGGGTTTGACAACTGATGATTGCGGTTAGCGGGTAAAGTTTATCTGAGTTTTACTCTCACTTGCAGCCAGGCCGAGCTGGTGCTAATTTGACTGAAAGTCATTATCAAGAGCCCGTTTTGGAGGATCATATGCGCCGGCAAACCACCATTTCCGCCACGGTTTCGCGCCGCCTGCTGCTGTTGGGGGCACTTGCTGCCAGCATGGTGTTCGGTCTGCCGCAGGCGGTCATGGCCCAGGACAAGGTGGTGAACCTGTATTCCTCGCGCCATTACGACACCGACGAGGCGCTGTACGAGACCTTCACCAAAAAGACCGGCATCAAGATCAATCGAATCGAAGCCGGTGAGGATCAGCTGCTGCAGCGGATGCGCGCCGAGGGCGACAAGAGCCCGGCCGACGTGCTGATCACGGTGGATGCGGGCCGGCTCTGGCGTGCGCAGCAGAACGGCCTGCTGCAGCCGACCAAGTCAGCGGTACTGGAAAAGGCGATCCCGGCGCATCTGCGCGAAGCCGAGGGCCACTGGTTCGGCTTTTCCAAGCGCGCGCGTGTCTTGGTGGTGAACAAGGACAAGGTGAAATCGGGTGAACTGACCCGCTACGAGGATCTGGCCGATCCGAAGTGGAAGGGCCGCCTGCTGATCCGCTCGTCCACCAACGTTTACAACCAGTCGATCGTCGGCTCGATGATTGCCACGCTGGGTGCACCGGCAACCGAGGTTTGGGCCAGGCATGTGGTGGAGAATTTCGCCCGCGCGCCGAAGGGTGGCGACACCGACCAGATCAAGGCGGTGGCGGCCGGTGAGGGCGACGTGGCGCTGTCGAACACCTATTACTTCGCGCGCCTGCTGAATTCGGCCAAGCCGGAAGACAAGGCCGTGGTGGCCAAACTGGCAGTGATCTTCCCCAACCAGGGCGATCGCGGTACCCATGTGAATGTCAGCGGCGCCGGCGTTGCCAAATATGCACCGAACAAGGCGAATGCGATCAAGTTCCTCGAGTATCTCGCCTCTGCCGAAGCACAGAACTACTTTGCCAAGGGCAACTACGAATTCCCGGTAATCGCCAATGTGCCGCTGCACCCGGTGATCGCATCCTGGGCCGAGTTCAAGGAAGACCAGATCAATGCCGCCGTCTTCGGCCGCAACAACGAAGATGCGCTGAAGCTGATGGACCGGGCTGGCTGGAAGTAACCGGTCTGGCTGAAACTGGACTGGACAGAAGGGCGGGGGAAACCCCGCCCTTTTCCGTTGCCGGTGGCATGGAACAGGGGATCGGATAAACTGCGGGCCGATTCTTCCGGAGGACCGTCATGACCCGCACCGTAATCACGCTTGCCGCACTGCTGTCGTTTTCATTCGGCGGCGGCCTGATCGGTGGCTATATCGGCGGCCTGCATGCAGCGCGCGGGCAGCAGGGCGAATTCCAGGTGCTGAATGCCAGCATCGACAAGGTCACGGCTGCGACGGTCAACATGGTGGCCTCGCTGGCGACCGATACCGAAATCATTGCCGGAGACCTGGCCGAATTGAACGGCCGGCTCAACACGCTGGATGTGCGGGTGAAGGATCTCGCGCGGCAGGCCGCGCCGCGCAACTGATGCCGGGCCGCCTCAGTCCTCGGCGTTCAGCTTGCGCAGGGCGGCGGTGACCATCGCATTGCGCTGATCCATTTTCAGCAGATGCTGCCGTATCACGCTGCGCAATGACTCGGAATCGCTCACTTCCAGCGGCGTCCAGAACCGGCGGCTGGCGCGGAAGAAGCCAACTTCATCCAGGAATGACACGCCGAAATAATACGCCTCGGCCGGACTGGCATAGGGTTCGTCATCGAAATGGCCGTCCGGCCGGATCGACACGTTGAGCGAGCGCGCCACCATGATGGTCAATTCCGCCGTGGCGCGCGACTTCTGCTCGGCCGTCATATAGGGCCAAGCACGGCGCAGCAGGCGGGTAACGTCATAGGCATGGTGATTGTTCTGCTTGCCCTGGTCGCGCCAGCCGTAAGGATAGCGGCTGGTGCGGATGGCAAACAGCGTATCGGCCAGTTCGCGCATATGCGGCGGGTCGTTCGGCCGGTAGCTGATGGCATGGAAGGTGATGCTGAGGTCGTTGGTTTTCTTCAGTTCGCCATCGATCATGTACCAGGCGCCCCAGAAACCGGTTTCGGGATTCTGCGCCGTCTTGTCGAGGAAGTCGTTCAGGGTCGCGGCCAGTTCCACCACCGGCGTACCAGTCGGCAGCAAGGCGGCCACCTTCGGCTTGAACAGCAGCTGCGCCAGGCTGGTGATCGCGTAGTTGAGTTCCTTGCGGTTATCGATGCCGGTGGCTTTCACATCGGAGACCAGCAGGCCCTCAAGGTAGTTGCGCATCTTTTCCGGCGTGTTGACCGGCTCGAAGAAATGCAGCGGATATTCCGGCGTCTTGCCGGCTTCGACCAGTTCCTTCAGCGGGTCGACGCTGGCATCGAGCCGCAGATACCATGACTTGTAGCAGCCACCCCAGGAGCCATCCTCGGGCGATTGCTTGAAGGCGTGATCCTGGTCCGGATCGGCCAGGCTGGCGCGCAGGTCATCCAGCCGCGCGCGCACGCCTTCGATGTTGTTTGTATAATTCATCATATCGCGTGCTTCGCCCATGATCTGGGTCGAGCAGAGCGGCTCATGGCCATCGCGATGCAGGGCCATCACCTGGTCGCGCAGGGCCTGCAGTTCCACGCGAAACCGCCCGTTCATGTCGCGCTTGTAGGGCGATACCGGAATGTAATTCGGAATGTAGCGGTAGTGGATCGGGGTCTGCGGGCTGGCTGTCACGGTCGGCTTGCGGCTCCATTCCGGCTGCAGTGTGGAAATGACAATGCCGCCAACCAGCGCCATGGCGCCAATGGCAACCAGCAACAGCAAGCGCACCCGCATCGCTCAGACCGGATCAGCCATGCTTGGCAAGCACCATGAAACAGGGCACCGGCTGGCCCATTTCTTCGCGGCCGTGGGTGTCTTCGAAACTGATTACGGTGAAACCGGCTTGTTCCAGCGCGCCCTTCACATAGCCGGCGTCGTGCTGGTAGCGCCCGGTGGGGCCAAGGCGGTAGCCATCGTTGCTGCCGGCATCAAACGGCATCGCTTCGACAGTGAACCCGAACAGTCCCTGCGGCGCAGTCCTGGCGGCCAGCGCGGTGAAGCTCGGGGTCAGGGCGCCGAAATAACAGAAAACGTCGGCGGCAACGGTGATGTCGTAGCGGTCACTCGTTGCCGCGAGGAAGGCGCCCAGTTCGGCCTCATGCAGCGCATCATAAATCTTGCGCTCCTGTGCCTTGGCCAGCATGCCGCCACTGAGATCGACGCCCACCAGGGTCTTCGATACCGGTCGCAGGAACGGTGCGCAGAGCCCGGTGCCGCAGCCGGCGTCGAGCACGGTCAGGCCGGTGCGGCCAGCCAGCTGATCCTTGATGGCCGTGCAGAGCAGCTCCGGCACACGATAGCCCAGGCCGCCCAGCACTTTCTCGAAATCATTGGCGAAGCGGTCGAAGGTCTCGCGGACATAGCCGTCGCCAGCGCGTTCGGGCACCTGGCCGCCCAGGACCGCGGCAGCCATATGCTGTGCCACCGCATCATCGGGGAAGGCGGCCTTCCAGCGTTCGGCATATTCGCGCGCCTTGGCGGTCTCGCCGCTGCGCACCAGGCCATAAAGCATCTCGCCCATATGGTATTGCAGCATGGTGTCGTTGGGCGAAACGACCAGCGCCCGGGCGGCAATTTCGGCACCCTCGGCATAGCGGCCAATCTTGTGCAGCGACAGCGACAGGGTGCGCAGCGCATCGGGCTGGTCGGGCGACAGCTGCAAGGCGGCAAAGGCGGCTTCGGCCGCAGCAGGATAATCTTCCCGTATCGTCAGCAGGCCGGCCAGGTTGACATGGGCCGCCGCATAATTGGGCTGCAGTGCCAGGGCCTGGCGATAGGTGTCTTCGGCTTCCTGCAGCTGGTTGTTTTCGCGATAGGCGTTGCCCAGGCTGAAATAGGCCTGCGCGTAGGAAGGATTGAAACTAAGGGCTGCCTGATAGCTCTCGATTGCGCCAGCCAGATCGCCGGTCTGCTTGAGCGCGACGCCGATATTGAAATGCAGCAGGGCATAGGTCGGGTTGGACAGCAGACCATCGCGATAGGCCTGCAGGGCCTGGTTGGTGCGTCCGTTGCGCAGATAGGCGTTGCCCAGATGCACGTAGCCTTCCGGTGCTGTCGGCGCCAGACCGATCACGCGTTTGAAGGCCTGCACCGCAGGCTTGAACTCATCGCGCTGGGCATGAATCTGGCCAAGACGGAACCAGGCCTCCACATGGCTGGGCAGTCGCTTCAGCACATCCTGCAGGATGCGCTGCGCGCCATCGAGGTCGCCCTGGCCAGCCAGGGCATTGGCGGCGGCAACCGGATCGGTATTGGTGCCGATGCCGGCCTGCTGCAGAAGCATGTCGCTGACTGAATTCGCCATAATCCTAAAATCCTGCCTGCCGCCGGCCCTGTATGTCCGGCGGGTTACGCTGCGTCGGTTTCACTTTCGCCGGGACGCGACCGTGCCACCACATGATGCAGCCAGATTACGGGAATGAGGCTCACCGCCACAATGATCAGGGCGCCGGTCGATGCCTCGGCCAGCCGTTCGTCGCTGGCCAGCTGGTAGACCCGAACCGCCAGGGTATCGAAATCAAAGGGCCGCACGATCATGGTGGCCGGTAATTCTTTCAATACATCCACGAAAACCAGCATGGCCGCGGTCAGCAGGCTGCCGCGCAGCAGGGGCGCATGGACCCGCCGGATCACGCCCAGCGGAGTTTCGCCCAGCACCCGGGCGGCTTGGTCCAGGCTGGGCCTGATTCGGTGCAGGCCACCGTCCACCGTATTGAAGGCGACTGCGAGGAATCGCACCAGATAGGCATAGAACAGGGCGATCACGGTGCCGCTCAGCAGCAGCCCGGGCCCTTTGCCGAACAGGGAGCCGGACAGCGCGTTCAGGGTATGGTCGAAGGCGGCAAGTGGCAGCACGACGCCGATGGCTATGACCGATCCGGGCACAGCATAGCCCATGGTGGCAAGGCGGATCACCCAGTTGGTGATACGGCTGGGTGTGATGCGGTGAACATAGGCCAGGCCCAGCGCCACCGCGATCAGGATCACCGCGGCGATGCCGGCCAGAACGAAACTGTTGGCCGCGAAACCGGCGAGGCGGCTGATGCTGAAGCCATCGCCCTCATTGAGGGCCAGATGCAGCAGCCAACCGCCGGGCAGGGCAAAGCCGATCAGGATCGGCAGGGCACAGGCCATGATCGCGAATGTGGCGGCTGTTGTCGACAGCGGGCGCAGCGGCAACGGTCGTGTGCGTGCGGAGGTATGATGGAATCGTTTGGCCTGCCGGCCGGCGCGTTCCAGCATGACGACGGCAAGCACGAAGATCAGCAGCATGGCGGCGAGCTGCGCCGCGGCAGTGACATCGCCCATGCCGAACCAGGTGCGATAGATCGCGGTGGTAAAGGTGGGAACGCCGAGCCAGCTGACGGCACCGAAATCGGCCAGGGTTTCCATCAGCACCAGCGCGACACCGCCGGCGATCATCGGCCGCGCCAGCGGCAGCGCGATGCGGCGAAAGCGGGTCCAGGGCCCCAGGCCAAGCGTGCGGCCGACTTCCAGCACGCAGACCGACTGGTCGAGGAAGGCGGCGCGGGCCAGCATGAAGACGTAAGGATAGAAGCTGAAGATGAAGAGCGCGATGGCACCCTGCAGCGACATGAAATCGGGAAACCAGTAATCGCCGCGCTGCCAGCCGAACAGCTGCCGCAAGCCGGTTTGCACCGGGCCGGCGAATTGCAGCAGGTCGCTGTAGATGAAAGCGCTAACATAGGCCGGCATCGCCAGCGGCAGGAACAGCGCCCAGGACAGGAAACGCCGCCCGGGGAACTCGGTCATGGTGACCAGCCAGGCACAGCCCGTGCCGACCGCCATGGCACCCAGCCCGACCCCGATCATCAATAGAACCGTGTTGAGCAGCATCTCGGGCAGCACGGTGGAAATCAGGTGCTGCCAGACTTCCGGCGCCGGCTGGGCGAGGTTGACCAGAATGGCGAAAATCGGCGCGGCAATGACCAGAGCGACCAGGCTGGCAAACACCAGCCACCCCATGCCATGGCG
>NZ_CALRUC010000021.1:0-45886 GCF_943371255.1 Ferrovibrio terrae | reverse complement strand
GCTACGGTTTCTTCCAGGCCGCCGGCAGCCTGATCATGACCGGGCCGACCCTGACCAACGTGAACGACTTCCGCGCCATCCTGATCCTATGACCCGCTGATCCCATGAGCCCGCGCGCCGCCCTGCTGCTCGCCGTCCTGCCGCTGCTGGCGCTGGGCGGCTGCGTGCCGAGCGGCAGCATGAAGGCGCCACAGGCGGCCGCATCTGCGCCGGGCATCCGCAGCAATCCCGGCGGCCCCGATCTGGACCGCTACACCAACAATGCCGGTCAGTATCCGCGCGCCACGCCGGCCACCTGGTGGCAGCCGGTCTACAGCGTCGACGGCTTCTCGCGGCTGGACGAGATCTTCAGCGCCCGCGTGGTGTCGCGTGCGCCGGCGCCGCGGCCCTGGCGGCGAGCCGCGGCCGAACCGGCGCTGCAATACTCTGCTCCGCCGATGCGCGGCGGCGGGCGCTACGATATCGATGGCTATCTGGCGCGCAATCCCGCCACCGGCCTGCTGGTGGCGGTGGACGACACCATTCATGTCGAGCGCTATCAGTATGCCCGCAGCGATGCGCATCGCATGGTGTCGTTCTCGATGGCCAAGACGATCTGCGCCATCCTGGTCGGCCTGGCGGTCGCCGATGGCGCGATTGCCTCGATCGAGGATGCGGCCGAACGCTATGCGCCGGCGCTGGCCGGCAGCGAATATGGCCGCACGCCGATCCGCCATCTGCTCACCATGTCGTCCGGCGTGCGGTTCCGCGAGGATTACGATGGCCGCGACGACACCGTGAAACTGTCGCGCGCCATGCTGTTCGGTCCCGGCGGCGCCGGCGCAGTCAAGCAGTTCGATACGCGCGAGGCGGTACCGGGCGCGCGCTGGTATTATGCCTCATCGGAAACCCAGGTGCTGGGCCTGGTGCTGACCGGGGCGCTGAAACGTCCGATTGCCGACTATCTGTCGGAGCGCATCTGGCAGCCGATCGGCGCCGAGGCCGATGCCAGCTGGGTGATCGACCGCACCGGCCAGGAAACCACCTATGCCAATTTCAGCGCCGTGCTGCGCGATTATGCGCGGCTCGGCATGTTGCTGGCCAATGGCGGCAAGGTCGGCACGCAACAGGTGATCCCGGCCGACTGGCTGCGCGAGATGACGCGGGCGCATTTCACCAGCACGCAGACCGGCCGCTGGTTCGGCTATGGTTTCCAGACCTGGGTCTTCCCCGAGAATGACGGCAGCTTCGCGCTGCTGGGCGTGCGCGGCCAGACCATCTTCGTCGATCCGCAGCGCCGTCTGGTGATGGTGCATACCGCCGTGCGGCCCGATGCGCGCGATGCCGGCGGCGCCGAGGCCACCGCGCTGTGGCGCGGCCTGCGCCAGCATTTCCCCCGTCGCGCCGGATAGGCTATACAGAACCGGTCACCCGCCGGAGGCCGCATGCAGTCTGTCACACTGAGTCTTGCCGATCTCAACCGCATGGGCGCGACCGATTTCGTCGCCAGCTTAAGCGGCATTTTCGAGCATTCGCCCTGGGTGCCGGAGCGCGCGGTGCCAAAGCGCCCGTTCGGCAGCCTCGACAGTTTGCATGGCGCCATGGTGGCGGCGATGTGGGCTGCCAGTGAGCCCGAAAAGCTGGTGCTGCTGCGCGCGCATCCGCAACTGGCCGGCAAGGAGGCCGATGCCGGCACGCTGACGGCGCATTCCACCAGCGAGCAGGACAGCGTCGGCCTGACCCGCCTGAGTGCGGAAGAGAAGGCACGGATCGTCACGCTCAATGCCGCCTATCTGGAGCGTCACGGCTTTCCCTTCATCATCGCGGTGAAGCTGCGCAGCAAGCGCCAGATTTTTGAGGCTTTCGAGGCGCGGGTGAGCAATCCGCGCGAGATTGAACTGACCGCGGCGCTGAGCGAGGTGGGCAAGATCGCCCGCATCCGCCTCGAAGCGCTGCTGCAGGCTTGAGGAGACGCGAATGGCCCGCCTGAGCACCCATGTGCTGGATACCATGCATGGCAGGCCGGCTGCCGGCGTGACCATCGAGCTTTACGCGCTGGATGGCGATGCGCGCCGTCTGGTGAAGACCGTCACCACCAATGGCGATGGCCGCACCGATGCGCCGCTGCTGGCCAGGGAAACCTATAAACCCGGGCAGTATGAACTGGTGTTCCATATCGGCGCGTATTTCCGCAGCCTTGGCATCACACTGCCCAGTCCGGGTTTCCTCGATACCGTGCCGCTGCGCTTCGGCATGGCGGAGGCCGACGGGCATTACCATGTGCCGCTGCTGGCCTCGCCCTGGAGCTATTCGACATATCGCGGGTCGTAACCGCAGGAGGGTCCGATGTCCGATCATGCCACCTTCATGCGCCAGGCCATCGCGCTCAGCCGCCTGCATATGAGCGCCGGGGCCGGCGGCCCCTTCGGCGCGGTGATCGTGGCCGATGGCAAGGTGGTGGGCGAGGGCTGGAACAAGGTGACCTCCACCAATGACCCCACCGCCCATGCCGAGGTGACGGCGATCCGCGATGCCTGCACGCGGCTGGCGCGCTTCGATCTGCGCGGCACGGTGCTCTATACCAGCTGCGAACCCTGCCCGATGTGCCTGGCTGCCACCTACTGGGCGCGCATCGACAAGGTCTATTACGCCAATGAACAGGCCGATGCGGCGGCGATCAATTTCGACGATGCGTTTCTGTATCGCCAACTGGCGCTGCCGCGCGAGCGCCGGTCACTGGTCTGCGAACAGATCCTGCGCGACGAGGCGCTGGAGGTGTTCCGCGAATGGGCCGACAAGCCCGACAAGGTGCCGTACTGAGGAGGACGCGATGCGCGCTGGCCTGATCGCCCTGCTGCTGCTCATCACCTGTCCGGCCCATGCCACGCAGGATCTCATACAGAATCTGCCGGTCCGCAACTCGGTCATGACAACGTATATCGCCCAGGCAGTTCAGCCTGCCCGTGGGGTGGTTGTTTTGATGGCCGGTGGAAGTGGCCGCTTGGATATTGATGGAAACGGTCGGATCAGAAAACTTACGGGAAACCAGCTGATACGAACGCGGATAGATTATGTGGCTGCTGGATTTATGGCCGCGACACCCGATGTGCCTGATGATTTCAAGGAAGGTGCCGATGGGGTGCGCAACGGCTATCGCTGGAGTGCCGAGCATGCCGCTGATATTGGACTTTTGATCGAGTCATTGCGGTTTTTTCATCCCAAAGTCTACCTGGTCGGCACCAGCCGTGGCGCCTTGAGTGTTGCCAATGCTGCTGCGCGGCTGTCGGGTGCGCAGAAGCCCGATGCCATCGTCATCACCTCAGGGATGCTGATGCAGACCGACGCGCGGCAGCCGTCGGTACAGCGCATGGTCAAATCCGATTCGATCACCATGCCGGTTCTGCTGATGGCGCATGAGAACGATGCCTGCATCTACACGCCGGCCAGCGCCACGGCACAGTTCAAGGCGCTGCTGACCGCGGCGCCGCGTGTCGACATCATGATGCTGAAAGGCGGCCAGGCCGACAAGAAGGGTGAGGAATGCGAGGCCGCCGGCCATCACGGCTTCGCCGGCCTCGACCAGGACGTGGTCGCCGCCATCACCGGCTGGCTGAAGGCACTGCCGTAAGTTTCCTCACTTCAGTGGCGCCCAGTCCTTCATGCTAAAGAGGTGCTCCCCTCAATTGAGGGGAGCACCCGCCGCGATCCAGGCGGCGAGAATCTGGCGTTCCTCATCCGTCATCTCAGTGGCGTTGCCCGGCGGCATGGTCTCGGTGCGCACCGCCTGCTGATTGATCAGCGATGCGAAGCGGCGGATCTGCGCCGGGCTTTCCAGCATCACGCCTTTCGGTGCCTCGGTGATGCCGTCGAAGGTCGGCTTGGCGGCATGGCAGGTGGTGCAGCGGGCGGCGACCACGCGCTGCACATCCTCGATGGTGACGCCCTCGGCCAGAGTGGCGCGGCGCGGATCCCAGTGGGTGAAGAAGACCAGCCCAACGGTGAGCGCGAAAGCGACGCCAAGATATTCATAGCGGATGCCGCGGCTCTGGTTCTTCAGGTTGAAGAAATGCCGCACCAGCCCGCCGATGATCATCACCACGGCAAGGATCGCCCAGCCATAGGGATGGCCGTAGGTGACCGGGTAATGGTTGCTGATCATGGCAAACAGCACCGGCAGGGTCAGGTAGTTGTTGTGCAGCGAACGCTGCTTGGCCTGTTTTCCGTAACTGGGGTCGGGCACCTGCCCGGCCAGCATCTCGGCCACCGCCTTGCGCTGGTTGGGGATGATGTTCATCGCCACATTGGCGGCCATGATGGTGCCGATCAGGGCGCCGACATGCAGATAGGCGGCGCGGGCGGAGAAAACCTGCGTATAGCCCCAGGCGGCGGCCACCAGCAGCACGAAGCCGACGCTGGCGAGTGCTGCATCGTTGTTGCCGAGCGGCGACCGGCACAGCAGGTCATAGGCGATCCAGCCCAGCACCAGCGAGACCAGGCTGAAGCCGATGGCTTCCCAGCGGCCGAGCGGCAGCACCTTGGCATCGATCAGGTAGAGATCGGCGCTGACGTAATACAGCGCGCCCATCAGGAAGAAACCGCTCAGCCAGGTGAAATAGGCTTCGTATTTGAACCAGTGCAGTTCGGCCGGCAGCTGCGGCGGCGCGACCGAGTATTTCTCGGTGAAATAGAAGCCGCCGCCATGGATCAGCCAGGCCTGACCCAGCACGCCCTGCTGCTGGTCGACACCCTTGCGCAGCGAATTGTCGAGCCAGACGAAGAAGAAGGAGGAGCCGATCCAGGCGATGCCGAAAATCAGGTGCATCCAGCGCAGCACCAGATTGAGCCATTCCATTGCCAGATCGATCATGCCGTCCGTCCCCCGGGCGCCGCGCCGATGTTGCGGCGCGGCAAAGACCAAGCCCTACCGAGCCCGGGCAGAATCGTCAATCCGGATTGTGTACAATTTTACCGCGCAGCGCGGCTCAGACCTGCTGCCGGCGTGCATCCTTGGCATGCAGGAGCAGCGGTTCGCCCGGCATGTTGCAGGTGAGGATGCGGGTGATGCGACCCTGTGCATCGCTCAGCGGCAGTACGATGCGGTCCCAGCTGTTGATGGTGATCTGCATCGGCATTTCATGCCAGGTGAACAGCGGCATCGGGCGGCGCAGCAGGGCGCGGTAGCCGGCGATGTAGAAGGTGCTGGCCAGCGAGCCGGTGACGATTTCAGAGGTGCGCTTGCCGGTCATGTCGAAGCCGGCGACGCGGGCCACCTCGCTGCCATAGAGGCGGTAGCGGAAATCCTCGCCGTCATCCAGCACGTCGATCAGCAGGATGTAGCCCAGCGCCGGCTTGAGCTTGAATGGATCGATCTGCTCCGGCGTCACGCGGCCCTCGGCGTCGCGCAATGACAGCCAGAGATTCAGCACGAAGGGCAGTTGCGTGGTGGGCAGGTCTTCGGCGCGCGGGTTCCACTGCACGACCGGCGGCTGCAGGCCATGGCGCAGGAAAGGCGCGGCGAGCGGCGCGAGATTGCCGGTCAGCAGGCCGTCACGCATCGCGTCGATGGCGGTCCGGTCGGGGAGGTCGCTCATGGCTGGTCCATCATTGCGCCGCAGAAATACTGGTTTCCCGCCATTGCGGCAAGCTGGCGAGTAGGGCTGTCGGCTATGCAATCTGGCCGGTCAGTCGAGGCGGGCCTCAGTTCAGACGGGTGGGCGGTGGCGGTTCCAGCTCGCCCAGCATGGCCCGCACGCTGTCCAGATGCGGATTGAGCTGCAGGGCGGCGCCAAAGGCGCTGACCGCCGCCGCCGTTTCGCCATGGCGCAGGCAGATCTGGCCGAAGCCGCAGATGGCGCCGAAATGGCGCGGCTCGAGCTGCAGGGTGGCGCGGATATCGGCAATGCTCTCGGCATCGCGCTGCTGCAGATACAGCAGCGTGGCGCGCTTGTTCCAGGCCTCGGCCCAGTGCGGCGCGGCGCGCACCAGCTCGTCCAGCACCTGCTCGGCCTCGGCGAAGCGTCGGCGGGCAATGCCTGAAATCGCGCGCTGCAGACGCGCCTCCAGCGCAGGATCGGCATGGCTGGTCCAGATCGCCCAGATTTCATCCTCGATCTCATGGGCCGGCTGGGTGGACGTGCCCTGCTGCAGCGACTGGAACAGCCGGTCGAGCCGCGTGGCGATGCCAGCCGGCGCCGTGCAGGCGCCGTTCAGAATCTGCTTCAGTGTTTCGGCAACCGGCAAATCCATGCCCAGTCCCTCGTCCGGTATCGCCTGCGCCCTATCATCTAGAGCCAACCCCAGATGCGGCGAGGGCGGGAATGCGACTCTTCCAGATTGCCATCGGTTTGTGGCTGTGCTGTGTCGGTGGCACGGCGATGGCGGAACCGGCCCTGTGGCAGGCCCTGCGCAGCGGCGAGGCGGTGGCGCTGCTGCGCCATGCCGAGGCGCCGGGCACCGGCGATCCGCCTGGCTTCCGCCTGGAGGCCTGCGCCACCCAGCGCAACCTGTCGCCGGCCGGCCGCGCCCAGGCCGCGCGGCTCGGCGCGCTGTTCCGCGCCAACGGCATCGCCAATGCCGAGACCCGCAGCAGCCAGTGGTGCCGCTGCCGCGACACCGCCGCCGCCCTTGGCCTGGGCCCGGTGCGGGATGCGCCGGTGCTGAATTCCTTTTTCGGCTCGCCGCAGGCCGCCAGCACGCAGACCGCGGCCTTGCGCGCATTGATCGAGAGCCTGCCTGCCGGCCAGCCCGCCGTGCTGGTAACGCACCAGGTCAACATCACGGCGCTCACCGGCATCTATCCGGGCAGCGGCGAGGTGATCGTGGTGGCACGGCAGGGTTATCGCGTGCTGGGCCGGCTGGGCAGCGACTGACTTATTCCAGATGCTCGATGCTGAGTGTCACATGGTCGGCGGCAAAGCGCGCGCGCACGAATTCCACCGGCCGGCCGCGCTCGTCCACATTCACGGTCTCGCTGATCAGCACCGGGCGGGTGCGCGGCAGGTCGAGCAGGCGCGCATCGCCGGCGGCGATCAGTTTCGCCGCGATCCGCGTGGTGCGCCGCGTATAGTCGGCCACCCCGGCCAGCTTGAGCGCGCCGGTGATCGAGCCGGCGCGGCGGAACAGCTCGGGCATGTCGGGGAAGCGCTCGACGCTGAAGCAGTGGCTGCTCATGCTGACTGCGCGGTCATCGGCATGGTTGCGGGTTTCGATCTGCCATAACGGCGCCCCGGTCGGGATGCCGAGCGCGCGGGCGATCTCCGCCGGGGCCGGAATCTGGTCGGCCGAGATCAGCTCGCGCATCGGCTTTTTCTGCCGGGTCAGCAGGTTTTCGGTGAAGCGCGTGCGCGCGCCGATGCGGTAATCCAGCGACCCCTCGGCGACGAACATGCCGCGGCCTTGCTCGATGCTGACCAGCCCGGTCTCGGCCAGCCGGTTCATCGCCTGGCGCACGGTATGGCGGTTGACGCCGAAACTGTCGGCCAGCTGTTTCTCGGTCGGCAGCTGGATGCCCGGCTTGTAATCGCCACGGCGGATCGCCTGCTCCATCGCAGAGGCGATCTGGCGCCACACCGCCATGCCGGCACCCCGTTCAATCGGGCCGCGCCCGCTCCTGTCTTCCGCTCCTGATACCGCCATCGGACGCTCCGTCATAAAAGATTCGCCAAAGCATGGCTTGCTGATGCCGCGCCGGCGGGGTATTGAATGTGTAGATGTCTAGACAAATTTAGACCATTGCGCAAGAGGTCTGTATGAGCGCCCCGCTTCATGTTTCCGCCGACCCGGCCAGTGCCGATCCGGTCGTCCAGGCCCGGCAACGCCGCCTGCGGCTGCTGGCCCGCGCCGACCGCGCCACGCTGGAGGCCGCCTTTGCCGCCCTGCCCAGCCCGCCCAGCTGGCGCCGGCTGAAGCAGCCCGAAACCGGCCTGGCCATGGTGCGGGCCCGCGCCGGCGGCGCCGGGCAGCGTTTCAATCTGGGTGAGATGACGCTGTCGCGCTGCGTGATCGCGCTGGACGGCAGCAGTGTGATGGGCGTGGGCTATGTGCAGGGCCGCGACCAGCGCCGCGCCGAACTGGTGGCAGTGTTCGATGCGCTGAGCCAGGACGCCGCCGGCGCCGAACGGATCGAACAGCTGCTCATCGCTCCGGTGGAGCAGGATCTGGCAGCGAAACGCCAGCAGCGCGCGGCCAAGGTGGCCGCCACCAAGGTCGATTTCTTCACCCTGGTGCGCGGGGAGGATTGAGCATGACGACGATGACACAGATGGCGCCCGCCGCGGGCTTCGACGATCCGGTGCAGCAGAGCCAGCAGGCCTTCCGTGCGCTTCTCGATGCCATGGCGCGACCCGGCCGCGTGGTGACGGTGGAGACCGAGGCGGGCCATCCCGACGGCCTGGCGCCAGCACTGGCGGCCGCGCTGCTCACGCTGGCCGATCTCGACACGCCGGTCTGGCTCGGGCCGGGCTTCGATACCGATGCGGTGAAAACCTGGCTGCGTTTCCACAGCGGTGCGCCACTGGCGGCAACCCCGCTGGAAGCGGCCTTCGTGATGCTGGATGGCGCGCAGATGCCGGCGCTGGATGCGTTCTCGTTCGGCACCGATGAAGCGCCGGAACGCGGCGCGACGGTGTTCATTCAGGTGCCGGACCTGACCGGCCCCACCGCGATGACCTGGCGCGGGCCAGGAATCAAGGAGAGCGTGTCGATGCCGCTCTGTGGCCTGGGCGACGCGATCTGGAAACAGCGTGCAGCGCTGGCCCCTGAATTCCCGCGCGGCCTCGATCTCTATCTCGGCTGCGGCCGCGATCTGCTGGCGCTGCCGCGCAGCACCGTTATCGCCTTCGAAGGAGCCTGACATGTATGTGGCAGTCAAAGGCGGCGAGGCCGCCATCGGCAATGCGCATCAGCTGCTGGCCGAGGATCGCCGCGGCGATCCGGGCGTACCGGAACTGAGCGTGGCACAGATCCGCGAGCAGCTGAGCTTCAGTGTAGACCGCGTGATGACCGAGGGTTCGGTCTATGACCCCGATCTTGCCGCCCTGGCGCTGAAACAGGCGCGCGGCGACCAGGTGGAGGCGATCTTCCTGCTGCGCGCCTATCGCACGACCTTGCCGCGCCTCGCCGTGTCGCGGCCGATCGATACCGGCAGCATGCAGGTGTCGCGCCGCATCTCCTCCTGCTTCAAGGATCTGCCGGGCGGCCAGCTGCTCGGGCCGACCTTTGACTACACCCATCGCCTGCTCGATTTCGCGCTGGAAGCCGGCGGCGCCGTGCCGCCGGCCGAAGGCCGTGGCGCATTGGCCGCGCATCTGCCGCAGGTGGTCGACCTGCTCAATGCCGAGGGGCTGATCGAACGCGAGCTGCCCGATGCCGAGGCGGCGCCGGTCGGCGACCTGACGCGCGAGCCGCTGATGTTCCCCGCCGGCCGTGACGTGCGCCTGCAGACGCTGGCGCGCGCCGACGAGGGCTATCTGCTGGCGCTGGGCTATTCCACCCAGCGCGGCTATGCCAAGTCGCATCCCTTCGTGGGCGAGATCCGCTCCGGCGAAGTGGGTGTCGAGATCGATATCCCGGAGCTGGGCTTTGCCGTCGATATCGGCGACATCACCGTCACCGAATGCCAGATGATCAACCAGTTCAAGGGTTCGAAAACCGAGGCGCCGAAATTCACCCGCGGCTATGGCCTGGCCTTTGGCTATTCCGAGCGCAAGGCGATGGCGATGTCGCTGGTCGACCGCGCGCTGCGCGCCGAGGAACTGGGCGAGGATATCACCGCGCCGGCGCAGGATGCCGAATTCGTGCTCTACCACGCCGATAACGTCGAGGCCTCGGGCTTCGTGCAGCATCTGAAACTGCCGCATCACGTTGATTTCCAGGCCGAGCTGACCCTGGTGCGCACCATGCGGGCCGAGATCGCGGCCGCCAACGAGCAACAGGCCGAACTGGCGGAGGCCGCACAATGAACACGCAGTATCAGACCGGCGCCACCCAGGTGACTGCTACTTTGGCCGGCTACAACTTCGGCTTCCTGGACGAGCAGACCAAGCGCATGCTGCGCCGCGCGATCCTGAAAGCGGTGGCGATTCCGGGCTACCAGGTGCCGTTCGGCAGCCGCGAGATGCCGCTGCCCTATGGCTGGGGCACCGGCGGCATGCAGGTGACGGCCGCCGTGATCGGTGCCAAGGATGTGCTGAAGGTGATCGACCAGGGCGCCGATGACACGACGAATGCCGTGTCGATCCGCCGTTTCTTCGTGCGCATGACCAATGTCGCCACCACCGAGAAGACCCGTGAGGCGACTCTGATCCAGACCCGCCACCGGGTGCCGGAGACGCCGCTGTCGGAAGGCCAGATCCTGGTCTACCAGGTGCCGATCCCGGAACCCCTGCGCTGGCTCGAGCCGCGCGAGACCGAGACGCGCAAGATGCATGCCCTGAGCGAATATGGCGTCATGCATGTGAAGCTGTATGAGGATATCGCCCAGCATGGCCATATCTCCACGGCCTACGACTACCCGGTTCTGGTGAACGGCCGCTACCTGATGCGCTGCTCGCCGATCCC
Source organism: Ferrovibrio terrae (assembly GCF_943371255.1). Classification (GTDB taxonomy): domain Bacteria; phylum Pseudomonadota; class Alphaproteobacteria; order Ferrovibrionales; family Ferrovibrionaceae; genus Ferrovibrio; species Ferrovibrio terrae_B. The sequence goes on along the minus strand of NZ_CALRUC010000021.1, from coordinate 35,350 downwards.
GAAATTCGATACGCCAAAGCTGCATATGAATGCCGCCCTGCAATTGTTCGGCGCCGGCCGCGAAAAGCGCATCTATGCCGTGCCGCCCTACACGGAGGTCAAGCCGCTCGATTTCGAGGATCACCCCTTCGAGATCGAACGCTGGCCGGAAGACTGCGCGCTGTGCGGCGCCCATGACAGCTTCCTGGATGAAGTGATTCTCGACGACAAGGGCGGCCGCATGTTCGTCTGCTCCGATACCGACTATTGCGGCGAGCGCCGCGAGGCGGGTCATACCGGCCGCATGAGCGCGCCCTACAAGGATGAGGCAGCGGAATGAACCTCGATCAGACGCCCCTGCTCAGTGTCGAGACCCTGAACAAGAGCTTCGGCCGCCAGATGGCCTGCCGCGACGTATCGTTCGAGTTGTGGCCCGGTGAGGTGCTGGGCATCGTCGGCGAGTCCGGTTCGGGCAAGTCGACGCTGCTGAATGCCATTGCCGGCCGGCTCACGGTCGATAGCGGCAAGGTGCTGTATCGCGCCGGCGATGACCGCATTGTCGACCTGGCCTCGGCCTCGGAGGCGCAGCGCCGCCACCTGATGCGCACCGAATGGGGCTTCGTGCAGCAGCATGCCCGCGACGGCCTGCGCATGACCTTCTCGGCCGGCGCCAATATCGGCGAGCGGCTGATGGCGCTGGGCGACAAGCATTACGGCACGCTGCGCGACACGGCGCTGGACTGGCTGCAGGCCGTCGAGATCGCGCCCGAACGCATCGACGACCTGCCGCGGACTTTTTCTGGCGGCATGCAGCAGCGCCTGCAGATCGCCCGCAACCTGGTGACGCGGCCGCGCATCGTGCTGATGGACGAGCCGACCGGCGGACTGGATGTGTCGGTGCAGGCGCGCCTGCTCGACCTGATCCGCCGGCTGGTGCAGGAGCATAACGTCGCCTGCATCGTGGTGACACATGATCTGGGCGTCGCCCGCCTGCTGGCGCATCGCCTGATGGTGATGCGGCGCGGCCAGGTGGTGGAGGCCGGCCTGACCGACCAGTTGCTCGATGATCCGCAGCATGCCTATACCCAGCTGCTGGTCTCCTCCGTGCTGAGCGTGTGAGGCTGTCATGGACATGATCCGCGTCGAAAATCTCGACAAGACCTTCACCCTGCATCTGCGCGGCGGCATCGCCCTGCCGGTGTTGCGCAACACCGGCTTCAGTGTCGAAACCGGTGAATGCGTTACGTTGCACGGGCCTTCGGGCGCCGGAAAATCCACCCTGCTGCGCTCGATCTATGGCAACTATCGGCCGCAGGCGGGCCGCATCCTGATCCGCCATGACGGCGAGATGGTGGATATCGTGAATGCCCAGCCGCGCGTGGTGCTGGATATCCGCAAGCGCACGCTGGGCTATGTCACGCAGTTCCTGCGCGTGATCCCGCGCGTGCCGACGCTGGATATCGTGGCCGAGCCGCTGCTGGCGCGCGGCGCCGGACTGGACGCCTCGCGCGCCCGCGCGGCCGAACTGCTGACCCGGCTGCAGATCGCCGAGAAGATGTGGGATCTGCCGCCGGCGACCTTTTCGGGTGGCGAGCAGCAGCGCATCAACATCGCGCGCGGCTTCTGCGCCGATTATCCGATCCTGCTGCTGGACGAGCCGACCGCCTCGCTGGACGAGGCGAACCGCAAAATTGTCATAAACCTCATAGATGATGCACGGCAGCGCGGGACAGCCATCGTGGCCATCGTGCATGATGCCGATACCCGCGCCGCCATCACCACCCGCCTGTTGCCTTTGCAAAGCCATGGAGTTGCGGCATGACTGCCGATCTTGTTGTGACCAATGCCCGTATCGTCGGGCGCAAGGATGAAATCGCCGCCGGCAGCCTGCTGGCGCGCGAGGGCGTGATTGCCGATATTTCCACCGGCCCCTCGGCTGTCGGCGGCATCGAGGATTTCAACGGCGACTACCTGCTGCCCGGCCTGGTGGAGCTGCATACCGACAATCTGGAAAAGCATTTCGCCCCGCGGCCGGGCGTGCGCTGGCCGGCCAAGCTGGCGGTGATCAACCACGATGCCCAGGTGGCGGCGGCCGGCATCACCACGGTGATGGATGCGGTGGCGGTCGGCGATGTGCGCGACGGCGCCGTGCGCATGGAAATCCTGCGCGAGATGATCGCCGCCATCGAGAGTTCCCAGAAGGACGGCATGCTGCGCGCCGAGCATCTGCTGCATCTGCGCTGCGAAGTGTCGTTCAAGGATCTGATGGGCCTGGTCGAGCCGATGTCGAATTTGAGCTGGCTCAAGCTGGTTTCGATCATGGATCACACGCCGGGCCAGCGGCAGTTCGTCAAGCCCGAGAAGTATCGCCAGTATTACCAGGGCAAGTTCGGCCTTTCGGACGAGGCGATGGACAAGTTCATGCATGAGCAGATCACCAATGCCGCCGCCAACGGCGAGCGCAACCGCCGTGCGGTGGTCGAGCTGTGCCGGGCCAAGGGGTTGCCGCTGGCCAGCCATGACGATGCCACCGCCGAGCATGTCGCCGAGGCGGCGGCCGATGGCATGGTGGTGGCGGAATTCCCCACCACCCATGAGGCGGCCAAGCTGTCGCGCGAGCATGGCATGAAGGTGATGATGGGCGGACCCAACGTGGTGCGCGGCGGCTCGCATTCGGGCAACATCTCGGCGCGGTCGCTGGCCGAGGCCGGCGAGCTGGACATCATCTCGTCGGATTACGTGCCGAGCAGCATGCTGCAGTCGGCCTTCCTGGTACCCGAGCAGGTGCCGCAGATCAGCCTGCCGCAGGCGATTGCCATGGTCTCGGCCAATCCGGCCGATGCGGTCGGCCTGACCGACCGTGGCGCCATCGAGACCGGCAAGCGTGCCGACCTGCTGCGCGTCGCCATGATCGACAATACCCCGGTGGTACGCGCCGTATGGCGCGGCGGCCGGCGGGTGATGTAGGTTGCTCACCATGCAGATCGTCGACCAGATCATCGTGTTGCTGGAAAAGGCCGGTGCCGACCGTTACGGCATGGAGGCTGTCAGCCAGCTGGAGCATGCCCTGCAATGCGCCATGCATGCCGAGCGCATGGGTTCGACGCCGGAACTGATCACGGCATCGCTGCTGCATGACATCGGCCACCTGGTGGGCGATGGCGACGAGGGCGCTGCCGAACGTGGTATCGATGCCGGGCATGAGCATCTGGCCGCCGACTGGCTGGAACGGTATTTCCCGCCTGCCGTGGTGGCGCCGGTGCGCCTGCATGTCGATGCCAAGCGTTATCTCTGCCAGGCCGAGGCGCATTACTGGGCCGGGCTGTCGCCGGCCTCGAAGACCAGCCTGGAAGTCCAGGGCGGCATCTACAGCGAGGCCGAGGCTGCCGGCTTTATCGCCCAGCCTTTCGCTGCCGATGCGGTATTGCTGCGGCGCTGGGACGATGCGGCGAAGACGCCCAATCTGAAAACGCCGGATCTGGCCCATTACCGGCCGATTGTGGCTGCCGCGCTGAAGGGCGCTGCCTGATCCGATGACCGTATCGCAAGGTCGCCTGGTTCTGGTGACGGGACCGAGCGGCGTCGGCAAGGACAGCCTGCTGGACGGTGCGCATGCCGCTTTGCGCGACCGCGCGGATATCGTTTTTCCGCGCCGGGTGGTGACGCGCGCGCCCGGCCTGGGCGGTGAAGATTATATCGCGGTCTCCGAGGCTGATTTTGCCGCCATGGCGGCGCGCGGCGATTTCGCCCTGCACTGGCCGGCCCATGGCCTGCATTATGGCATTCCGGCCAGCATCGATGCGGATCTGGCCGCCGGCCGGCAGGTGGTGGTGAATGTGTCGCGCGCGGTGATCGACGCGGCACGGCTGAAATATCCAGGCCTGCTGGTGCTGGCAATCAATGCCTCGCCCGATGTGCTGCGCAAACGCCTGCAGGCGCGCGGCCGCGAAACGGCTGACGAGATCGAGGAGCGGCTGCAGCGCGCGGCAGCCTACCGGCTGGATGGCCCCGATGTGGTGCAGCTGAACAACGATGGCCCGCTGGCCGAGGGCATCGCCGCTTTTGTCGGCCTGCTGGAAAAGTGCGGCTGATCCGGCATACTGGGCTTCCCGCCTCCGGAGCCCGCCATGGATACCCTGCTGCCGCTGTTCAGCATCATTGTCGCCATCGCGCTCGGCGCGATCAGCCCCGGGCCCAGCTTCGTGCTGGTGGCGCGTACCGCCATTGCCGGCTCACGTCGCGCCGGCCTGGGCACTGCGCTGGGCATGGGACTCGGCGGGCTCACCTTTGCCAGCCTGGCTTTGCTCGGCCTGATCGCACTGCTGGCGCAGGTGGCCTGGCTCTATCTTGGCCTCAAGATCGCCGGCGGCCTGTATCTGCTCTATCTGGCCTGGCGCCTGTGGCGCGGCGCCAGCGAACCGCTCACGGTCGATACATCGGGTGCAACAGCCGGTGCCGGTTTCGGCCGTGCCGTGCTGGTCGGGCTGTTCACCCAGCTGAGCAATCCGAAAACTGCCGTGGTCTATGCCGGTATTTTTGCGGCCCTGCTGCCGCAGGAGATGCCGCTCTGGCTGGCGCTCACGCTTCCGGCGGCGATCTTCTGTGTTGAATTCGGCTGGTATGCCCTGGTGGCCACGGCCTTTTCGGCCGGCGGGCCGCGTCGGGCCTATCTGGGCGCCAAGGGCTGGCTCGACCGGATGGCCGGCGGGGTGATGGCCGCTCTCGGCATTCGGCTGATTGTCGAGAGTGTGCGCGGCTAGCCGCCGAACGCGTAGCGCCCGGCGATGCGGAACGGTGCGCCCGGCTCGCCCTGCACGAAGAGGCAGAGATCGTCCAGTTCGACATCCCGGCGGGTGAAGGCGGCCGTCTGTTCGGTCAGATGCGCCAGCACGGCGGCGCGCTCGGCCTCGTCTGCGATCCGGCCGGTCAGCGTGAAATGCAGGCGGAATTCCTCCAGCACGTAAGGATAGCCCCAGTCGCGCAGATACTGCTCCTGCCGCTCACTCAGGCCGGCGGCGCGGCGGCGGGCCAGCTCCTGTTCCGATGGCGGTGCGCGGAAGCGGTCGAAGTCGCGGACGCAATCGGCGGCGAGCTGGTCCAGCGCCGGCATCGGCGTGGCGGGGCGCAGGGCCAGGAAGCTGCCCAGTGCAGCCATCTTCAGCGGTACGTGCAGCGGCTCGCGGCTCTCAGCGAAGCGCTCCAGCGCCATGATCAGCTGGGCCTCGTCAAAACCGTCCGCCAGATAGAACGGCGGCTTCAGTGTGCCGTGGAAACCGTATTGCCGCGGGTCGGCGGTCAGCGCGGCAATGCGCGCGGCCGGCAGGCCGGCGGCGGGCTGCGGCGGCGGGGTTTCGCCGGTCTCCGGGTCCCAGCCCAGCCACTGGGCGGCAAAGCGGTGCAGCGGGTGGTCTGCCGGCGGGGCGGTATACAGAGCGAAACGGGGCGCCATGCTGTCCTAGATGAATGTGCAGGTGGTCCTGTGGGTAACCTGATATCCGGTTAACGCGCCGGGGATTTCACCCCGCCGTCGCGGAACCGCAATCGAACTGTCATCTGGCGTTGCTATAGGCCCTTCCGTATCGCGGAAACAGAGGGGAATCGCATGCGCGCCGCCATCGAGATCGCCCATCTATCGAAAACTTTCAAGACGGGCAAGCGCGCGCTCGATAACGTCAGTCTTACCATCCAGCCGGGTGAGATCGTTGCCCTGATCGGAGCCTCGGGTTCGGGCAAGTCCACCCTGCTGCGCCATATCGCCGGCCTGATGCCGGGCGACCGCGATGACAAGTCGCAGATTGCCGTGGATGGCCGCATGGTGCAGGCCGCCGGCCGCATCGGCAAGGGCATCCGCGAAACCCGCGCCGGCATCGGCTTCATCTTCCAGCAGTTCAACCTGGTCGGCCGCATGTCGGTGCTGACCAATGTGCTGGCCGGCAATCTGGGCCGCATGCCGCTGTGGCGCACCATGCTGAAGCTGTTCACCGACGACCAGCGCCGCATCGCCGTGGCTGCACTCGACCGCGTCGGCATCGCGCCCTGCGCTTTCCAGCGCGCCTCCACGCTTTCGGGCGGCCAGCAGCAGCGCGCCGCCATCGCGCGCGCCCTGGTGCAGCAGGCGCGCGTGATCCTGGCCGACGAGCCGATCGCCTCGCTCGATCCGGAATCTTCGCGCCGTGTGATGGCCGCGCTGGCCGATATCAACCGCGCCGATGCGGTCACCGTCGTCGTCTCGCTGCATCAGGTCGATTTCGCCCTGAAATACTGCCGCCGTGTCGTCGCCCTGCGCGATGGCAAGGTGATGTATGACGGCCCCGCCGCCGCGGTCACCGCAGCCCTGCTGCGCGGCATCTACGGCGAGCAGACCGATCTCGATTTCGGCACGCTGGGCGAGGGCAACCTGCCCGAGGCCACGCTGCCGGAGCCGGCCGACGACAACCAGCCGCTCATCGAAGGCACCGCACGCGTGGTGCCGCGCCTGCAGAGCCTGCTGGCCTGAAATTTCACGCGTTCTTTTGCAAACCAATCGGGAGATTGACCATGCTTCGTCGCACCTTCCTCGCCTCTGCCGTCGCCGTCGCGGCGCTGGCTGGCGCCTCTGCCGCACAGGCCCAGACCCTGAAAGAACTGAATTTCGGCATCATCTCGACCGAGTCGAGTTCAAATCTGAAAACCATCTGGCAGCCTTTCCTGGCCGATATGGAAAAGCAGCTCGGCATGAAGGTGAATGGCTTCTTCGCTCCTGATTACGCCGGCATCATCGAAGGCATGCGTTTCAACAAGGTGCAGATCGCTTGGTATGGCAATGCCTCCGCCATGCAGGCGGTCGATCGCGCCGAAGGCGAGGTCTTTGTGCAGACGGTCGCATCTGATGGCGCACCGGGCTACTGGTCGCTGCTGCTGGTGCATAAAGACAGCCCGATCAAGTCGTTTGAAGACCTGCTCAAGACCCCGGGCAAGTACAGCTTCGGCAACGGCGATCCGAATTCGACCTCGGGTTTCCTGGTGCCGAGCTACTACGCCTGGGGCCAGAACAATATCGATCCGCGCAAGCATTTCACCCGCATGACCAGCGGCGGCCATGAGACGAATTCCCTGGCGGTTGCCAACAAGCAGGTCGATGTCGCCACCGGCAACACCGAGAACATGGATCGCCTGCAGAAAACCGCACCCGACAAGGCCGCGCAGATTCGCGTGCTGTGGAAGTCGCCGCTGATCCCGTCCGACCCGATCGTCTGGCGCAAGGATCTGTCTGATGCCGACAAGAAAAAGATCAAGACCTTTTTCCTCAGCTACGGTACCCAGCAGTCGGGCAAGAGCGCCGAGCAGCTGGCCGGCGAGCAGAAGGTTCTGAAGGACCTGCAATGGGCACCGTTCAAGGAGTCGAGCAACAAGCAACTGCTGCCGATCCGCCAGCTCGCCCTGTTCCGCGACAAGCTGAAGCTGGAAGGCGATGTCAACATGGCTGCTGACGAGAAGGCGAAGAAGATCGCCGAGATCGAGGCCAAGCTGGCGGAGTTGAACAAGCAGATCGGGTCGTAAAATCCACGGGGCGGTCTTCACGGCCGCCCCGCTCCCGTTTTCCTGAGGATATCACCATGTCTGCCACCACTGCTGTCGTCCGCGAATACCCCATCCATCCGCCCAAGACCGGGGCGAAGACATCGCTGGGCCGCCTGCTGGTGTATGGCCTGATCCTGGCGATGCTGGTGTGGTCGTATCGTGGCGCGGAGATCGCACCGCTGAAGCTGGTGACCGATGCCGGCAACATGGCGACCTTTCTTGGCGACTTCTTCCCGCCGGATTTCCATGAATGGCGGTATTATCTGGACGAACTGATCGTCACGCTGCATATCGCTATCTGGGGCACCGTGCTGGCGGTGATCTGCGCTGTGCCGCTCAGCCTGCTGGCGGCTTCCAATATTGCACCGGTCTGGGTTTACCAGCCGGTGCGGCGCGTGCTGGATGCGCTGCGCTCGATCAACGAAATGGTTTTCGCAATGCTGTTCGTGGTCGCGGTCGGCCTCGGGCCGTTCGCCGGTGCGCTGGCCCTGTGGCTGCACACCACCGGCACGCTGGCCAAGCTGTTCTCCGAGGCTGTTGAGGCGATCGACCCGCAGCCGGTGGAAGGCATCCGCGCCACCGGCGCCAATGCGCTGGAGGAGATCGTCTACGGCGTGATCCCGCAGGTGATGCCGCTCTGGGTGTCGTACTCGCTCTATCGTTTCGAGGCCAATGTCCGTTCCGCCTCGGTGGTCGGCATGGTCGGCGCTGGCGGCATCGGCGTGGTGTTGTGGGAGGTGATACGCGGTTTCCGTTTCGACCAGACCTGCGCGGTGATGATCATGATCGTGCTGCTGGTCAGCGCGGTTGACCTGCTCTCCGCCCGCATCCGCAAAGTGCTGATCTAGGTTGCTGCTCATCGGCCCAAAAAAAAGCCCGCCATCCGGCGGGCTTTTTCATGACGTGATCCTGGCGCGTATCAGTGGCGCAGGGCCGGGCGCGGCTTCGCCGCCTCATGGCGCTGCCAGGCGACGGGATGCGAGGCCTGCAGCTGCGGCTCGCGGGCGGTCGTCGTCTCGCTCTTGCGCGCGGTCAGGCGCGCACGCGCCTTGGCGAGGGCTTCCTGGGTCATATACAGCAGCAGGGTATTGGTCAGCATATCGGTCGCCTCCGTCTTTCTTCGGGCGCGGAAAAAATCATTCAGAATCACGTCTAACAGGGGCCAATCCTGCGGGCCAAGGACCAATCTGTGTTCGTAATCTTGTGTCCTCAATCACACCCGCCATCATCACGGCGGCGGCAAAGCCAGTATCAGCCCGCGCTGTGCCAGACATCAGCCCGCGCTGTGCCAGATCCCGTCAGTCATCCGGCAGGCCATGCCGTAACTCCGCTCATCCTGCCCGGCAATTGTGGCAAGAGCTTGGTATTCACGGCAGAACTTGCCGTCGCGCTCAAAGGTGCGCAGCGGGGTGATGGCATAGGCGGGCCCGCCATATTCGGCTTTGGCGGCGCCATACCAGCGTACCGCCGCGCGATCCGGTGCAAATTCCAGGATGCGGGCCACGCAGGCCTGGTCGATCTGGTCCATGCTGCGGCCGATCGAGGTACCGGTCAGCAGGTTGCGGCCCAGACTGGCACTGTCGCGGCTGGCATCGCGCATGAGTTTGCCGCGCTCGCAGATGCCGCGATCAATCCCATAGGGTCCGCCATACATGGCATAGGGGGTAGCCGTGTTCCGGCTGCTGACAGACTGCGTTCCGCTTATCGGCGATGCGCCTGTCGAGGTTTTTAGCGGATCAGCCATCGTCGCCCCGGATAACACCGAGGCGACGATGGCAGCGGCCAGGCCGAGGGTGGGTCGGCGACCGGGCCGCGGCGCGGCAGTGGAGGGGGTGCTCCACCACGGGGTTGAGGCAGGCATGACGCGCCGCTCCGCTAAACTCAACTCATCAACTCAATCTACTTGCGACCGTTGCTCTTCTCATTGGAGTCAACGATCAGGCCACCGGCCGTGCCCGCAGCCGCACCGATCAGTGCGCCTGCGACCGTATGGCCGGTCAGTAAACCGATACCCGCACCGGCCGCGGCACCAATGGCGCCACCGGACACAGCGCGCTGCTGCGTGTTGTTCATGTTGCTGCAGCCCATCGCAACGAAACCCGTCAATGCCAGGGCGACGATCGTCGATTTTTTCATCGAATCCTCCGTCTCTAGCGCTGCAAGGTTTTCCGCTTGCCGGGTTACCGGCGATTGGTCTGGGGAGGCGGGAGACCTTGCTTCGTCGCCAACAATTGGCGATCGGAGTTTATTCGGCAATGAGTATTTGGGCGCGTCCCGGTTTTATTGCGGACATCACAAGTATACCCTCTTTACATCACAGGTTTATCACAGGAATTACTATCGCCTTTACTTCGTTGAGATTGGTAGTTGTATTGAAACCGCTCAAATATTGGAATTTCGAGATTCATTGTGTCTTTTACACGCCGCCGGCCTTGCGTATCGTCTCGGGCATGCCGAATCGCAGCCTTCGATATTTCGCACTGGCTGTCCTGATGCTGCCGGTCCTGCTGGCTGGCTGCGAATGGGCACGGCTGGCATCGCCGCCGGCACCGCCGCCCGTGCAAGAGCCGGCACCGCCGCCGCCGGTGGACGCGCCGGCGCCGCCGCGCGCAACGGCACCGCTGCCAACACGCAAACCTGCGCAACCTGCAGCACCCGCCGCACCGGTGCCGGCCACGCAAGAGCCGATGGCACGACCGCCCGTGGTGGTGGGCCTCAATCGCGACATGCTGATCCAGCAATTCGGAGCGCCGGCCGCCGAGCATGAGGCGCCGCCGGCGCGCGTGCTGGAATTCGGCAAAGACGACTGCCGGCTGGCGGCCTATCTGTATTTCGACACCAGCCGCAATGATTTCTATACCCTGCAATACGAGGTCAATGGCCTGCCTGCGCCGCATGCCGCCGTCGACCAGTGCCTCTCAAGGATCGCCCGCGATGCCAGCCGCCGCTGATGCCCTGCTGATTGCCGTCGTCGATGACGACGACCTGTTCCGCGACACGATTTCGGCCAATCTGCGCGAGGCCGGCTACCGCGCCATCACCTTCGACAATGGCCCGGCGCTGATCGACTGGTTCGCCAAGGGCAACCGTTCGGCCGCTCTGCTGCTCGACTGGCAGATGCCGGTGCAGGATGGCCCCACCACACTGGAGCAGCTGCGCAACGCCGGTCATGGCATCCCGGTGATTTTCCTGACCGGCCTGAACCAGCCGATCTTCGAGGAGAAGGGGCTCAAGCTCGGCGCCGTGGATTTCGTCGACAAGAGCAAGAGTTTCGCCATCATCCTGCAGCGCCTGCGGATCGCGCTCGCCGCCAAGGCACCGGCGGCTGGCGAGGCCACGACCACCACGGTGGAGGGCGGCCTGTTGCTGGATGTCGCCAGCGCGCGGGCCGCCTGGAATAACGCCCAGGTCGATCTCACCCATGGCGAGTTCAAGGTGGTGCAGCTGCTGGCCCAGCGCGTCGGCCGCGATGTCGGTTATCGCGAGATCTACGATGCCGTGCGCGGTGCCGGCTTCGAGGCCGGCCAGGGTCCGGAAGGCTATCGCGCCAATGTGCGTGCTATGGTGAAGCGCATCCGCCAGAAATTCCGCGATCTCGATCCGGAATTCGACGCGATCGAAACCTATCCCGGCTTCGGCTATCGCTGGCGTCATGGCTGATACAGCCGCCCAGCTGCATCGGGTCTGGCGTTCGCTGACGGCGCGCGCGCTGATCGTGCTGGCGCTGTTCATTGCCCTGCCGGTGGTTCTGTACCTCACCTTCCGGCAGGCGGATATCGACCGCCAGCGCCTGTTGCTGGAGAGCATTCGCGTCAAGGGGCTGACGGTAGGCCGCGTGCTGGAAGACCGCCTGCAGCGTGCCGACATGATCCCGCTGTTCCGGCTGGGCGAAGAGCTGTCGCGCTTCCAGACTGAAGGCGTCAGCCTGCGCCTGCTGTTCCGCCCGCATGACAGCGCGCCCGATGCCGGTTTTCTGTATGTCGCCTCGGCGCCGCCGGTGATGCCGGCGGATCTGGAGGCCGAACGCGCCCGGCTGGATGCCACCGGCGTGCTGGCGCAACTGGGCGAGTCCTGCGCCGGCGACCTGCCGCTGGCTCTGCGGGTCGAGCGTTCGGATCGGGTGTCGGAGCTGATCACCTCGCTGACGCCGGTACGCACGGCGCGCGGTTGCTGGGTGCTGGTGATTTCCAGCAACCTGGCCGATGCGGCGGAGCAGCGGCTGGGGCAGCCCTACTGGCGCGCGCCGGAAGTGCAGGTGGCTGCCGCCATCTATCTGATCTTCGCCTTCGTCGTGCTGGTGATCGCTTTCGATATCGGCCATGGCCTGCGCCGCTTTGCCGCCACCGCGCGTGCGGTGGCCGAGCGCCGCATCGAGGGGCGCTTTGCCCAGCGCAACCAGATCCCGGAACTGGAACCGGTGGCCAATGCCTTTGATCGCATGGAAGATTCCCTGCGTGCCACGGCCAGCGAATTACGCGCCGCCGCCGAAGAAAGCGCGCATGCCTTCAAGACACCGCTCGGCACTATCCGCCAGGCCATGGTGCCGTTGCGCAGCCGGGTTGCCGCCGACGACAAGCGCTGTCAGCAGGCGCTGATGGCGGTGGATGGCGCCCTGGAGAAACTTGACGCGCTGGTGCGGGCTGCCCGCCATCTGGATGATGCGGTGGCCGACCGCCTCGATCCGCCGCGCGAGAAAGTCGATCTCGGTGCCCTGGTGGAGGATGTGGTCGATGCCTATGCCGCCGATGCGGCGGCGCGCGGCATCACCTTGCGCACCTCAATCGAATCCGAGGCCAGCGCGCCACTCGGTGGCCGCCTGATCGCCGATGCGCTGAGCCAGGTGATCGAGAACGCCCTGAGCTATGCGCCAGCCGGCAGCACGGCGACGGTGACGCTGCATCGCGGCACGCGTCGCGTGCTGATCGTGGTGGCGGATAACGGCCCCGGCGTCGAGGCAGCCTTGCTACCGCATATCTTCGATCGCCATGTGTCGTTCCGCGACCGCAACCGCCACGATCCCGGCACGGCGGCACCGGCCAATTTCGGCCTCGGTCTCTGGGTCGCCAAGCGCAACATGGAGGCAGTGGGCGGCACCATCGAGGCCGCCAATCGCCGCGGCGGCGGCTTTATCGTCACGCTCGGATTGCCGCTGGCGTAATTACAGGACCATGCTGTCGCGTTGGTGGCGGCGCCAGGCAAAGGCCAGCAGGCCGCCGCCGATCAGCAGCGCGAGCAGGCCCAGAACCCAGGTTGCCGCCACCGCCACTGCATTGGGAAACAGCAGCAGCAGCAGGCCGATCACCAGCAGCAGGATGCCGCCACGACTGAGTGGCCAGGCTGTGCCGACCTGCTTTTTCATTTGCAGGCTATGGGCGATGGCGATCAGGCCAAACAGTACCAGCCAGGCGGCCAGCACATAGATCAGCAGCGTCACCGTCACCTGCGGCCACAGCACGCTGATCAGGCCGATGGTGAGGCCGGCAATGCCGGTGGCCATCAGAATGCTCCTGCCGGCTTCGCCCGAGCGGTGGCGCAGGGCGAAGCCCAGCGTGATGGCGCCATCCATCAATGCATAGGCGCCAAACAGCATCACCAGCGCAGCCAGGCTGATACCCGGCCAGAAAATGGCGATCAAGCCGAAGACCAGGGCCGCCAGACCACGCAGCACGATCATCCACCAGAGGCGGCGCGGCATCGGCGCGGCGGCGCCCGGCGGCATGCGTTCGACCATGATGTGTTCCTGTTCCGGTTGAAGGATGGCACCCAATATAACAACAGGCACAATTGTTGTCGCGGCGCGGCCTGCGCGCTACCTTGTCGGCATGACCGATTTATCCGCTTTCATCGCCGGCCTGCCCAAGGCGGAGTTGCATGTCCATATCGAAGGCACCTTCGAGCCTGAGCTGATGTATGCGCTGGCGCAGCGCAACAAGGTGGCTTTTCCCTATGACTCGGTCGAGGCGCTGCGCGGCGCCTATCGCTTCGGCAACCTGCAGGATTTTCTCGATCTGTATTACCAGGGCATGAGCGTGCTGGTGACCGAGCAGGATTTTTACGACCTCGCCATGGCCTATTTCCGCCGCGCTGCTGCCCAGGCCGTGCGCCATGCCGAAATCTTTTTCGATCCGCAGGGCCATACCGAGCGCGGCGTGCCGTTCCAGACCATGATCGACGGGTTGTGGCGGGCGAAAGCCGATGCGGAAGCGCAGTTCGGCATGAGCATCAGCATGATCCTGTGCTTCCTGCGCCATCTGGATGAGGCGAGCGCGCTACGCACGCTGAACGAGGCCCTGCCCTGGCGTGACCGCTTCATCGGTGTTGGTCTTGATTCGTCTGAAAAAGGCCATCCGCCGTCGAAATTCCAGACCGTGTTCGCCCGTGCCCGTGGCATCGGCCTCAAGGCCGTGGCGCATGCCGGCGAGGAAGGGCCGCCGGAGTATGTGTGGGAAGCGCTCGACCTGCTGCAGGTACAACGCATCGACCATGGCAACCGCGCGCTGGAAGACGAGCGGCTGACCGCGCGGCTGGCGCGCGAGGCGATGCCGCTCACGGTCTGCCCGCTGTCGAACCTGCGGCTTTGCGTGGTGAACGACATGACCCGGCATCCGCTGCGCCGCATGCTGCAGGCCGGTCTGGTGGCGACGATCAATTCCGACGACCCGGCCTATTTCGGCGGCTATGTGAACGAGAATTACAGCGCGGTGCAGCAGGCGCTGGATCTGAGCCGCGACGAGATCGTGACGCTGGCGGCCAACAGTTTCCGCGCCGCCTTCATCGACAGGGCCGAGCAGCAGCGCCATCTTGGCGTCCTGACAGCCTACGCTGTCGGCTAGTTGCGTCGCCGGATTACCCCTTCGAGCTTGGTCGCCTCTGCGACCGTATTGGAAATTGTTCCGTATTTTCGGACATTCTGGTGGAGCAGTTCCAACCGGCGATCCGGCTCGTCCGTGTCGACGATCAGCTCATAGTCGATGGCGACCATTTTCGGCGGGCTGTCCTGCCGCTGGCCATGCAGACGTACCTCGACGCCACGCATTGAGAATTTCAGCATTGGGGCCACGCGCTCGATCCCTTTGATCATGCAGGCGGCAATGGCGGCCAGGAACAGCTCTGCAGGATTCAAGGCATCAGGGCGCCCTGCCATGCCGGTGTCCAGGGTGATTTGCGCGTCTTTGCAGTGCGCCACACTGCCGGCAGCATCGATCCGTGTCGCAGTAATCCTGTATTCCAGCATTAACGGCCGCCTTTGAGCGAGGAAGGGTGCCAGTTTGCCAGGTTGGCGCCCGGGCGCCTTGATATCGGTCAAGATGTGCCGTGCGCCATCTTCAGCAGCCAGTCGCGAAAGGCGCGCAGCACCGGATCGTTGCGACGGGCTTCGGGATAGAACAGGCAATAGGCCTGCTTGCTGCCGATGGTCTGCTCGAACGGCGCCACCAGGCTGCCATCCTTCAGTTCCGGCTCGACCAGGAAGCGCGGCACGATCGCAGCGCCCAGCCCCACCACGGCGGCCTGCACCACCATGGCGAACTGGCCATAGCGCGGGCCCAGCGTCACCTGCGGCGCGGCAATGCCTAAGGCGGCGAACCAGTCGCCCCAGGCCGATGGCCGTGTCGACTGCTGCAGCAGCGGCAGCTTGAACAGGTCTTCCGGCTTGCGCACGCGATGCTTCGCCAGCAGCTTTTTCGACGCCACCGGCACCAGCTCTTCCTCGATCAGGCGGTCGACCACGGCGCCGGGCCAGACCGGATCGCCGAACGAGATCGCCGCATCCAGCGGCTCGGCGGCAAAATCGAAGGTCTCGATCCGGGTCGGCAGGTTCACTGTGATCTGCGGATGTTTTGCTGCGAAGTCGGGCAGGCGCGGGATCAGCCAGCGCGTGCCGAAGGTGGGCAGGGTTGCGACCGAGAGAATGGCATTGCCGCTGCGCGCCGCCATGGTGTTCACGGTGGCGGTGCCGATGCGGCCCAGCGCATCCTGCAGCTCGCGCGCATAGGCGGCACCCGCGGGCGTGAGCACCACGCGCTGGCGGATGCGCTCGAACAGTGTCAGCCCCAGCAATTCCTCGAGCAGCTGCACCCGGCGGCTGATCGCCGCCTGGCTGACATTCAGCTCGGCGGCGGCAGCCGTGAAACTTTCATGGCGGGCGGCGGCCTCAAAGGCGGTAAGGGCCGAGAGCGGTGGCAGGAAACGGCGGGGAAGAGCCATAAACTTGATAACCTCCAGTCATCAAGTAATAGCGAATAATCGTTTGCGCGCCAAGCGTCGCTCGGGCAGCTTGCCGGGCCAGCCGAGGGGTATACTCTTCCCTCAAAACACGCAGTCCGAGGAAACCGCCATGAACGTGCAGTCCAAAACCAAAGCCGCCTTCAAGTGGGAAGACCCGTTCAACCTGGACGCGGAGCTGACCGAGGACGAGCGCCTGATTCGCGACTCTGCGCGCGACTACTGCCAGAGCAAGCTGCTGCCGCGCGTGAAGGAAGCCTTCCGCGAGGAAAAGACCGATCCGGCGATCTTCCGCGAGATGGGCGAACTCGGCCTGCTCGGTTCGATGATCGATGGCTATGGCTGCGCCGGCGCGTCTTACGTCGCCTATGGCCTGGTCGCCCGTGAAGTCGAGGCCGTCGATTCCGGCTACCGCTCGATGATGAGCGTGCAGTCCAGCCTGGTGATGTATCCGATCTACGCCTATGGCTCGGAAGCCCAGCGCGAAAAGTATCTGCCCAAGCTGGCGACCGGCGAATGGATCGGCTGCTTCGGCCTTACCGAGCCCGATCACGGTTCCGATCCGGGCGGCATGAAGACCCGCGCCAAGCAGGTGTCCGGTGGTTACGAGCTGACCGGCGCCAAGATGTGGATTTCCAACTCGCCGTTGGCCCAGGTCTTCGTCGTCTGGGCCAAGACCGAGGATGGCATCATCCGCGGCTTCATCCTGGAAAAAGGCATGAAGGGCCTGTCGGCGCCGAAGATCAACGGCAAGCTCTCCTTGCGCGCCTCGATCACCGGCGAGATCGTCATGGACGGCGTCTTCGTGCCGGAAGAAAACCTGCTGCCGAATGTGCAGGGCCTGAAGGGCCCGTTCGGCTGTCTGAACAGCGCGCGCTACGGCATCGCCTGGGGCGCCATGGGGGCGGCGGAAGCCTGCTGGCACCAGGCGCGCCAGTATGTGCTGGACCGCAAGCAGTTCAACCGGCCGCTCGCCGCCAACCAGATCATCCAGCTTAAATTGGCCAACATGCAGACCGAAATCGCGCTCGGCCTCAATGCTGCCTTGCGCGTCGGTCGCCTGCGCGATGCCGGCCAGGAAACCCCGGAAATGATTTCGCTGATCAAGCGTAACAACTGCGGCAAGGCGCTGGATATCGCCCGCATGGCGCGCGACATGCACGGCGGCAACGGCATCCATGAGGATTATCATGTGATGCGGCATCTGGTGAATCTGGAGACGGTGAACACCTACGAGGGCACGCATGACGTTCACGCGCTGATTCTCGGCCGCGCCATGACTGGCATTCAGGCGTTCTACTGAACCCTCCACAAGTAACAGGCGGAGGCGCCGGGATGCGTGCGCTCGACGATATCGTTGTGCTCGATCTCAGCCGTGTGCTGGCGGGGCCCTGGTGTACCCAGAACCTCGCCGATCTCGGCGCCACCGTGATCAAGGTGGAAAAGCCCGGCGAGGGCGATGACACGCGCAAATGGGGTCCGGTCTATCTGAAAGACCCCGAAACCGGCGCCCGCGCCGATTCCGCCTATTACCTGGCCGCCAATCGCGGCAAGCGCTCGGTCACCGTCGACATGGCGACGCCGGAAGGCCAGCAGATCCTGCGCGATCTGGCGGCCAGGGCCGATGTGGTGGTGGAGAATTACAAGCTTGGCGGGCTGAAGAAATACGGGCTGGATTACGACAGCCTTTCAAAACTCAATCCGCGCCTGGTCTACTGCTCGATCACCGGCTTCGGCCAGACCGGGCCGTATGCGCCGCGCGCCGGCTACGATTTCATCGTCCAGGGCATGGGCGGCTTGATGAGCGTGACCGGCGAGAAGGATG
Source organism: Ferrovibrio terrae (assembly GCF_943371255.1). Lineage (GTDB taxonomy): Bacteria > Pseudomonadota > Alphaproteobacteria > Ferrovibrionales > Ferrovibrionaceae > Ferrovibrio > Ferrovibrio terrae_B. The sequence continues at coordinate 17,763 of NZ_CALRUC010000021.1, read as the reverse complement.
ACCTGCCGGGCGGCGGGCCGCAGAAGGCCGGCGTGGCGCTGGCCGATGTGATGACCGGGCTGTATTCGACCATCGCCATCCTTGGCGCGCTGAACCAGCGGCATCGCAGCGGCAAGGGCCAGTATATCGACATGGCGCTGCTGGATGTGCAGGTCGCGACGCTGGCCAACCAGGCGACCTATTACCTGATCGGCGGCGAGGCCCCGGTGCGCATGGGCAACGGCCATGCCGCCATCGTGCCCTACCAGAGTTTCCCGGCTTCCGATGGCCATGTCATCATCGCCGTCGGCAATGATGGCCAGTTCGCCAAGCTGGCCGATGAACTTGGCCATCCGGAATGGAAGACCGATCCGCGCTTCGCCACCAATATCGAGCGGCTGAATCATCGCGCCGCGGTGGTGGCGGCCATCGAGGCGGAGACGAGGCAGCGCACGATGGATGACCTGATCGCGGCCCTGGAAAAGCGCCAGGTGCCCTGTGGCCCGATCAACACCGTCGACCGCGTCTTTGCCGATCCGCATGTGCAGGCGCGCGGCCTGCAGAAAACCGTGCCGCACAGCCAGCAGGGCAGCCTGCCCAGCGTGGCAAGCCCGCTGCGCCTGTCGGACTCGGCGGTCTCCTACGACCGTGGCCCGCCTTTGCTGGGCGAGCATACCGACGAGGTGCTGCGTGAGCAGCTGGGCCTCGATGCCGCCAGGCTGGCCGAACTGCGCAAGAAGGGCGTGATCTAGGCGGCCTGGAAGCGAACCCAGAATCGGCTGCCAATTTTCTCCTGGCTTTCGAAGCCGATCTCGCCGCCCATCGCATGGGTCAGGCGCCGGGCAATGGCCAGACCCAGGCCGGTGCCGGCCACTGCGCTACCCTCGCGGCCGAGCCGGTTGAAGCTCTGGAATGCATCCTGCCGGTATGCGCTGGCGATGCCGCAGCCGGTGTCCTGCACATAGAGGGTGATCTGGCGGTTATCGTCACATTCGCAGCCCAGCATCACCGTGCCGTTGGCGGGAGTGAACTTGAAGGCATTGCTGACAAAATTGCCCAGCACGCGCTGCAGCTGGGTGTAGTCGGCGCGGAAACTGATTTCGGTGTCGCAGAGCCGCTGGCTCAGCACCACGCCATTGATCCGGGCGGCGGGGTTGTGCAGCTGGAAAGCCTCATTGATCACATCCTGGGCGCTGATCGGCTCGAGATTGAGTGGGATCATGCCGGCCTCAAGCTGCGCCATGGTCAGCATGCCATCGGTCAACCGCAACAGAATATGCCCGGCATTCTTGATCGAGCTGACATACTCGATTTCATCCTGGCTCAGCCGCTTGCTCATATTCATTTCCAGAACCTGGGAAAACCCCAGAATGGCATTGAGCGGTGTGCGGAATTCGTGGCTCATCGAGCTGAGGAACCTGCTTTTCATCTGGTTGGCTACGGCCTGTGCGGCAGACAGGCGCTCGGCCTGCACGCGGGCCTTGTGCAGCTCCAGTTCATCGGCGGCAATCGCAGCCAGTTTGACCAGGCGGGCAATATCTGCTGGTCGCAGGATGCGTGGTTTGCGATCGATGACGCAGAATGTACCGAGGCGCTGGCCTTCGCTGCTGCAGAGTGGCGCACCGGCATAAAAGCGAATGCCGGGTGCCCCCAGCACCAGTGGATTTTTGTGAAACAGCGGATGCTCCGCTGCATTCTCGACGATGAAGGGTACGTCACCGAGAATGGCGTGGGCGCAGAAGGCGATGTCGCGCGGGGTTTCCCGCACTGACAGCCCGTGATTGGATTTGAACCACTGGCGCTCGGCATCGACCAGGGAGATCAGCGCAATCGGAGCATCCAGCAGGTCGGCTGCCAGCGCCGTTACGCGGTCAAAACGCTCATCCGGTTCGGTGTCGAGAATGCAGTAGTCGCGCAGTACGGCAAGGCGCTGGTCTTCATTGGCGGGCAGTGCGGCTGGAACGGTCATGGCGTCTCGTTGCGAGCTTGTGGTCGGCGCGACTGCGACTCTGGCTGAAACCGACGCTACCGCAGCATCTGCGGCGCTTTGCCTTACTTTCCGATAACGCTACGGCATTTGTCGGTGCTACAAAAAGAGCCAATGAAATCAATATCCAGCCCTATACCGCCGGCCGGCTTTTTACAGCGTGGCCGTGTTCAGCGGACAGATGGTCAAGGCACAGATGCCGCACCGGTTGCGGTGACGCCGGTCGTGAAATCCATCGCGTGTGGCAGATTATCTCTGACCGGGCGCTATCTGTTGCGGCAGGTTGCAGCTTTCGAACCAGGAATGTCGTCATGACGCCCAAGCGCATCGGCCGGATACCGGGACTTCTGGTGGTTATGCTTGTGCTGACGATTGTGCCGGCATGGGCGCAGCCGAGGCCGACGTTTGAGAGTATCGCGCCGGAGGCAGCCACCGGGCGTACGGAAAAGACAGCGGTGCGCGCCAGCCAGTATCTGGCAGCTGCCGCCAATCCCCATGCGGCCGAGGCCGGTGCGCAGATCATGGCCAGCGGTGGCTCGGCTGTGGATGCCGCGATTGCGACGGCCCTGGTGCTCAATCTGGTTGAGCCGCAGTCGGCCGGCATCGGCGGCGGCGGTTTCATGCTGGTCTGGGACAATGCCCGCCGACGCCTGCGCGCCTTTGATGGCCGCGAAACCGCTCCGGCCGGGGTGAACCTGCGGCTGTTTTATGATGCGGCCGGCAAGAAGCGGAGTTTCATGGATGCCGTGGTTGGCGGCGCTTCGGTGGGCGTGCCGGGCATGCTGCGCATGTTTGAACTGGTGCATGCCGAATATGGCAAACTGCCCTGGGCCGATCTGTTCCAGCCGGCGATCCGCCTGGCCGAGGCGGGCTTTGCGGTTTCACCGCGTCTGCATGAGTTGCTGAACCAGGACCGTTATCTGCGCGATATCCCGCCGGCGCGCGCGCTGTTCTACACCGCCGATGGCGCACCGAAGCCGGTCGGCAGCCTGCTGGCGAACCCGGCCTTCGCCGCTGTGCTGCGGCGGATCGCCAGCGAAGGCGCCGATGCCTTTTATCGCGGCGCGATTGCCGCCGATATCGTCGCCACCATCAACACCGCGGCCGGCAATCCGGGGATGATGACGCTGGACGACCTCGCCGGCTATCGCGCGCAGGAACGCGACCCGGTCTGTGCGCCCTATCGTGTTTACAAGGTCTGTACCATGCCGCCGCCATCCTCGGCGGTGAACATGCTGCAGGCGCTGGGGATTCTGTCGCATTTCGATCTTGCCCGGCATCCGCCGCTGTCGCCCGAGGCGGTGCATCTGATCGCGCAGGCCGAGCGGCTCGGCTATGCCGACCGTGATTATTATGTCGCCGATCCCGATCATGTGCAGATGCCGCTCGGTGGCATGACCGACCGCGGCTATCTGGCTGGCCGTGCCCGGCTGGTCGATCCGGTGCAGGGCAGCAGCCAGCCGGCGCAACCCGGTGAGCCACCCACCAAGCATGGTGCCGCGCAGTCCTTTGGCCGCGACAGTGCGCTGGAACTGCCGTCCACCACCCATGTCTCGACGGTGGATACGCAGCGCAATGCGGTGGCGATGACGGTGACGATTGAGAATGTCTTTGGCTCGAAGCAGATGATCCACGGCTTTCTGCTCAACAACCAGCTGACCGACTTCTCCTCGGAAGCCGAGGAGAATGGCCGCCCGGTGGCCAACCGGATCGCGCCAGGCAAGCGGCCGCGCAGCTCGATGGCGCCCACGGTGGTGTTCAATGGCGATGGCTCGCTGCGCCTGGTGGTGGGCTCGCCCGGCGGCAGCCGCATCCTCGGCTATGTCGCCCAGGCCATCATCGGCGTGCTCGACTGGAAGCTGGATATCCAGCAGGCAATCAGCCTGCCGCATTACCTGGATCGCAACACCGGTCTTGAGCTGGAAAAGGACACGCCGGCCGCCGGTCTGGCCGAGACCATGCGGGCGCGCGGCCACAAGGTGAGCGTGATCGAGCTGAACAGCGGCCTGCAGGGCATCGAGCTGGTACCCGATGGCGGCCTGATCGGTGGCGCCGATCCGCGCCGTGAGGGTGTGGCGCGGGGGCGTTGATCTAGGATTTCTTCACCCGCGTCACCAGCTGCGTCGGATTGACGAAGCGCAGGGCGATCAGCAGCCACACCATGGTGGTCGCCATATAGATCACTGCCATGGCATCGATCGACTGTCCGGCCCGCACGCCGGCGGCATAGACGGCATAATACAGCGCCACCACCAGCGTCTGGCTGCTGGGTCCGGCAGTGAAGAAAGTCAGCTCGAACATCGCAATGGTGCGGACCAGCACCATCAGCAGGGCGGCCAGGATACCGGGCGCCAGCAAGGGTACCAGCACATACACGAACATCTGGCGCGAATTGGCGCCGAAGACGCGGGCAGCGGCCTCGATGCGCGGATCGATCTGTTCGATGAAGGGGATCATCACCAGGATCACGAAGGGCACGGTCGGCACCAGATTGGCGAGGATGACGCCGAAGACCGAACCGGCGGCGCCGAACTGGTAGAGCACGGTGGCGAGTGGAATGCCGTAGGTGAGCGGCGGCACCAGCAGCGGCAGCAGGATCAGCAGCATCACCAGGCGCTTGCCGGGGAATTCGCGCCGCGCCAGTGCATAGGCCCCCAGCACACCGAGCAGGCCGGACAGCACGACGACGGCGCCGACCACCTGGAAGGTGGTGATCAGCACGTCGTCGAGCTGGAATTCGGCCCAGGCCGAGAAATACCATTTGGTGGTGAAGCCGTTTGGCAGCCAGGTGTTGAACCAGCGCGTGCCAAAGGAATTCACCACCACGCTGGCGATCATCGCCAGCAGGTTGAGGATGAAAAAGCCGACCAGCACCCAGATGGTGGTGGTCCATGCACGCAGGGCAAGGGGATGGCGATCCATGGCGATCATCTTCATGGTCATCCTTTGGCGCCGCCGACCGGGCCGCGATACAGCAATCCACGCGCGGAGAGAATGCCGGCAACGATCAGCAGCTGCACCGCGGCCATGATCATGGCGATGGTGGAGGCCAGCGGGTAATCGTAGGCCTCGTAAGCCGCGGTATAGGCGGCAATGGAGATCACGCGGGTCGATCCTGCCGGCGATCCCAGCAGCACCGCGGTGGGAAACACCGAGAAGGCCTGCACGAAGGAGAGGCAGAAATTGATTGCCAGGCCCTGTGCCAGCAGCGGCAGCAGGATATGGCGGAACCGCGCCCAGGGCCGGGCGCCCAGCGTTGCCGCCGCCTGCTCCAGCGCCGGGTCGATGCCGGTGACGTAAGACAGCGTCAGCAGGAAGGTGAAGGGAAAGATCGAGATCAGCAGGCCGAGAAAGGCGCCCCAGTAATTGTGCACCAGCTGCAGCGGCGCATGGATCAGGCCGAAAGTGATGAGCGTGCGGTTCAGCCAGCCCTGCGGGCCGAGATAGTTCAGCAGGCCTTCGGCGATCAGCACGGTGCCGAGCGTGATGGGCAGGACAAGAATCGTCGTGAGCAGGCGCTGGCGCTTCATATGGCGCACGCGCAGCGCAATCGGCACCGACAGCAGGATGCACAGTGCGGTGACCGGCACGGCCAGGCGCAGGGTCTTGCCGATGGTGTCATAGAGGAAGGGATTGCTGAAGAATGCCTGGTAGTTGGCATACCAGTCGCCCTGCTTGGGTTCGAGCGACAGCATCAGACCGTAAATGAACGGATAGACAAACAGTGCCAGCACGAACAGCACGGCCGGCAGCACCAGCAGCGTAACGTTGTCGACGCCCATGGCTGCCAGCCGCAGGCGCAGGGGCACGCGTTCGGTTGCGGTGTCCGTCATGATGCCGCCGGCCGGGCTTCGCCCGGATAGACCAGCACGCGGGCCGGATCGGCCCCCAGCGTCAACTGCTCGCCAGCCGAAACCTTGTGCTCGGAGCGGAAGAACAGCTCAAGCCCCTGCGCCGTGGTGGCGATGCCGTAGAAATCGCGACCGCGATACTCGGCGGAATTGACCGTGGCGCGGATCGGCCCGTTGCTGCGCGGCGTCAGGTCGTCGGGCCGGATCGCCACGATGGCCGTGTCGCCCGGCTTGGCGGCGCCGAGCAGGCTGCCCTGCAGGATACCCTGTTCGATGCCGACCTCGGCAGTGCCATTCGCGATGCTGGAAATCGCCAGCGACAGCAGGTTGCGATACCCCATGAACTCGGCGATGTCGGCATGGGCCGGGCGGGCATACAGTTCATCCGGCCGGCCGACCTGGCGCACGCTGCCGTCGCGCATCACCACGATGCGGTCGGCCAGCGACAGGGCCTCGTCCTGGTCATGGGTGACATAGATGGTTGTCGAGCCGACCAGATTGTGGATGCGGCGGATCTCGGCCCGCATCTCCAGACGCAGTTTGGCATCGAGGTTGGACAGCGGCTCGTCCATCAGCACCAGCGGCGGTTCGATAACGATGGCGCGCGCAATCGCCACGCGCTGCTGCTGGCCGCCCGAGAGCTGGCCGGGCAGCTTGTGCTTCTGCTCGCCCAGCCGCACCAGTGCCATGGCCTTGGCCACCTTGTCGTCGATCTCGGCTTTTGGCCGGCCCTGCATGCGCAGACCAAAGCCGACATTCTTTTCCGCGCTCATATGCGGGAACAGCGCATAGTTCTGGAACACCATGCCAAAGCCGCGTTCTTCAGGCTTCAGCGGGTCGATGCGCTTCTCGTCGAGCCAGATGCCGCCGCCGGTCAGCGGCAACAGGCCCGCGAGGCAATTCAGCGCCGTCGATTTGCCACAGCCCGAAGGGCCGAGCAGGGCTATGAACTCGCCGCGCGCGACCTCCAGTGAAACGTCACGCAAAGCGTTGTGCAGTCCGAAGCTGCGGCTCACGCGATCGAGCCGCAGCTTGCGGAAATCATGCGACATACCGGCCATTATACTCTGTCTCTTTTTCTATAAACTTACTTGGTCTTGGCGGCACCGATTTCCTGGTCCCAGCGTGCGAAGGCATAGACCAGCTTGTCGGGTGTCAGCGGCAGCTGCTGTGGTGTATCGGCGATCAGCTTGGCATATTCCGGCCGGCCGTATTCCGCGATCACCTTCTGGCTTTCCGGCGGCGCCATCGACAGCGGCACGTCCTTCACCGCTGGGCCCGGATAGAAATAGCCCTCGTCATAGGTGGTCGCCTGCGCCGGCTTGCTCAGCAGATAGTTCAGCAGGTCGACAATCACGGCCTGCTTCTCGGGCGCGACGCCCTTGGGGATGCAGAGATAATGCGCGTCCAGAATCCAGTGGAAGCCCTCGAGGGCGGCGACCTTGGCTTCCTTCGGCACCACACCGAGCGCGCGCGGGTTGATATCCCAGCCCATCTGGGTCGGGATCATGTCGCGCGAACCATCGCCCAGGGCCTTCATCGTCGGCCCGGTGCCCGACGGGTAGTATTCGATATTCTGGCCGAGGTCCTTGAGATAGGCCCAGGTCTTGTCCCAGCCATCCTTCGGATCTTTCGGATCCTTGTCGCCCAGCAGATAGGGCAGGCCCATCATGAAGACGCGGCCAGGACCGGAATTGGCCGGGCGGGCATACATGAAGCGGTTGGGATTGGCCCTGGTCCAGGCGAGCAGATCGGCCGCGGTCTTCGGCACGGTCTTGACGCGGTCGGGCATGTATTCCAGCAGCGGCCCGGCCTGGCAGAACACGATGCAGACACCCTGGTTGGCCGCCAGGCCCTGCATGGCTTTGGCGCCGGACAGGTAGATGTCGTCCAGCTTGGGCAGCTTCTCGGCGTAATCGGGAATGATCGGCTGCCACAGCTTCTGGTCCACGCCGGCCGACAGGGCATCGATGCCGGTCAGCACGATGTCGATATCAACGCGGTTGGCCGCCTGCTGTGCCTTGATCTTGCCGGGCAGTTCCGGCGCCGGCGCCTTGGTGAAGGTGATGCGCGATACCAGCTTGGGGTTGGCGGCGCGATAATTTTCAATGGCACGCTGGGTCAGGGCCAGGTTTCCGGCGACATCGACCACATTCAGGGCCACCGGGGCACTGGGCAGCGGTGGTACGGCAGCAAGAGCACCGGATGGCGCGCCCGCGAGACCGAAGGCGGCAAGACCGGCTGCGCCGCCGAGCAGGCCGCGGCGCGTGAACTGATGTTCATTCATTGTTGTTTCCTCCCAAGTTTATAACCAGTGGAACGCTACGTCTGTTTACTGAACCTCCATGGCATCACCGTCGCATGCCGACCGGGCGACCGCGCAGGGGCGGCGTGGCTTCGGATTCGCTGGCGAAATAGGCTTCGTTCTCGGCGACCAGAACCTGCACCGACTGAAACACACCGCGCAGATGCGTGCGCAGTGCCTCTACCGCGCCGGCGGCGTCGCGCTGCAGCACGCGGTCGATGATGGCCTGGTGTTCCGACAGGACTGCATTGCGCTTCAGCGGGCGCCGCACGGTGAGGTGGCGCACGCGATCCATCTGCGCCTTGGCGCTTTCGACCTGGCGCCAGACCTGCGGGTGGCCGGCAATCGCCATCAGCGTGGCATGCATTTCCTCGTCGGCATCAAAAAAACGGTCATTGTCGCCGACCTTGTGAAAGGCGCTCTGGCGGTCGAGCACGGCACTGAGCTGGTGCGCCTGTACGGTATCGATGCGGTCGGCAGCCAGCGCGATGGCGGAGCATTCGAGCGACTCACGCACGAACTGTGCGTCATAGACATCGCTGAGCCGGATGGGTGCGACGAAAGAGCCGTGCTGCGGATAGATATCGACCAGGCCTTCCTCGGCCAGCTTCAGCAAGGCCTCGCGGATCGGCGTGCGCGATACGCCGAAACGCGCGGTCAGTTCCTGTTCCGACAGCGGCATGCGCGGCGGCAGCGCGGCGGTGACGATTTCCTGCCGCAAGCGGTCATGCACCTGCATTGCGGCCGTCTGGGCGCGCACCTGGCTCATGAGGCAGCACCACTGCGAGGGCGACCGCGATGCGGTGGCCACAATACGGGCGCGGGTGCGGTTGCAGGCTGGTTCATGATCCTCCCGGGCCACTCGTTCGATGGCCTGCAGGACTATTAGAATACTAATATACTAGCGTCAACCGGATCTGCGGATCGCGGATATACTTGGCGGAGAAGTTATTAAAAATTAAACTATATCAATGCTTTATTGTTTTTTCGGCGACAAGCCCGCCGATGGAATCGATCAAGCGGCCCCTGCGCGGCGCTGGGCATCAGCCTCATTGCCCTGTGACGGGCACCGGAATCGAGCCGTGGTGAAACTGTAGCGGCGCTTTGAACCGGCGACTGGTCGAAACATTTCAAGGCGGCGACTGATCTGAACCATATTTGGATTGGTCTCGGATGGAGCGTCTGAATCGAAAAATCCACTCCATCTCCATGTTTTAATTGAAGTATTTTTGTTGTGGAGCCGTCCCGAGGTTTAGCGCTACCGTGTGACAGTTTGGCGTGCCGGCTGAAGCTGGCATGCCGCAGTCACCCTAAGGGTTTCGCTCATGACCGCGGATATGTCGCTGACCGACCTGGAGCAACACTGGGGCATTCGGTCACGCGGGAATCTGATCGCCCTGCCGGAAACCGGCGCGTCCATGTTCCGCTGGTCTCACGACAACGAGCCCGGGGACTTCAAATTCCGGCCGGTGCGCCACAATCACTACCTGCTGTCGCTGATACTCCAGCCGATGCAGGCCAAGGCCTGGGCGGGCCGTCGCCAGGTCTGGTCTGGTCCGATCGCCAAGCACACGGTTCGCATCGTGCATCCCGATGAAGAGAACCGCTGGCTCAGTCCGGGCAGCTTCGATCTGCTGCATATCATGATTCCCCGCACCACCATCGCCGCCATGTGCGGTCACGAAGCGGATGACGGTGCGCATACCGTGCGTTTCAATGATCCGCTGTATTCGCCCGATGAAATGATCTGCCAGATCGGCCGGCAGATGCTCAGCATCATCGACCAGGATGGCCCCTTCGTGAAGGATATCGCAGACGGGCTCTGTCATGCCCTGATCGCCTATATCCTGCGCCGCTATGTGATGGGCACCGGCCAGATGACGGCGGGTGTATCGAGCCGGGCCCAGATGCGGCGCGTGCTCGACATGGTGGCGGCCAATCTGGCAAAGGAAATCTCGCTGGAGCAGATGGCCGAGGCGGCCGGCATGAGCCCGTTCCACTTCTCGCGCGAATTCCGCAAATCGGTTGGCACTTCGCCGCACCGCTACATCGTCGAGCGGCGCATCGACCGTGCAAAAAAACTTCTGGGTGAGCATAATTTGAGCATTCTTGAGATTTCGCTGGATTGCGGATTCAAGGATGCATCGCATTTCTCCCGCGTCTTTCGCTCGCTGGTCGGCATGACGCCGCGAGATTATCGCGTCGCGAACTGATTTCAGTCGTATTCAATAAAAAGCAAGAATTGGCCATTCGCCGCAAGGATAGGCGAGAAATGCCGGATGGCCGCATCTAGGCTGCCTCAAAAGCCCGTTCGAAAGGGCGTGCAGGGGTTTGGCAATGCGTTGCGTGCGGTCGGGACAATCCAGTGAGGCGCCATGGGCGCCCGCAACAGCTGCAGGATGGGTCTGACATGACCGTGCCGTTGCTGCAGGTTCGCGGTCTCAAGCGCAGTTTCTACGGCATTCATGCCGTCAATGATCTTGATTTCGAGGTGGCCGAAGGCACGATCACGGCGCTGATCGGCCCGAATGGTGCGGGCAAGACAACCGCCTTCCAGTGCATCAGCGGTGTCGTGCGTCCCGATGCCGGCAGCGTGATCTTCGCAGGCCAGGAAATCGCCGGCTGCACGCCGAATGTCATCAGCAGGGCTGGGTTGCTGCGCACGTTCCAGATCGCCCGTGGCATTTCCCGCCTGTCGGTGCTCGAGAACCTGCTGCTCTATGCGCAGGCGCAGCCCGATGAATCGATTCTGTCGGCGCTGCTGCGCCGGGGCCGCACTGCCGAAGAGGCGGCGCTGGCGCGCGCCTGGCAGATTGCCAGAAAACTCAATCTGCTGCGTGTGGCCAACAATCCGGCCGGGGCGCTGTCGGGCGGCCAGAAAAAGCTGCTGGAGATTGGCCGCGCGCTGATGGCCGAGCCGCGGATGATCATGCTGGACGAGCCGATGGCCGGCGTGAACCCGACCTTAAGCGGTGAGATTGCCGAGCATATTGTCGGTCTGCGCGAGGAAGGCGTGACCTTCCTGATGATCGAGCATCACATGGAGATGGTTTCGAAATTCTGCGATCCGGTGATTGTCATGGCCGAGGGGCGTCGCCTGACCCAAGGCTCGTTCAAGGAGATCGCCGAGAATGACCAGGTACAGGATGCCTATATGGGGCGCCGGCGATGGGCATGATGCAGGCTAGGGCGGTCGTCTGCGGCTACGGTGCGGCAGACGAGATTCTCAAGGGCGTCGACCTTGTCGTTGCCAAGGGCGAGATGGTCGCCATTGTCGGTCCGAATGGCGCGGGAAAATCCACGCTGCTGAAATCGATTGCCGGCATGCTGCGCCTGAAATCGGGCGCCATCCTGTTCAAGGATGCGGAAATCCAGGACACCACACCGCGCGAGCGGGCGCGCATCGGCATCGCCTTCGTGCCCCAGGAAGCCAACATATTCCCAACGATGACGGTGCGGGAGAATCTGGAAATCGGCGGCTTTATTGCACCCGCCCTGGTGCCTGAGCGCATGCAGTCGATCTTTGCGCGGTTTCCCATGCTGGCCGAGAAAAGCCGCCAGCAGGCCCGCACCCTGTCCGGCGGGCAGCGCCAGATCCTGGCGATGGCGATGGCGCTGATGGTCGATCCCGATCTGCTGCTGCTCGATGAGCCCTCAGCCGGGCTGTCGCCGAAGGCGGCCGATGCGCTGTTTGACGAGATCGCGGCCATTCATGCCGGCGGCACCTCGATCGCCATGGTCGAACAGAATGCCTATGAAGCCCTGATGATTGCCGATTGCGGCGTTGTCCTGGTGGACGGCCGTGCGGTGCGCAGCGGACCGGCGCGGGATCTCGCAGCCGACCGGGACGTCCGACGTCTTTTCCTCGGAGCTTAACCAGTCATGCAACAGGGGGAGTACCGCCTATGAAACTGACCCGTCGCGCCGTGTTATCCGCCGGTGTCGCGATGCCGTTTATCGGCCGCGCCGCCTTCGCCCAGAGCAACACCATCGCCATCGGTGCCTTGACGCCGCAAACCGGTGCCGGTGGCTCCTATGGCCCATCGATGGTCAAGACCATCCGGGCGGTGGTCGATGAAGTCAACGCCGCCGGTGGCGTGCTGGGCCGCAAGGTCGAGCTGATCTCGGAAAATGACGAGACCAGCCCTGAGGCCGGCGTGCGCGCCGCCCGCAAGCTGATCGATGTCAACAAGGTGAGCGCGATCGTCGGCACCTGGGCCAGTTCGGTGACCACTGCGGTGGCGCCGCTATGCTGGGAAAACAAGGTGATGCTGTTCACGGTCTCCGGTGCCGACAGCATCACGCAGCTGCCGCATCAGGGCTTCATCATCCGCACGCAGCCGACGAGCAAGCTGCAGAGCACCCGCATTGCGGAATTCCTGCTCAGCCGCGGTGCCAAGCGCACCTTCGTTATGTCGGCGCAGACGCCCTTTGCCGTCAGCGGCTTCAATACGGTGAACGAGGTGCTGACCGCGGCCAAGACCGAGGTTCTGGGCCATGTCATCTATGATCCGGCCAAGGCGACCTTCCGCTCCGAGCTGGAGCAGGCCATCAAGACCAAGCCTGATACCATCTTCTTCAACAGCTACACGCCCGACCTGACCACCCTGCTGCGGGAGCTTTTCAGGCTGGGCTATGAAGGCCGCAAACACACCATGGCCTATGCGGCGAATGCCAAGCTGCTGGAAGCATTGCCGGCCGAGGTGACCCAGGGCCTGACCAGCATGGCGCCGTCACCCGATGTCGACAGCCCGGTCTACAAGAAGGTCTGCGACATCCTGGGGACGAGCGATCCTGATCCCTATTCCTGCCAGACCTATGATCATATCACCATGGCGCTGCTGGCCATTGCCAAGGCCGGCGAGGCGTCAGGCACTGCCATTCATGGCAATGTGCGCAAGGTCAGCCAGGGTGGCGGCACCAAGATCGGTTCCGCCGTCGAGGGCCTGAAGCTGATCGCGCAGAAGACCGAGGTGAATTACGAAGGTGCCTCCGGTCCCTGCGATTTCGCCGACACCGGCGACATCATCACCTGCAAGTTCCGTTTCGATATTGCCGAAGCGGGCAAGAACCGCCTGCTGGGAATTTCGTAAGCATGGAGGTTGTCCAGATTCTGGTGAATGGATTGATGGCGGGGACGTTGCTGGCGATCCCCGCCATCGGCTTCACCGCCATTTTTGCCGTACTCAGATTTCCGAATTTCGCCGTCGGCGGCCTGATGGCCATCGGCGCCTATACCGGGCTGGTGGCCAATACCATGGGCGGCCTGCCGCTGCTGGCCACCCTGCCCATCGCCTTTCTGGTGGCGGGCCTGATCGGCGTCGGTTCGGACAAGCTGATGATCAGCGGGCTGCGACCGTCAGGTCCGCTGGCGGCGGCCATCGGCACGATTGCGCTTGGCCTGCTGCTGGAAAACGTTCTGCGTTTCATCTTCGGCAACGAATTTCGCACCTTCAATATCCCGCCGGTGCGCGACTGGCGCTTCGGCGATCTGCGGGTGCCGCCGCATCAAGTGGAGAATGCGGCCTATGCCATCGCCATCATGGCCGCGCTGTTCTGCTTCCTGATGTTCACGCGGTCGGGCAAGATGATGCGCGCGGTGGCCGACAATGCGGCCCTAGCGGGCCTGAAAGGCATCAACGCCACCCGCACCACCGACCTCGCCACCTTCATGGGCATGGGTCTGGCCGGGGTTGGCGGTGTGCTGATCGGCCTCGACGTCGCCATCGATCCTCTGATCGGCACGCGCACCATGCTGGCGGTCTTTGCCGCCGCCGTGGTCGGTGGACTGGGCAGCATCCCCGGCGCTGTGCTGGGCGCTTTCGTGATCGGTCTGGGCGAGGAACTGGCCCTGCTGGCCGTGGCGCCGACCTACCGCACCGCCGTCGGCTTCCTCGCCATTCTGCTGATTCTGTCCTTCCGCCCGCGCGGTCTGCTCGGGGAGCGCCGCTACTGATGGAAAACTACCTGATTGCCATGACGGTCTTTGCCGGCATCTATGCCATCATGGCGCTCGGCATGAACCTCATCTGGGGTCTGGGCGGCATGGTCAATCTCGGCCTGGCCGGCTTTTACGCTGTCGGTGCCTATACCAGTGCTCTCGTAACAACCAGGCTGGGACTGCCGATCTATCTGGCGGTTCCGCTCGCCGTTCTGGTCAGCGCGCTGGTCGGTGTCGTGGTGGCGGTCATCACGGCCCGCCTGCAGGGCGATTATCTTGCCATCGTCACGCTGGGCCTGGCCGAACTGGTGCGGCTGACCGCCAGCAACGAGATCTGGCTGACCAACGGGACCGATGGCATCAGCGGCGTGCCGGGGCCCTGGCGCGGCGTGCTGTCGCCCACGGCCTTCAACAGTCTGTATCTGGCGATCGTGCTGTGCATCGTCGTGATCCTCTACCTGCTGCTCTCCAGGCTGGCGGCCAGCCCCTTCGGCCGGGTGCTGCGCGCCATCCGCGAGGATGAGATGGTCGCTGCCGTCGCCGGCAAAAGTATCCTGTCCTTCAAGATCCGCACCTTTGCCGTCGGCTGCGGGCTGGTCGGCTTCGCCGGCGCGCTGTTTGCCCATTACAGCTCCTATGTGGCGCCGGATGTCTTCCAGTCCATCGTCACCATCCATGTCATCCTGGCGGTTGCCGTCGGCGGGGTCGGCAACATGCGGGGCGCGCTGCTCGGTGCCGTGATCGTCATTGCGCTCGGCGAGGCCACACGGTTCCTGGCCGGCAGTCTGGATTTCATCGCCCCGAGCCAGGCGGCAGCGGTGCGCGAAAGCCTGATCGCCCTGTTTCTGATTGTGGTGCTCAACGTTCGCAAGCAGGGCCTGCTGCCAGAGAAAATGCCGGTTTATTTGGAGGAGAAACGATGAGTCTGCGTACCGTAGTGTCCGCTTTCGATGCCAGCGACCAGCCGGCCGCGCTATATGCCGCGATCAGCGATGCGCTGGCCACGACGCCTGGCTTCAAGCTGTTCACCATCCTGGTCTGCCAGCACGAAAAGCAGGTCACCCAGCGCATCTTCACCAGCAACCCTCAGGCCTATCCGGTCGGCGGCACCAAACCGATGGCCTCCAGTCCATGGTCGGACCGCATCATTGAGCGCGGGGAAACGTATATCGGTCGCACGCGGGAAGACATCAAAACCGCCTTCTTCGATTACGAACTGATCTGGTCGCTGGGTTGCGAAAGCGTCATCAATGTGCCGATCCGCTGGCGTGGCAAGACGCTGGGGACCTTCAATCTCCTGCATCAGGCGAATTATTATACGGAAGCCCATGAAGACAGTGTCCGCCTCATGGCCCAGCTGTCGCTTCCGGCAGTCAATCTCAGCATCGAAAGGATTTCGTGATGACCTTCCTGTCCCATGCCGTCCGTGATTCCCGCCTTGGTGCCATGCGCCAGCTGATGGAGCGCCTGCGGTTTGATGCGCTGATCTTCACGGCGGCCGACTTCTTCCAGTATGCGACGAATTTCCACGTCGACGTTCAGCCCTGGGAGCGTCCGATCATGGTGGTGGTGCCGCGCGACGGTAAGCCGCGCGCCATCATGAACGAGTTGTCGACCCATCATATGATGATGGCGCGCGAGCGCGGCCATGTCTGGCTGGACGAGATCGAATTCTATGCCGAGCATCCCAAGGTGGCCGAACGCCAGTATCTGCTGCCGCAGCTGCCGGAGATTGCGACAGAGCTGCTGAAGAAGGCCGGCTTGTCGGCATCCCGCATCGGGGTCGATGGCACGCCGGGTTTCCTGGCCCGTGCTGCCGCGGCCTTGCCCGATATGAAGCTGGTGCCCTGTCTGGGCGACATGCGTTCACTGCGCTGGGTCAAGCATCCGGAAGAAATCGAGGTGATGCGGCAGGCCAGTGCGCTGTCCGACTGGGTGCAGGAACGCTATCGGGAGAATATCCGTCCCGGCCGGCTGGTGCAGGAACTGGATTACCAGATGGCCAGTCTGATGGTGGAAGAAGGCGCCAAGCGTTTTCCCGGCGCCAATCTGGAAGTGATGCGCTGCTGGACATTAAGCGGCCCGGCCTCGGCCTCGCCGCATGGCGATGGCGCCTCCTGCGGTGCCAGGATCAGCAAGGGCGATGTCCTGGTCAATATCGTCATCCCGCGGCTGAATGGCATCGTGATCGAGAATGAGCGCACCTGGTTCGCCGGCGCGCCTTCGGCCGACCAGCGCAAATTCTACGAGGTTGCCCGGGCCGCCAATGAAGCCGCGACCGGCGCGGCTGTCACCGGCAAGGCCGTTTCTAGCATCGACGCTGCCGCCCAGCATGTGATCGAGAAGGCCGGCTGCAGCCAGTATATCCGGCACCGCACGGGCCATGGCATGGGCATCCTTGGGCATGAATATCCCGATGACATGGCCTTCAATCACCGCGCCCTGCTGAAGGACGAGGTCTATTCGGCTGAGCCGGGCATCTATGTGTATGGTCTGGGCGGCTTCCGTCTTGACGATACGGTGGTGGTCGGCGAGCAACCCGAAATCCTGACCAAGTCGCCGCGCAATATCGAAAACCAGATCATCAACTGAGGCTGCGGTGTTCCTTCGCTCCGGATCTGACGAAATCCCGCTGAGGCTGTCGCGATGATAGTGGCTGCGCGTCGCATTCTGTTCCGCGGCTGGGTGATGCTGGCCTATCTGGCCATCTTCGCGCCCGTCGTCATGATTGTGACGATCAGCTTCTTCCAGCAGGAAATCGTCAGCTTCCCGCCCGATGGTCTGACCCTGCGCTGGTACTGGAACGCCTGGCAGCGGCCGGAATTTGCCCGCGGCTTTGTGTCCAGCCTGCAGATTGCGGCACTGGCGACTGCCATCGGAGTGCCGATCGGCACGGCAGCGGCCCTGGCGCTGGTTCGCTCCTCGCTACCCGGTCGCGGCGCATTCAACAGCCTGCTGCTCGGTCCGTTGGCCGTGCCGGGGGTGGTCGCCGGTGCCGCACTGTATATGTTTTATGTCCGCACGGAGAATTTCCTCGACCAGGATATCACCGCCACGCTGGGCGGACTGATTGCGGCCCATACCCTGCTGACCATTCCATGGACCGTGCGCCTGGTGGCGGCCAGCCTGCAGGGTCTGGATCGCGCGGCGGAAGAGGCGGCGGCCAATCTTGGGGCGCGGCCATTCACGGTGTTCCGCCGGATCACCCTGCCGATGATGCGCCCCGGGATTGTAGCGGCATCGATGTTCTCCTTCATCCAGAGTTTCGAAAACCTCGACCTTACCATGCTGCTGGTCGGGCCGGGGCGCAGCACCCTGCCGGTGGCCATGCTGAGCTATCTCGAATTCCGCATCGATCCGACGCTGGCGGCAGTGGCGACGGTGCAGATCCTGCTGGTCGGCATCCTGATGGCGGTAACCGATCACTTTGTAAAATTGTCACGGGTAATCTGATGGCGCAGTTGAAGCTCAGCAGTCTGGCGAAGCATTTTGGCACTGCGGTTGCCGTCGAGCATGTCGATCTCGAGGTGCAGGACGGCGAGCTGGTCGCTCTGCTCGGTCCATCGGGCTGCGGCAAGACCACGACGCTGCGCATGGTTGCCGGTTTCGTGACGCCGACCGCGGGCCAGATCCTGATCGGCGGCAAGGATGTCACCCATGCGCCACCCTATGCCCGCGACACCGGCATGGTGTTCCAGTC
>NZ_CALRUC010000020.1:0-47340 GCF_943371255.1 Ferrovibrio terrae | reverse complement strand
CGTGGCCTTTTCCTTGCCGCGCGCACGCGGCAGCAGGGCGCCCATTTCCAGATTCTCCAGCACGCTGAGCGTGGGGAAAATCTGGCGGCCCTCGGCCACCTGGCCGATGCCGAGATTGCAGACCTTGTAACTGGGCAATCCGCCGATCTCGGCGCCCTTGTAGGTGATATGGCCGCGGCGCGGCGTTTCGATGCCGGCGATGGTGCGGATCAGGGTCGATTTGCCGGCGCCATTGGCGCCGATGATGGCGACGATGCTGCCCTGCGGCACATCGATCGACACGCTGTCCAGCGCCTGGGCATCGCCATAGAAAACATCCAGATCGGTCAGGCGGAGCGCCGCGCTGCTCATACCTCGGCCTCCTCGCCCAGATAACATTCCAGCACGGCGGGATCGCGCACCACCTGCTCCGGCGCACCATCGGCGATCACCTGGCCGTGGTGCAGCACCACCACATGCTGCGACAGCGCCATCACGGCGCGCATCACATGTTCGATCAGCAGGATTGTCAGCCCCTGTTTGGCATTCAGTTCACGGAACACGGCAACCATTTGATTGATCTCGGTCGGGCGCAGGCCGGCCATCACCTCGTCCAGCAGCAGCAGGGTCGGATCGGTGGCCAGCGCGCGCGCCACTTCCAGCCGCTTGCGTTCGGGCAGGGTCAGCTGTGCGGCCGGCTGGTCGCGCTTGTCCAGCATGCCGAGCTGGTCCAGCACGCCCTCGGCTTTCTTGCGTGCCAGCCGCGTGCTGGGCTCGGTGCGCAGCGCGCCGACGATCACATTCTCAAGGGCGGTGAGTTCTTTGAACGGCTTCACGATCTGGAAGGTGCGGCCGATGCCGGCATGGCAGATCTGGTCGGGCCGCAGGCCGGCGATGCTCTGGCCGGCAAAGGTGATGCTGCCTTCATCGGGTTTGAACACGCCGGCGATCATGTTGAAACAGGTGGTCTTGCCGGCGCCATTGGGGCCGATCAGGCTGACGATACCGCCCTTGGGCACGATCAGCGAGGCGCGATCCACCGCACGCAGGCCGCGGAAGCTTTTCGAGATGCCCTCGACGGTGAGCAAAGCTGTCATAGCCGCTCTCCCAGGCCGAGCCATTTGCGCAACGGCGGCCAGATGCCGTTGGGCAGATACATCACCACCACCAGCAGGCAGAGGCCATAGAACACCAGCTTCACGCCCGGCAGTTCGTAGCCCAGCGCGGCCATGATGTCGGTGAGGCCTTCGGCCAGCAGGGTCAGCACCACGGCGCCGAGGATCGGGCCGAACAGCGAGCCGATGCCGCCGATGATCGGGCCGAGGATCAGCTCGATCGAGCGGTTCATGCTGAAGATCTGCTCGGGGAACAGGTTGTTGTAATAGAAGGCGAAGAACACGCCGCTCAGCGCGGTCATGCCGGCCGAGATCGCCACCGCGATCATCTTGTAGCGGAACACGTTGATGCCCAGCGTCTGGGCGGCTTCAGGCTCCTCGCGGATCGCCAGCCAGTAATAGCCGATGCGGCCGGTCAGCAGCCAGCGGCAGAACAGGAAGGCCAGCACGGTGATGCCGAGCAGGATGTAATAGAACATGGTGGGCGAGCCGCGCAGGTTGAGCGGATCGTTGATGCTGTACTGCGCCACCGGCAGGAAGAAGCCGCCCGAGCCGTTCACCCAGGTGAAATGGTCGAAGCCGACGCGGGTGAATTCGGCAAAGGCGATGGTGAGCAGCGCGAAATACACGCCGCCGATGCCGAAGCGGAAAGCCAGGAAGCCGATCACCAGGCCGGCCGACATGCTGAGCAGGATGGCGATCCAGACACCGAGCCAGGGCCCGATGCCGTAATGCACATACAGGGCGGCGGCGGCATAGGCGCCGATGCCGACATAGAGCGAATGGCCCAGGCTGAGCTGGCCGGCAAAGCCCATCATCACGTTCCAGGCCTGGCCGGTATAGGCGAAATACAGCACCAGGATCAGCACCGAGAGGCCGTAATCGCCAACCAGCAGCGGTGCGGCCAGCATGGCGGCCAGCAACAGGCCAAGCAGGATGAGCGCGCGCTGCGGCACGCCTTCGGTCAGACGCGCGATCATGCTTTGCGTCCCAGCAGGCCCTGCGGCCTGAATAAAAGTACGAGAATGAGGATGGCGACGCCGAACATCGTCTTGGCCGAGGGCGCAAAGAACAGCCCGGCCATCGCCTCGGTCAGGCCGATCAGCACGCCGCCCAGCAGCGCGCCGGGCATCGAGCCCAGACCGCCGATGATGACGATGACGAAAGCCTGCAGGGTGAACACCGGTCCGACATTGGGCGTGGTGTCGATCAGCAGCGTCATCATCGCGCCGGCGGCGCCGACGCAGGCCGAACCGATGCCGAAGGTGAGTGCATAGAGCCGCTTGACGTTGAGGCCGACCACCAGGGCGCCCATATGGTTGTCGGCGCAGGCACGGATCGCCTTGCCGATGCGGCTGAGTTTGAAGAAGGCGAACAGCCCGGCGGTGATCGCCAGCGCCAGGGTGGCGGTGATGACGCGCACCTTGTCGATCAGCAGCGGGCCGACTTCAATGGAGTCGAGCGCGTAATCGACCAGCACGTTGCGGGCATCGGGGCCGAAGATCATCAGCAGGCCGTTGACCATGATGATGGCCACGGCGGCCAGCAGGATGAACTGACTGTGCTCCGGCCGGTTGATGAAGGGATTGATCAGGGCCGCCTGCATCGCATAACCCAGCGCGAACAGCAGCACGGCAATCGGGATCATCGATACCAGCGGATCGATATTCCAGGCGCCGAAGGCGACGATCGCGGCATAGGAGGCAATCGTCATCATCTCGCCATGGGCGAAATTGACCACGCGCACCACCCCGAAGATGACCGAAAGGCCAAGGGCCATGAGGCCATAGACCAGTCCGGTCAGAATGCCCTGTACGGCAACGGTAACAATCAAATCTATGGGCATCGGTTTCTTCGAAATGGTGTCGCGTGGTTATGGTCGATCAGCTGCGCTTGGTCCAGCTCGGCAGCGGCAGGGTCAGGTTGTCTTCCGCGATATCCAGCGGCAGAACCACCTTCGGGCGCTGGTCGAGATTCTGCAGCGTCACCGACTTGATGTTGACGTTCTGGCCCTTTTCGTTGAACTGCAGCGGACCGCCGGCCATCACGTGATCGGTGATGTTGGTCTTGCGGATCGCATCGGCCAGCGCCGCACCCGCCGTGCTCTTGGCGGCGTTATGCGCATTGACGGCCACCATGACGGCCTCGAACGAGAAGCCGACATTCAGCTCGAACAGCTCGTTCTTGTAGCTCTTGGTGAACTCGTCCAGCAGCTTCTGGGTCAGGGTCGAGCGCGGGTTGTACCACGGCACATTGGTCAGCAGGTAATTCGAGAACTTGCCCAGCGTCTTGTAGAACTGGCCCTCCTAGAAGCCCGGCGCGCCGGGGCTCATCCCGATCTGCGGGTCCCAGCGCTGCTTCACCATCTCGCGGATCATCAGGATGGCGTCGTTCAGGCGGGTCACCGGCATCAGCATTTCGGCGCCGGTGGCCTTGGCCTTGGCGATCTCGACCGAGAGATCCTTGGCCTGCGGATCATAGGCAATGGTCTCGACGATCTGGAAGGGCAGGTTGAAGCGCGGCGCCATCGCCTTGATCGCGCCGGCCATTGACTGGCCGAAGGTGTCGTTCACATGCATGAACACGGCGGTCTTCGGCGTGATGCCGCTCTTCTCGAACACGCCCTTCATCAGGTTGAGGCCGTCGCCGACCAGCATCGGCGCGGTCGGGAAGTTGCGGAACACGAACTTGTAGCCCTGTTCGGTGATCTGCGGCGCGGCGGCCACGTTGATGATGTAGGGCACGCCCTTCTGCTCGGCGACCTGGGCGATGGCGGCCGACTGGCCGCTGTCGAAGGCGCCGATCAGCACATTGGCGCCGTCATTGATCAGCTTCTCGGCGCGGGCGCGGGCCACGTCGACGTTGGATTCGGTATCGGCATTCATGATCTCGACATTGGCGTTGATGCCGAGCTGCTTGAGTACGCGCGGCGCCAGGTCGATGCCGCGCTGGCAGGCGATGCCGAGCTGGGCCTGGAAGCCCGAACGCGGATGGATCGAGCCGATCTTCAGCGCGCCGGTCTGGGCCTTCACGATGTTGAACGGCGCGGTGCCGGCGACAAGCGCGGCACCGGCGGCAGTGGCCGCGAATTGGCGGCGGGTAAGCTTGGTGCTCATTGGTTTTTCCTCCCTGGAACCGTTGTCTAGGACGCCCGCCCTGTATGGGCGGTGCGCTTGGTACGCGATGCTACTGGATCAGTCTCTGCTGCGGAACGGGCTGCGGCTTCCACTTTCTGGGCACGTTCCTGCGTGATCGGGGCCGGCGCGGCGGTAAACTTGTGCAGCAACCGCATCAGGGTGGCATGCTCCTCGCCACTCAGCACCTGGTTGATCTTGGCGTCATGCTGCTGGACGCGGGCGATATACTCCGCCATGCGGCGCTGGCCGTCTGTGGTCAGGAACAGGCCATAGGCGCGCCGGTCATGCGGGTCGGCGCGGCGCTCGACCAGGCCCAGGCCTTCCAGCCGGTCGGTCATCGTCATGGCGCCGGAACGGGCGACACCAAGGGCTTCGCCCAGGCGGCTTTGCTGGATGCCGGGATTGCGCTCGACCAGCATCAGGGCCGAAAACAGCGCCGGGCTGATTCCGGTATCGCCCAGCCGGCCATAGAAATCCTCCCACACCCGCAGCTGCGCCAGGCGCAGCAGATAGCCGACATGGTTGGGCAGGGTGCCGTAATCCACCGGCGCAGCACTGCCGCGACGCTCGGATTTTACTCCGACCTCGGCTTTCGGCCTGCGCATCGGCGCATTCCGGGCGGCAACTGGCACGATGATGATCCTCCCTGCCCACGGCTCTTGGCGGCCGGGCTTTTATTGTGTGCCGGATTGTAGCGGGGAATAACAGTAATGCAAGCGGACTAATTCATGGCATCGGCCTGCGGTGGCGGATTACAGCAGGCTGCCGCCTGTCATGCCAGCGTCATCGCCGCCGCCTAGGCTGCGAATCACCTCAGGCGCGCCGCTCATAGTGCCCGGCCGGTCCGGCTTCCCCGCCCCGACCGGCTTTCTTTTTTCAGGGATTGGGTGTCTTGGGTTTGCGGCGCTCGTCGCCGCTGCGCCGGCTGGGCCGCTTGCGGCGTTCCTGGTCGGGCGGCAGCGGCATCTGCAGCCGGCGTTCATTGCGGCGGCGGTCGGGCAGGCGGCGGCGGTCGGGCCCGACAAAGGCACTGCTGCGGATGAATTTGCGGGGCACCTGCAGCACATGCATCAGGCGCAGCACCAGCCCTTCCATCGACAGCGGCTTGCGCGCGATCTCGTTCACGCCGGCATCGCGCGCGGTGGCCACCAGCGCGGCATCGGGATTGGTGCACATCAGGATGATCGGTACCGGGTCGTTCTCGCGGCGCAGCCGGCGCGTGAAGGCGATGCCATCGCCGTTGCCGGGCAGTTTGTGGTCCAGCAGGATCACGCTGGGCCGGAACTCGATCAGCTGGCGTATTGCTTCCGCGGCAGTGCCGGCCACGATGATGGAGGGGAAACCCATGCCGAGCAGCACATCGCGCAGCGTGCGACGCAGGCCGCGGTCACCCTCGGCCACCAGGATGGTGGAACGGCGAAAGGCACCGGGATCGATACGACGGGTTTTGGCGGGCGGAAGCGACATGACCGACTCGGGATAACAGGAGCCTGAAGCCTCGCCGCTCTGCGTTAAGGAAGGGTTGTCGCGCCGCCGGTTCTACCGACAATGTCTGCTGACGGGCAGCGCGACACCACCTATGCGATATCAGTCGCGCAGCAGTTCGTTGATGGATGTCTTGGAACGCGTCTGCGCGTCGACGCGCTTGACGATCACAGCGCAGTACAGCGACGGACCCGGCTGGCCGTTGGGCAGCGGCTTGCCCGGGATGTTGCCAGAGACCACCACCGAATAGGCCGGCACGCGGCCGACAAACACCTCGCCGGTGGCGCGGTCGATGATCTTGGTGCCGGCGCCCAGATAGACGCCCATGGACAGCACGGCGCCTTCCTCGACGATCACGCCTTCCACCACTTCCGAACGCGCGCCGATGAAGCAGTTATCCTCGATGATCACCGGATTGCCCTGCAGCGGCTCCAGCACACCGCCGATGCCGACACCACCCGACAGATGCACGTTCTTGCCGATCTGGGCGCAGGAACCTACCGTGGCCCAGGTATCCACCATGGTGCCGCTGTCGACATAGGCACCGAGATTGACAAAGCTCGGCATCAGCACGACGCCCGGGGCGATATAGGCGGCGCGGCGCACCACGGCGCCCGGCACGGCGCGGAAGCCGGCGCTACGGAAGCGCTGTTCGCTCCAGCCGGCAAATTTCGACGGCACCTTGTCAAACCAGCTGGCGCCGCCCGGCGCATCCGAAATCAGCATGTTGTCGGTGAGGCGGAAGCTCAGCAGCACGGCCTTTTTGGCCCACTGGTGCACCACCCACTTGCCGTCGATCTTCTCGGCCACGCGCAGCTTGCCGTCATCCAGCGCATTCAGCGTGGCTTCCACCGCGTCGCGGACTTCGCCCTTGGTCTGGAAATTGACCTGGTCGCGGGCCTCCCAGGCGGCATCGATCACGGGCTGGAGCTGGGCGCGGATGGCGGCGTCGGTCATGGCAAATAGTCCTTGGAAAATGCGGGTCGGCGAGACCGCGAGACAATAGCCGCCAGACGCCTTGAGTCAACCTGCCGGCTCCCTTTCGGGCACCCTTCGGGGGGCGGTTCAGGCGGCGGGCAGGGCGGCCAGGAAGGCGGTCAGGTCGGGGGCGGTATGGTGGATATGGCCGTGGTCGCCGGCATCGGGTTTCGACCAGGCTGCCGTGGTCGGCACCCAGATCGTGGTCATGCCCAGTTCGGCCGCCGGTTTCAGGTTGCGTGCCATGTCTTCCACCATCACGGCACCGGCCGGTGCCACGCCATGCCGGGCCAGCATCGCGCGATAGGGCGTCATGTCCGGCTTTGGCAGGTAGTCGGAAGCCACGATATCGAACACCGCCTCGAAATGATGGTCGACGCCCAGCTTGCGCATGATGCGCTCGGCATGGGCCACGGTGCCGTTGGTGAAGATCAGTTTGCGGCCCGGCAGGCGCTCCAGCGCCGTATTCAGCGCCGGCATGGCATCCACGCCGCTCAGGTCGATGTCATGTACGAAGCTGAGGAAGGCAGCCGGGTCGATACCGTGTTCCACCATCAGGCCGCGCAGCGTGGTGCCATGGGTGTGGAAGAAGTATTTCCGCTTTTCGGCTGCCGCCGCGGCATCGAGGGCAAAGGTCGTGGCGATGAACTCGCCCATCCGGCGCTGCACCTGCTCGAACAGGTTGCATTCCGCCGGATAGAGCGTGTTGTCGAGGTCGAAGACCCAGGTTTCCGCATGGCGGAGCGCTGCGCCGGCCAGCGGCGTGCCGGCATGGGATGCCGAGGGGGCGGAGGATACGGAAGCAGTGGAGATCACGGTTTCGCACCATAGGGGCTTCCGGCTAAAATGGCGAGTATCCGGGGCGCGACGCGATCACCGGAACCAGAGGGGCGAACGGTGAGTCAGGGTAGCACGGCAATGGATGCGGGCCAGGATGGCCACCTGGCGGGCGGACTCGATCCGGCCCTGCTGGTGCCGGAATATCCCGGCCCGGCTGCGCTGCTCGATGGTGGCGGCCATACCCTGGCCGCCAATGATGCCGCCACCGGGCTGCTGACCGCGCTGGCCGGCAACCAGTTGCCGGCCCTGGCCACGGCGATTGCGGCGGCGCTGGGTGACGGCCAGATGCGGCAGGATCGCGCCGATCTCGCCGGCCCGCGCGGCGGCAGCGCGCTGCAGCTCACCCTCATTCCGCTCGGCGACAAGACGAGTCGCCGCCTGCTGCTGCTCGGTCGCGACGGCACGCTGGAGCGCAACCTGATCCAGGCTCTGATGCAGTCGCGCCAGCTGTTCAAGGATCTGGTCTCCTGCTCCACCGATTTTGCCTGGGAAACCAAGGCCGATGGCCGCTTCGGCTTCGTCTCGCCGCGCGGCGCGCTCGGCTATACGGCCCGCGAACTGGAAGGCCGCGATGCGCGCCAGATCGTCGCCGAATACAGCGTCGATACGCCGGCGCCGGCGATCCTGCCGTTCGAGGCACAGGTGCCGCAGGAAGCCACCGAGATTTTCCTGCAGCGCAAGGATGGCACGGTCGGTTGCTTTGAAGTCTCCTGCCTTCCGGTGCGGGATGCACAGGGCACCTGGCTCGGCGTGCGCGGCGTGGCGCGCGATGTCACCGAGGCCCGCGAGCGCGTCGATGCGCTGCGGCGCGCGCATAAGCAGCTCAACAAGCTGGCCAGCACCGATGGCCTTACCGGCCTGCTCAACCGCCGTGCCTTCCTGGCCGAACTGGACAAGCGGCTGGCACGCCATCTGCGTAACAAGCTGCGCGGCACCCTGATCTATTTCGATCTCGACAACTTCAAGAAGGTCAACGATGTGCGCGGCCACCAGGTGGGCGACGAGGTGCTGAAGCATGTCTCGGAAGAAGCCCGCCGGCTGATGCGCGGCGTCGATCTGGCCTCGCGCATCGGCGGTGATGAATTCCTGCTCTGGCTCGAAGAAACCGACCGCAACTCGGCGGAATCGATCAGCCTGCGCCTGCATGAGATCGGCCGCGAGCTTGACCGGCAGTTCGGTGTCGAGGGTTTTCCGCTCGGCCTTTCGGTCGGCGCGGTGTTTTCGCGGCTCGACCAGCTGGAAAGCACCGAGGCCCTGATCGCCCGGGCAGACGAGGCCATGTATGCCGCCAAGAAAGGCGGCAAGGGACGCAGCCATATCGCGCCGCTGCCCGATGACGAGGACGGAGTCCCGACGTGAGTGGCAAGAATATCGACTACGACAAGGCGAAGGCGCTGGCCGCCTCGGCCAATTCGGCCGAGCGCCTGAAGCTGGCCAAGCGCGCCGATACGCAGCCGGAAATCCTGTATTACCTTGCGGTCGACCAGACCGAAGAGGTGCGCCGCGCCATCGTCGAGAACGAGGCGACGCCGGCACAGGCCTATCTGCTGCTGGCCAATGATTCCTCCGAAGAGATACGCCAGCGGCTGGCTGCCAAGGTGGCGCATATGCTGCCCGACCTGCCGGACGACGAGGCCAGCAAGGCGCGCGAGCTGGCGATCCAGACGCTGGAGCTGCTGGCGCAGGACGAACTGGCCCGTATCCGCGCCACATTGTCGGAAGCCCTGAAAGCATCCGAGAATGTACCGCATCATCTGATCAAGCAGCTGGCGCTGGATGTCGAGCTGATCGTCTCGGCTCCGGTGCTGCAATTCTCGCCGCTCTTGAGCGATGACGATCTGCGCGAGATTGTCGCCTCCTCGGCGCAGTCGGGTGCGCTGTCGGCGATTGCCCGCCGCATCGGCCTGTCCGATGGTGTATCCGGGGCCATTGCGGCGACCCGTGATGTTTCAGCGGTGGCGGCATTGCTGGCCAATGACTCGGCGCAGATCCGGGAAGAGACCCTCGATCTCATTCTCGATGCGGCGCCGCAATTCGAAGCCTGGCATGAACCGCTGGTGCAGCGGCCAAACCTGCCGGGCAAGGCGGCCAAGCGGCTTGCCGGCTTTGTCGCCTCGTCACTGCTCAAGCTGTTGGCCAGCCGCAAGGATCTGCCGGCCGATGCGCTGGCCGAGGTGCGCCAGGTGATGGAGCAGCGGCTCGAGGTTAAGCTGGAAGAGGCTGACGAAGACGAGGAGGCGGAAGACGCGCAGACGCCGATGGCCGAGGCCGAGATCAAGGTCAGGAAGCTGATCAAGGACAAGAAGCTCGACAACGATCTGGTGCAGGAGGCGATCGAGCGCGGCGACCGGAACCTGGTGCTGCAGGCGCTGATCCAGAATGGCCGTATCCCGCTGTCGGTGATCCAGAAGGCGATCGATGTGCGCAATGGCCGACTGATCACCGCACTGGTCTGGCGCGCCAAATTCTCCATGCGCACGGCGGTGATGATCCAGCGCGACCTTGCCCATGTGCCACCGAAGAGCATGCTGAATGCCCGCAACGGCTCGGATTATCCGATGACCGAGGCCGAGCTGCAGGACCAGCTGAAGATTCTGGGGCTTTAAGCCGCGCTCTCGTCGACCACGCGTAAGGTCTGCCGGGCGCCCTCGCGCAGCTGCAGCAGCTGTGCTGCCGTGGCAATGGCGATCTCGCCGGGATGCTTGCCGTTCACGCCGTCGATGCCGATCGGGCAGGTCAGCCTGGCGATCTGCTGTTCGTCCAGGCCCAGCTCGCGGAACCGTTTGACGAAACGCGCGCGCTTGGTCTCCGAGCCGATCAGGCCCACATAGGCGAAGCGGTTTTCCTGCAGGGCTTTTGCCGTGATGCCCAGATCGAGCGCATGACTGTGGCTCATCACCAGAATCCAGGCATCGTCCGGCAGGCCGGTGATCTCGCGTTCGGGCGCGTTGGTCACTTCCACGCTCACACCCGGCGGCACATGGTCGGGGAATTCATCGGGCCGCGGATCGAACCAGCGGATGCGGCAGGGCAGGGCAGACAGCACCTGCACCACGGCCTTGCCGACATGGCCGGCGCCGAACAGCGCCACGGTGAACAGGTCCGGCCGCTGCGGCTCGAACAGCAGCGTCATGGTGCCGCCGCAGCATTGCCCCATCGAGGGGCCGAGCGGGAATTTGCGCAAGCTCGGCCCCTGTTTGGTGCCGAGCATATGGCGGGCGATCTCGATGGCGCGGAATTCCAGCGTGCCGCCACCGATGGTGCCGATGGTGTCGTCCGGCGTCACCACCATCTTGGTGCCGGCCTCGCGCGGCGAGGAGCCATCGGTGGCTGCCACCGTTACCAGCACGGCGGGAATGCCGCGACCATCCAGGTCACTGAGGGCATTGAGCCAGTTCATTTGGCGGCTGCCATGTCGGTGGGCATCGCCGCGTCCTGTCGTTTGGCCGCTGCGATGGCCAGCAGCACGCGTTCCGGTGTGGCGGGTGCATCCAGGCGCACCATCCTGGTGCCGGCCGCGGCGGCGACGGCGTCCTTCAGCGCCAGCCAGGCGGAGATGCCGAGCATCAGCGGTGGCTCGCCTACGGCTTTGGATCGGAACACGGTGTTTGCCGGATTGGCGCGGCCGGAAACAAGCTGCACGCGGAAATCTTCCGGCAGGTCGCGCGCGGTGGGAATCTTGTAGGTGCTGGGCGCATGGGTGCGTAAGCGCCCTTTGTCGTCCCACCACAGTTCTTCCATGGTCAGCCAGCCCAGGCCCTGGATATAGGCGCCCTCCACCTGGCCCAGGTCGATGGCGGGATTGAGCGAGCTGCCGCAGTCATGCAGCAGGTCGGCGCGGGTGAAGCGGTATTCGCCGGTAAAGCAGTCGACCAGCACTTCGGTGGCCGACAGGCCGTAGGCGAAATAATAGAACGGCCGGCCGCGCCCGGTGGCGCGGTCGAAATTGATATCCGGCGTGGCATAGAAGCCCGAGGCAGCCAGCGACACGCGTTCCATCCAGGCCTTGTGCGCCACATCGGCAAACGGCACCGATTTGCCGCCGGCACGGACGTGGTCATCAGCAAACACCACCTGCCCTGCATCTGCATTCAGCATCGCGCCGGCCACCACGGCGAGGCGGTCGCGAATCTGCAGTGCGGCGGCCTCGGCGGCCTTGCCATTCAGATCGGCGCCGGCGCTCGCTGCCGTGGCAGATGTATTGGGCACCTTGTCGGTGCGCGTCGCGGTGATGCGGATCTTGTCCAGCCCGATGCCGAGCGTCTCGGCCACCACCTGCGCCACCTTGATATAGACGCCCTGGCCCATCTCGGTGCCGCCGTGGTTCAGCTGCACCGAGCCATCCTCATAGACCAGAACCAGCGCGCCGGCCTGGTTGAGGAAAGTGGTGGTGAAGGAGATGCCGAATTTCACCGGCGTCAGTGCCAGGCCTTTTTTCAGATGCGGGCTCTGTGCATTGAAGGCGTCGATCTCTTGCCGGCGGCGCCTGTAGTCGCTGCTCGCCAGCAGCTCGTCCAGCATCTCGGGCAGGATATTGTCGGTGATGGTCTGAAAATACGGCGTGACGTTGTTGGCGGACTTGCCATAGAGATTGGCGCGGCGGATGTCCAAGGGATCGCGGCCCAGGAAACGCGCGATCTCGTCGATCACATATTCGGTGGTCGCCATGCCCTGCGGTCCGCCGAAACCGCGAAACGCGGTGTTCGACACCGTGTTGGTCTTGCAGCACAGCCCGGTGATGGTGACATCGGGCAGCCAGTAGCTGGAATCGGCATGGAACACCGCGCGGTCCACCACGGCACCGGTCAGGTCCGCCGCCCAGCCGCCGCGCCCGGCCAGCGTCAGCTCATACCCGAGGATGCGGCCCTGCTCATCGAAGCCGACGTCGTAACGCGACAGGAAATCATGCCGTTTGCCGGTGGCGATCATGTCCTCGTCGCGGTCGAGCCGCAGCTTGGCTGGCCGGCCGGTCCTGGCCGCGATCACGGCGGCGATGCAGGCAAACTGCGCGGCCTGGGTTTCCTTGCCGCCGAAGCCGCCGCCCATGCGCCGGCATTCCACTGTTACGCTGTTCAGAGACGTGCCGAGGACTCGCGCAACGAGCTTCTGTACCTCGGAGGGATGCTGCGTCGAGCAACGCACGATCACATCGCCGTCCTCGCGCGGCTCGGCCAGGCTGACCTGCCCTTCGAGGTAGAAATGATCCTGGCCGCCGATATTCAGATCACCTTTCAGGCGGTGTGGTGCCCCGGCGATGGCAGCAGTTGCATCGCCGCGCTTCAGGCCCAGCGGTGGCAGCAGGAAGGACTGTTTCTCGATGGCATCTTCGATGCTCAGGATCGCCGACAGGTCTTCATAGGTCACCCGCACCAGCCGGGCGGCGCGGCGCGCGGTGGGCAGGTCGTGGGCGGCAATCGCCGCCACCGGATGGCCGTGGAATTCGACCACCCCGTTGGCCAGCACCGGCTCGCCGCGCACCACCGGCGCGATATCGGGATCGCCCGGTACGTCGGCCACGGTGATCGCCGCCATCACACCGGGAATGGCGAGCGCGGCACTCAGATCGATATTCAGGATTTTCGCATGCGTGCGATCGCTCAAATGCAGCGCCACATGCAGCAGGCCTTCGGGTTCCGGCAGGTCGTCGATATAGCGCGCACTGCCGGCCACATGCTTGGGCGCGCTGTCATGCTTGATCGGCTTATGAATGACCGATGTCATTCGGCGGCCTCCACCGATATTTTCCCGCCGCTGCTGACCTCGACACAGAATTTGCGCAGCAGGTTCTGCGCCGCCAGCAGGCGATAGGCGGCCGAGGCGCGCATGTCGCTCATCGGCTTGAAATCCGTGGCCAGTGCCGTGACGGCGGTTTCGATTTCGGCCGGGATAAAGCGCTTGCCGGTCAGGGCGGCCTCGGCCTGTTTTGCCCGCGCCGGCGTGCCGGCCATGCCGCCAAAAGCGAGCCGCGCGCTGTGCACGGTATCGCCCTCCAGCACCACATGAAACGCCGCCAGCACGGCGGAGATATCCTGGTCGAAGCGTTTCGACAGCTTGTAGACGCCGAAGCGGCTCTGCCTGCCGGGCTTGCACACTGTCACGCTTTCGACGAATTCGCCTGGCTGCAACGCGGTCTTGCGATAGGCGAGGAAGAACTCCTCCAGCGGCATGCTGCGGCTGCCGGTTTTGCTGCGGAGTTTCAGCGTGGCGCCCAGCGCGATCAGCGCCGGCATGCTGTCGCCGATCGGGCTGCCATTGGCGATATTGCCGCCCAGCGTGCCGGAATTGCGGATCTGCGTCGATCCCAGCCGCCGCACCATGCGGGCGAAATCGGCATGCAGGCTTTCGATGGCGCCGAAAGCGTCGGTATAGGTCACGCCGGCACCGATCTCGATGCTCTCGCCATGATCGGTGATGCGCTGCAGCTCGGCCACGCGACCGAGATAGACGATGCTGCGCGGCACGCGATGCTGCTTGGTCACCCAGAGCCCCACATCGGTGCCGCCGGCCAGAATCCAGGTTTCGCCGGCGGGAAGTATGGCCAGCGTGTCGGCCAGTTCCTCGGTGCTGCGCGGGGCGATGAAGCTGCCGTCCGGCGTCGAATGCTGCAGCATGCGGCTGCGCGCCAGTGTGCCGAGCTGTGCCACCAGCGCGGCCTCCAGCGGCGCAAAGCGGTCGGCCTTGCCGGCATCAAACATCCTATGCCCGGCCTCCAGGATCGGGCGGTAGCCGGTGCAGCGGCACAGGTTGCCGGCCAGCGCGTCTTTCAGGCTGCTGTCGTCTGCCTTGTCATGGGTCTTGTAATACGCGAACAGCGACATGACGAAGCCGGGCGTGCAGAAGCCGCATTGCGAACCGTGGCTGTCGACCATGGCCTGCTGCACCGGATGCAGGGTTTCAGCTTCGGCGAGATCGTCCACGGTGAACAGCGCCTTGCCGTCGAGCTGGTGCACGAACAGGATGCAGGCATTCACTGCGCGATGTTTCAGACCGCCGCCCGGCCCGGCCTCGGCCACCACCACGGTGCAGGCGCCGCAGTCGCCCTCGGCGCAGCCTTCCTTCGAGCCGGTGCGGCGCAGCCGCGTGCGCAGATACTCCAGCACCGTCATGGTGTGGGGCACATCCGGTGCCACCGTCACCACCTGGCCGCGCGATACGAACCGAACAGGTTCGGACATGCTGCCTCCGGTCCCTTTGCCGCGTGTGGGCGGCGTCAGCTCATCAGGTCGCTGCCGCGGAACGCCCAGCCGGTCATGCGCCGTTCAAACCACACCGCCACCGCATACATCACCACGCCCATGGCGGCGACCACGATCAGGCCGGCGAAGACCAGTGGCACATTATAGCTCGAAGACGCCGACAGCATCAGGTATCCGATGCCCTCGTTGGAGGCCACGGTT
Source organism: Ferrovibrio terrae (assembly GCF_943371255.1). Taxonomy (GTDB): domain Bacteria; phylum Pseudomonadota; class Alphaproteobacteria; order Ferrovibrionales; family Ferrovibrionaceae; genus Ferrovibrio; species Ferrovibrio terrae_B. The sequence continues at coordinate 32,409 of NZ_CALRUC010000020.1, read as the reverse complement.
TCCGCGATCACCGAACCGACAAAGGCCAGCGTAATGGCGATTTTCAGCGACGCGAACAGATAGGGCATGGCGCGCGGCAGGCCGATCTTGGTGAGGATTTCAGTCTTGGTCGCCCCCAGCGAGCGCAGCACGTCGCGCAGCTCAGGCTCGATGGTGGCCAGGCCGGTGGCGACATTGACCACGATGGGGAAGAAGGAAATCACGAAAGCGGTGATGATCGCCGGCACCGTGCCGATGCCGAACCAGATCACCAGCACCGGCACCAGCGCCACCTTGGGGATCGAATTGAAGCCGACCAGCACCGGATACAGCCCGACATAGACCAGCCGCGAGGCGCCGATGAAGATGCCGAGCAGGCCGCCGCCGACCACGCCGAGCGCAAAGCCCGCCGTGGTGGTCATCAGGGTCTGCAGCGCATGATGGGTGATCTGCGGGGCAAATTTCACCATCGCCTCGAACACCACGCTGGGGCGCGGCAGGATGAAGGTTTCGACGCGGGTGATGACGCAGACGACTTCCCACAGGATGAAAAGTCCGATGGTGACCATCCAGGGCATCGCCCGGATGAGGTTCTTCTCGTTCATCACGATTCCCTCACCGAATGAATGTGCTCACGCAGCTCATGCACGATCGAGCCGAAATGCGGCTCAAAGGTCGTGTCCAGCGTGCGCGGACGCGGAATGTCGATCTCCTTGCTCAGGATGATCCGGCCGGGCCGCTTGCTCATCACGAAGACGCGGTCGGCCAGATAGGTCGCCTCGCGCAGGTCATGGGTGATCAGGATGGCGGTGAAGCGCCGCTCCATCCACAGCTTCTGCATCACGCCCCACAATTCCTCGCGGGTGAAGGCATCCAGCGCGCCGAAAGGCTCGTCCAGCATCAGCAGGCGCGGCTCATGGATGATCGAGCGGCAGACATTGGCGCGCTGCTGCATGCCGCCCGACAGCTGCCAGGGGAACTTGTCGGCAAAATCGGCCAGGCCCACGGTCTTGAGCAGGGCCATGGCCTGCGCGATATAGGCCTGTTTTTCCTTGCGCAGGCGGCGCTTGTGCGGCTCGACGATCTCCAGCGGCAGCATCACGTTGTCCAGCGTGGTGCGCCAGGGCAGCAGGGTGGAATTCTGGAAGGCCATGCCCACACCCTGGATCGGGCCGTTCACGGGCTTGCCACCGATGGTGATGCTGCCGCCGGTGCAGTTCAGCAGGCCGGTCACCAGTTTCATCAGGGTCGACTTGCCGCAACCGGACGGCCCGACCACGGCGACGAATTCGCCTTCCTGGATGTCGATGTTGAGATCCTCTACGGCGAGGGTCTCTTCCTCGGCCTGACGATAGGTCAGGCTGACACCGTTGATTTTGACGAAAGCCGGGCCCTGCATCACGGCGCTCCCCGCGCGACGCTCACCCGCACGGTATTTCGGTGCGCGGCCTCGGGGCCGCATCCCCTTGTCATCGCCTGCATGATGCGATCTTGTCCCCCTGCCGAATCACTGTCGGATTTTTGCCCGGACGGCGGCATTTGTGCGCCGCATATAAAGAATTGTAACCACGGACGCCGTAGAATTGTAAACAATTTTCACCCTGCCCGATTCGAAGGCAGTCGGAGTATTCCGTGAGCGACAACAGCCCTGAAAACCGGCGCGCCATTGCCTGGCGGATCAGCGTCTATTTTGCCGCGCTGTTCGTGGTGCCCGGCATTCATCTGCCATTCTTCTCGGTTTGGCTGCAGTCGCGCGGTCTTTCACCAACCGAAATTTCCGTGATCCTGGCGTCGGGCATCCTGCTGCGGCTGGTGGCCGGCCCGATGGCCGCGCATGCGGTCGACCGCAATGGCCGCCGCCGCCAGGCCATCATCGTGCTGACCTGGCTCAGCCTCGCCTTCTATACCCTGCTGGGCTGGACCGAAGGCTTCTGGCCGATGCTGGGGATCTGGCTGCTGCACACCGCGGCCTGGGGGCCGATCGCGCCGTTCAGCGAAAACATCGCCGTGCTGGCCAGCACGCGGCACAATCTGCAATACGGTCGCCTGCGCCTCTGGGGTTCGCTGAGTTTCCTGGTCACCGCCTATCTCGCCGGCCTGTGGCTGAAGGGCCGCGACGACAACTGGATTTTCATCCTGCTGCTGATCGGCATGCTGGGGCTCGCGCTCGGCAGCCATCTGCTGCCCGATCTGCGCCTGCCGCTCAATCGCCCGCGCATCGCCGGCGCACCGGCCATGCGGCTGATGCGCAGCCCGCTGTTCCTGGCTTTCCTGGGTGCCAATGCCTGCCTGCAGGCCAGTCATGCGATGTTCTACACCTTCGGCACCCTGCACTGGCGCAGCCAGGGTCTGAGCGATGCACAGATCGGCTTTCTCTGGGCCGAGGGCGTGCTGGCCGAAGTGATTTTATTCGCGGTCGGCCAGCGGGTGGCGCAGCATGTCGGCGGTGTCGGCCTGCTGGCGCTGGCCGCGCTGGGCGGCGCCATCCGCTGGAGCTTCACGGCCTTCACGGGCGATTTCTCCGTGCTGGTGGCGCTCAATCTGCTGCATGCGGCCACCTTTGGCTGCGCCCATCTCGGCGCCATGCGGCTGCTGGCTGGCGGTGTCGACCCCGATGCCTCGGCCTCGGCGCAAAGCCTGTACAGCGCGGCCAATTCGGCCCTGCTGGCGGCCGGCACCCTGGCGGTGGGCCCGCTGTTTGCCGCTTTTGGCGGCCTGGCCTATCTCGCCATGCTGCCGCTGTCACTCGGCGGCGGCCTGTGTGTGCTGCTGCTGTGGCGACAGCGCAGCGGGCTTCAGTTCGTCACGCCCGCGGCCTGAACGGGCGCGCGCGCAGCCACAGATACAGCCCGGTGGCGAACAGCAGCGCCGGCAGCAGGCCGGAAATGAAAACAATCAGGCGTCCCGCCGCGCCGAACAGGTAGCCGGTATGCAGCGGATAGGGCAGCTGGTCGAACACCATGTTGGCGGCCGGCAATTCGGAGACGCGCTGCAGGTCCAGCACGGTGCCGGCGGCATCCAGCAGTACATAGCTGCGGCCGTTCTGATGGATTTCATCGGGCTGGCGCAGGCGGATGCGGGTCGCACCGCCGGGCCGGGCCGGCGGTGAAATGAAAACCGGCCGCGCCCCCGGGATCAGCCTCTGCGCTTCGGCCAGCAGGTCGTCGACCGATCTGGCCGTGCCGATCTCTGCCGGCCGTGCCAGTGTCGCAGAACTGAGCGGACGGATACCGCCCAGCATGGTCATCGCCGGCTGCAAGGCATCACGAAAGCAAATGGCGCTGCCGCTGAGCGCCAGCAGCAGCAGTGGCAGGGTCATTGCCGCGCCGCCGACCTTGTGCAGGTCAAAGCTGCGGCGATGCCATGACATGCCGCGCCACTTCATGGTCAGCGCCTGCTTCCATGCGCGCCATCGCAGCTGTGGCCACCACAGGATCGCGCCGCTGATGGCACTGAAAGCCAGCGTGAGCCCCACCCAGCCGACGATCTGCCGTCCAAGGGTTGCCAGCAAGAGATGGCGGTGCAGGTCGAGCAAAAAGGCAAACACCTGCTGCCCCGGCAGCGGTGCGATCAGGGTGGCGGCATAGGGGTCGATCAGCAGGGTGTGCCGGCCGCCGCCGGGCATATCCAGCGTGGCCTGGACCGGCCGGTCGGCTGTCTCGGGATAGCGCAGATAGGCCACGCGGCCGCCGGCCTGCTGCGCGGTGGCCAGGAAGCGCGATGGCGGCGCCAGGGTCTCGCCGGGTGCCACATGCATGATGCCGGGGTAGAGCAGCTCGAGGATTTCTTCCTGATACACCAGCGCGCTGCCGGTCAGGCCGAGCACTACGAAAACCGCGCCAGCGGCCAGGCCAATCCATAAATGCAGGCGGCGCCAAAGCTGTCGTAACGTCACTGGCGCCGCCTCTTCAGACTCAGAATACGAACTTGGTGGTGATATACGCGGTTCGCGGCGCACCGGCAAACAGGCCGCCATTGGCCTCGATGCTGGCGCGGGTTGCGTAGACCTCGTCAAAGATGTTGTTGATGCCAAAGGCTACGGTGGGACCATCGGCGAAGTCATAGGCAACCTGGCCATTGAACAGCACATAGCCGGCAATCGGCCCCAGCTTGCCGTTGGCGCTGCCCTGAACGCTGTTGGTGTCATCGGCCCACTGCCTGGACTGGCCATAGGCGTTCAGGTTGTAGGTCCATTCGCTGACCCTGTAACGGGCGCCAACGGTGCCGATATGGGGCGAATAGAGTCCCAGCTGACGGCCCTTGTTCACACCCTGCTCGCGCGTCGCCTCGGTATAGGCATAGGTGGCATAGACGCTGAGGCCCTTCAGCGAGGTATAGAGTGTGCCGAGATCGTATTCGGCCGCGGTCTCGATACCCTGATGCTTGGTGGCGCCGGTATTGATGTTGACGCTGTTCACGCTTTCGATCTGGTTGTCGAAGTGGATCAGGAACAGGCCGCCCTCCAGTGACAGGCCGCCGGCCTTGTAGCGCGCACCGATCTCGTAGGTCTTGGCGCGTTCCGGCTCCAGGCTGCCGGCGCCGGCAGCGGTCGAATCGCCCAGTGCCAGATGCGTCACCGGATTGAACGATGTCGAGTAGTTGGCATAGGTGAACAGGTCGCGATTGACCTCCCAGCCGGCGCTGAGCGAGGGCAGCGGCTCTTCGTATTTTTCCGTGTCGCGGAAGCCGGTCAGCTTGTTGAGGCGATCGACTTCCACCTTCTCGAAGCGGATGCCGGGCGTCACCGTCACGGTGCCCACCTTCATGGCGTTGTCGATATAGACGGCATGCGCCTCGGTCGAGCCCTCGGTATAGCGGTTGCGCGCTTCGGCAACGCCAAACGGATTGAAGCCGGCGGCGCCGCTGCGGCGGAAGCGCATCTCGTCGGTGGATTCCGTCATGTAGCGATAGCCGATCGATGCGGCATGCTTGACGATGCCGGTTTCAGCCAGTGCAGTGAAGCGCGGCTCGAAGCCATAGACGCTGTAATTGCGCGGCAGGCGGTCCAGGATGGTCAGCGATGCATCGCTGCCGCCATTCACCGAGGTGGTGGGCGCCGAGGCGATGGTGAGTTCGCGGAAGCTCTCGGTATGGAAGCCGGTGGTTTCCAGGCGATAGTCGCCGTTGAACTCGTTGACGTATTTCAGCACATATTCATCGCGCTCGCCCTTGAAGCGTTCGCGGGAATGCGTCGACTGGTAGGGATCGGCATTGAAAGCCGCCTGGGTCAGCGGGCCGGGCGTGCTGGCATCGGCATTGTAGTGACGCAGGCGGGTTTCCAGCCGGCTGGTCTCGGTCAGCGCCAGGCGCCCCTTCAGCATGAAGTCGTCGATATCCTGGTTGGTATTGTCGCGGTAGGATTCGCCGTGGTTGCCGGAATAGAACACGGCCAGCCCGGAGCCGTTCTGCAGCGAGCCGCCGGCCATGATGTCGGACTTGCCGAGCAGGCGGCCATTGGCGTCGTTTCCGGCGGTGCTGTCGCCGCGCAGGCTGATTTCGCCGCCATAGGGCGTGGTCGGGATATCCTTGGTAACGAAATTCACCACGCCGCCCGAGGTACCGGGCCCATAGCGCACCGAGCCGCCGCCCTTGACCACGTCGATCGCCTGCAGCATGCCGAGCGATACCGCGCCCAGCGAGGTTTCCGGCTGGCCATACAGCGCATTGGCCAGCGGAATGCCGTCCATCAGGATGGTGGCACCGGCGCTGAGCCGCGAGGTCATGCCGCGGATGCCGATATTCAGCGCGTAGTCGCCGCCGCCGCTGCCATTGGGGGGCGGGGTCTGCACGCCGGGGATGGCGCGGATCGCCTCGGTCACGGTGGAGGCGCCGCTTTGTTCGAACTGCTCCTGCCGCACCACGCTGCGGCCGCCGGCATGGGTGCGCACCACCTCCGGGTCGGCCTCGCCGAGCCAGTCGCCCGCTGCCGTGACGGTGATGCCCTGCAGCTGTACGGGCTGGCTGTCCTGGGCCAAAGCCGGCTGGTTTGCCAGCAGGGCCATGGACGGCAGCGTGAACAGAAGGCCAAGAGCTTTGGCCGAATCCCCGAAGTTTTTCATAGTGAGACTCATTATTAATATCAGAGACGCAATGTTTCCTCCGAAAGATTGTGTTCTGTCAAGGCGGTTAAGCCGCTGCACCGGATCAGAAAAAAGCCCGCGGCAGAGCCGCGGGCTTTCAGGGTCGGTCTAAAATACTGCCGGTTATGCGGACTTGGTCGCGGTCGGCGGCAGCGGCAGGGCGCGGAACACCATCTTGGTGCCGCTCATCAGGGCGTTGGCCACCGCCGGCGCCACCGGCGGCGTGCCGGGTTCGCCGATGCCGGTCGGCTTTTCCTTCGACGGCACGATATGCACCTCCACCTTGGGCATTTCGTGGATGCGCAGCACCTCGTAGTCGTGGAAGTTCGACTGCTCGACCTCGCCCTTGGCCATGGTGATGCCCGGCTTGATGGTGGCCGAGAGGCCATAGCCGATGCCGCTTTCCACCTGGGCGCGGATGATGTTGGGGTTGATCGGCATGCCGCAATCGACCGCCGCCACCACCCGGTCCACCTTCCAGCTGCCATCGGGCTGCAGCACCACTTCCGCCACTTCGGCCACGAAGGACGAGAAGCTTTCCTGCACGGCGATGCCGCGCATGCGGCCCGCCGGCAGCGGCTTGCCCCAGCCGGCCTTCTCGGCGGCCAGGTTCAGCACGCCGAGATGGCGCGGATGCTTGGTCAGCAGCTTGCGCCGCAGCGCCAGCGGATCCTGCTTGGTCTCCGCCGCGATCTCGTCGAGGAACACCTCGGTGGCAAACGCGGTATGCGTGCTGCCGACCGAGCGCCACCACAGCACCGGCACGCCGGTCTTGGTGGTGTGCAGTTCCACGCGCATGTTGGGGATGGCGTAGGGCAGGTTGGCGGCACCTTCCACCGAGGTATGGTCGATGCCGTCCTTGACCATGAAGGCCTCGAATGGCGTGCCGGTCACGATCGACTGGCCGACGATGCGATGCTGCCAGGCGATGATCTCGCCCTTGTCGTCGATGCCGGCCTTCAGCACATGGTGATACATCGGGCGATAGCGACCGCCCTTGATATCGTCCTCGCGCGTCCAGATCAGCCGCACCGGCGCCCGCCCGTTGATCGCCTTGGCGATCTCGACGCCTTCCACGATGTAATCCGACTGGATGGTGGCGCGGCGGCCGAAACTGCCGCCGGCATAGATCGTGTTGATCTTCACCTGCTCGGGCTTCATGCCCAGCACACCGGCTGCATTCATCTGGTCGATGGTCTGGAACTGGTCGCCGGCCCAGATCTCGACACCATTGGCATCCAGCTTGACCACGCAATCCAGCGGCTCCATCGGCGCATGGGCGAGATACGGGAAGTCGTAGGTGGCTTCCAGGATCTTCGCCGCCTTGGCAAAGGCGGCGTCCACATCGCCGTCCTTGCGCGCCGGCAGGCCCGGCGTCTTCGCCAGTGCCTTATACTCGGCCAGGATCTCGTCGGTGCCGCGCTTTTCGGCGGCCGAATCATCCCACTGGATCTCCAGCGCCTCGCGGCCCAGCTTGGCAGCCCAGAAATTCTTCGCCAGCACGGCCACGCCGTTGGAGATCTGCACCACATCCACCACGCCGGGTACCGCCTTGGCCTTGGTGGCGTCAAAGCTCTTCACCTTGGCACCAAACAGCGGCGCGCGCTGCAGCAGTGCGGTCAGCATGCCGGGCAGCTTGACGTCGAGGCTGTATTGCGCGGTGCCGTTGCTCTTGGCCCGTGCATCCAGACGCGGTACATCCTTGCCGATCAGGGTGAACTTGGCCGGGTCTTTCAGCGGCACGTCTCCCGCTGGCGGCGTGATGCCTGCGGCCTTCACGGCCAGCTGGCCGAAGCTCGCCTTCTTTCCGGTTGCGGCATGGCTCACCACGCCTTTCGACACGGTGATGTCCTTCGCCGGCACTTTCCACTGCTCAGCGGCGGCACTCACCAGCATGGCGCGCGCGGTGGCGCCCGCCTTGCGCAGCTGGTCCCAGGAATTCGCCATCGCCGTGCTGCCGCCAGTGCCCTGGATCGTCCCGAAGGCGAGGTTGGCATACAGCTTGGCATCGGCCGGTGCGCCTTCGGTGCGCATCTGCTTCCAGTCGGCATCCAGCTCTTCGGCCACGATGGTGGCGAGGCCGGTATAGGTGCCCTGGCCCATCTCCAGATGCTTCGACAGCACGGTGACGGTGTTATCGGGTGCGATGCGGATAAAGGCATTCATCATCGCCGGTGTGCCGGCCGCAGCCTTCTGCGCCATCGCATTGCGCGGCATCCAGTGGAAGCCGACGACGAGGCCGAGGCCGAGGCCGGCGGCACCGGCACCCTGCAGGAAGCCGCGGCGCGATGCCAGGGGGAGTTCCTGGGGCAGTTTGATCTTGCTCTGCTCGGTCATGATTAGGCCCTCACGGTCTTGGCGGCGTCATGGATCGCGGCGCGGATGCGCACATAGGTCGCGCAGCGGCAGATATTGCCCTGCATGGCCTCGTCGATCTGGGCGTCATTGGGTTTCTTGTTGTCGGTCAGCAGCGCCACCGCCGACATGATCTGGCCGGACTGGCAATAGCCGCATTGCGCGACCTCATGCTTGATCCAGGCGGCCTGCACCGCCTGCGCCACCTTGCCGCCGAGTCCTTCGATGGTGGTGACCTTCTGGCCTTCGATGGCCGAGAGCGGCGTCGAGCAGGCGCGCACCGGCTGGCCGTCGACATGCATGGTGCAGGCGCCGCACTGGGCAGCGCCGCAGCCGAACTTGCTGCCGGTCAGGCCGATCTCGTCGCGCACCGCCCAGAGCAGCGGCATGTCGGGATCGACATCCAGGCTGACAGCCTTGCCGTTCAATGTGAATTTGGTAGCCATTGTGGTCCTCCACTGGGGCGATGAAGAATGGATTGTGAAGACGAAAAAGCAGACGCCATTCCTGGTCGGGCAACGGGTCCATGGATGTTAAAAAAAGCATCGCGGGGCATTCGGGCGGCCCCTTGCTGGTCAGCGTGGGCAGTATACCTCATGCGGACGGAAAGCCGCCTTGCGATTTCGGTACCACGGCTTATTTGATCGATGCTGTGACGGCAGACAGGAATTCATGCGATGGCCGGAGAAAAAACCAGTGGTTTTGCCGGCCATCCTGCGATTATCTGTCTGCATGACCCAATCATATAAAATCCCGGTTCCGATCAGCAATAAGGCACTTGCGGCACCCGATAGGCACCTGCCGGAAACCAATGCCGATGACGCGCCGGCCGCCTGCAGTGCCGCCACCTGCACCTTCACCAAGGAAACCGAAGAGCTGGTGCGCGACCTGATGGTGCGCTTCGGCGACAAGTGGAGCCTGCGGGTGATGGACGAGCTGTATGAGCGCGGCGCCATGCGCTTTTCGCGCCTGCGCGAAACCCTGCAGGGCGTGAGCCAGAAAATGCTGACCCAGACGCTGCGCCAGCTGGAGCGCGACGGCGTCGTGATGCGCAAGGTCTATGCCGAAGTGCCGCCGCGCGTCGATTACGAACTCACGCCGGCCGGCATCGCGCTGAGCGAGGCGCTCTGCGGCGTATGGGAATGGGCGATCCGCAACGAACAGCTGGTCGGTGCCGCGCGCGCGGCCTTCGACCGCCAGGCGAAATCCCTGCCCAAGGATGACTAGGGGTTTCTTTTTCCTGCTGCTGGCCTGCTGCGCGACGGTCGCGCCAGCCATCAACGCAGCCCGGGCCCAGGCCGCGCTGTTCCAGCCGGTCTTCGAGGTGACGCAGCATCCGCGCTGCGCCAACTGCCACACCGATACGGCGGCGCCGCTGCAGCGCGACGGCCGGCCGCACCAGCCGGCCGTGCAGCGCGGGCCTGAGGGCAAGGGCGTTGCCCGGCTCACCTGCGCGGGCTGTCACAAGAACCAGAATACCGCCGCCGCGCCGGGTGCGCCCGACTGGCGCATGCCCAAAGCCGGCGATGCCGTGTTCCGCAACCGGCCGGCCGGCGACCTGTGCCGCGATCTGCGCGATCCGCAGCGCAATGGCGGGCTGCAGCCTGAGGCCCTGGGCAGGCATTTCGCCGAAGACCCGCTGATTGGCTGGGCCTGGGCGCCGGGCACCGGACGCGGCAGCCCGGCGCTCCATCGCGATCATCTGGTGGTGGCGGTGGCGACCTGGCTGCGCGCCGGCGCGCCCTGCCCGGACTGACAGAGGCCTAGGCCGCTTCCCGCTGGCTGGTCGACAGCGGATAGATCGCCACCAGGATGCGGTCGACGGTGACACCGTCTTCGCTCAGCGGCAGCAGCAGCTTGCCCATCTCCGTGTAGATCGCGCTGTTGGGTGAATTGTCGTGCAGGAAATACGTCGGCATGCGCTGTTCCACGCAGGCTTTGAAATACGTCGCGGTGCCGCAGACATTGTGGGGCACTTCGTCGATATACAGCCCGGTGATGCTGTGGCCGCGATAGTCGTCGAGCCGGGTGCCGGACAGCACGACACGGAATCGTGTCTCGCCATCGCCATGTTCAACCGTGATGACGCCGATATTGCCGAGCCAGGGCCGCAGGTCCATCGGCGTGAAATCGCAGCGGCTGGGCAGGGCGCGGTCGCCGCGCTTCAGGTGCCAGAAGGCTTCGAGGGACCTGAGTTCTTCCGGACAGGACATGACACGTCACTCCCCTGTGGTGGCCTGGCGGCAGGATTGCAGCGACAGGCGAAGTGGTGGGCGGTAAACGGTACGGTCGACTGGGGGCGGGTTTTTTCGTTGGCGCCATCAGGCACCGGGACCGGCCGGACCGCTGTGCCGCCGGTCACAGCGGCTGCTGCAGCGCAACAGGCCTGTGTCTGCGGTCACAGTTTGCTAGACTGCGGCAAAATCCGGGAGGCAGCCATGATGGCACTGGATGATGTGATCGATACCTATTGCGCGGCGTGGAACGCGCCGGATGCGGCCGAACGCAACCGTCTGCTGCGCGTGGCCTGGACGGCAGACTGCCGCTACAGCGACCCGCTGGTGCAGGATCTCGACCGTACTGCGCTGATCGCCCATATCGGCACGCTGCTGGAGAAATTTCCCGGCAGCACGATCCGGCGCAGCAGCCTGGTCGATTGCCACCACGGCCTGCTGCGTTTCGGCTTCATCCGCTATGCCGCCGATGGCAGCGTGATGCGCGAGGGCACCGATTTCTGTGGGCTGGGTGAGGGCGGCCGGCTGCAGCGCATCACCGGCTTCTTCGGCCCGCTCGCGCCCCTGTGAATCTGGCATGAAAAAACCCGCCACATCGCTGTGGCGGGTTTGTTTCGGGACGGCCGGATGCCGGCTCAGTCCTTGGCGCGTTCCATATAGGTGGCGCCTTCGCTGATGTTGATGACGATGCGCACGCCCGAGGAGACATGCGGCGGCACCATCACGCGCTGGCCGTTCTCGACGATGGCCGGCTTGTAGGACGAAGACGCGGTCTGGCCCTTCACGGTCGGCTCGGTCTCGGTGATGGCCATGATCACGGTCTGCGGCAGCGACACCGACACCGGCTTGCCGTCATACAGCGCGATCTCGACCTTCATGCCTTCCTGCAGCCACACGGCCTGTTCGCCCACCACTTCGGCCGGCACGGCGATCTGCTCGTAATTCTCGGTATCCATGAAGGTGTACATGTCGCCTTCGGCGAACAGGTAGCTGAACTCGCGGGTATCGATGAACACGCGCTCGACCGACTCGGTGGTGCGGTAGCGTTCGGTGGTCTTGATGCCGCTGCTCAGGTCGCGCAGGTCGAGCTGCATCACCGGCGTGCCCTTGCCGGGCTGGATGTTCTGCGCGGTGATCACGGCCAGCAGCTTGCCATTGATCTCGACCACGTTGCCCTTGCGGAGCTGGTTGGCATTTACCTTGGGCATGGAAGCGTATCTCCGAAAACGAATAGCGGGCCCCTACAAGGACCCGCTTGCGAAAAAACCGCGCGGAAACTATCAGGTTGGGACAGCCTTCTCAACCCGAGTCGGTGCGAAAAGTCACGTGGAATGACCACTTCCGGACAATCCGGCCCTCCGCCCTGGTGGCATCCCGAGCTTTATGCCCGCCGCCGGCCCAATCTGCTGTTGCGCCAGGCCGTCCTGGCGGCGCTGCGGTCGTGCTTTGCCGGGCTCGGATTCGTCGAGGCCGAGACCCCGGCCCTGCAGGTCTCGCCGGGGCTGGAACCGCATTTGAAGGCCTTTGCCACCAGCCTGGAGAATCCCGACGGCACGACCCGGCCGCTGTATCTGCATACCTCGCCGGAATTCGCCATGAAGAAGCTGCTGGTGGCCGGCGAACCGAAGCTGTTCCAGTTCGCACCGGTGTTCCGCAACGGCGAGCGCGCCGCCACCCATCATCCCGCCTTCCTGATGCTGGAATGGTATCGATCAGGCGCGGATTACCGCGGCATCATGCGCGACTGCGAAACCCTGCTGCAGGCGATTGCCGCCGCCACCGGGCGCAGCACACTCACCTGGCAGGGGCACACGGCCGATATCCTGCAGCCCTGGCAGTATCTCACCGTGCATGAGGCCTTTGCGCGATATGCACGACTGGATCTGGCGACCTGCATCGGCGCCGATCCGCATAACCCGGACCTCGCCGCCATGCGTGCGGCCTGCGCGGCCATCGGCGTGCGGGTCGATGCCGGCGACAGCTGGGACGATCTGTATTTCCGTGTTGCGCTGGACAGGATCGAGCCCCGGCTCGGTCTTGACGCACCCTGCATCCTGCATGACTACCCGATCCATCAGGCCGCGCTCAGCCGGCCGAAAAAAGCCGCGCCGCATCTGGCCGAGCGGTTCGAGCTGTATGCCTGCGGCATGGAACTGGCGAATGCCTTTTCCGAACTCACCGATGCCGCCGAGCAGCGCCGCCGCTTCGAGGCCGATATGGCGCTGAAACGGCGGCTCTATGGCTACGATTACCCGATCGACGGGGATTTCCTGGCCGCGCTGGAGCATGGCCTGCCCGATTGCGCCGGCATCGCGCTGGGCGTCGATCGCCTGGTCATGCTGCTGGCTGGTGCGACCCGCATCGAGGAGGTGCTGTGGCTGCCGGTTTCCGAGTAACTGCCGCCCTCGCATTGCTGCTGCTGGCCGCGGCCTGCGCGCCGCGTCCGGCCCGTCAGGCCGCGCCCTTGCCCGAACCGACGCAGCCGCCGGCCAGTTCGCAATGGATCGGCCGCGACATCATCCAGGCCGCCTGCCTCAACGATCTGGCCGCCACCGGTGCGAAATTCGAGCTGATCGCCCAGGCCGAGGCCGGCAAGGATGGCTGCACGCTGCAGAATGGCGTGCGGCTGATCGCCACCGGCGTCGAGCTGGTGCGGCCGGCGGAAATGACCTGTCCGCTGGCGCTGCGGCTGATGCAGTTCGAGAAGGAGGTGCTGCTGCCCGAGGCCCTGCGTGTCTTCGGCCAGCCGCTGAAGCAGATCAACCATGCCGGGGCGTTCACCTGCAAACGCATGACCGGCAATTCCAGCCGCATCAGCGAACATGGCCATGGCCGCGCCATCGACATCTGGGGCTTCGTGCTGGCCGATGGGCGGCGCGTTTCGGTGGCCGATCATTTCCGCAGCCAGGGCCGCGAGGGGCAGTATCTGCGCGGCGTGAACCGCGAGGCCTGCCGCTTCTTCGCCGTGGTGCTCGGCCCCAATGCCGATGCGGCGCATGCCAAAAGCTTCCACTGGGATATCGGGCCCTGGAACCGCTGCGGGTCTTAAAAGCAATTTTGCCGTTACACAGACCGTCACCCTCGGATTTATTCCGAGGGTCCATCCCAACCCTCCGCACCTCGGAACGCGCAGATGGACCCTTGGGACAAGCCCAAGGGTGACGGTAGAATTGTGGTATGGCCGGTGGTTGGGTCTACATCATGACCAACAAACCCAATGGCACGCTCTATATCGGCGTGACCAGCGACATTGCGCGTCGGGCATGGGAGCATCGTGAGGGCGTCGTTGATGGCTTCACCAAACGATATGGTTTGAAGTGCCTCGTTTATTTTGAGGCCCATGACAGTATCGAAGTGGCGATCCGGCGCGAGAAGACGATGAAACTATGGCCGCGCCAATGGAAATTGCGGACGATTACCGCGGCTAATCCAGAATGGCGCGACCTGTTCGACACACTGAATGCCTAGATACTCAAAGACCGTCACCCTCGGATTTATTCCGAGGGTCCATCCCAACCCTCCGCACCTCGGAACGCGCAGATGGATGCCCGGCACAAGGCCGGGCATGACGGTTGGAGGGAGTGCGGAGGGCAGAAAGGGGAGAATGTTCCCATTTCGTATTCATCCGGGGCGGGCTAAACTCGTGTCATGAGCCCGCCGCCCCGTTCCGACGCCGATATCGCCGCCCGCAAGGCCTGGGCGGCCTCGTCGCTGCGCTTCCTCTATCTCGACCTGAACAGCTTTTTCGCCAGCGTCGAGCAGCAGGACAACCCGGCCCTGCGCGGCAAGCCGATCATCGTCGTGCCGGTGATGAGCGACACGACGTCTGCCATCGCCGCCTCCATCGAAGCCAAGACCTTCGGCATCAAGACCGGCACGCCGGTCTGGGAGGCCAAGCAGAAGTATCCCGGCATCGCCATCGTCAATGCGCGGCATGACCGTTATGTCGAATTCCATCATCTGGTCGAGGAAGAGATCGACCGCCATATCCCCGTCTACAAGACCTGGTCGATCGACGAGGTCTCCTGCGAACTGATAGGGCCCGAACGTCTGAAAGACAACGCCATCGCGCTGTCACGCCGCATCCGTGCCGGCCTGCTGGCCAATCTGGGCGACTGTGTGCGCTGCTCGATCGGCATCGCGCCCAATCAGTTCCTCGCCAAGCTGGCCAGTGACATGCAGAAGCCCGACGGCCTCACCGTGATCGAGGGTCATGAGCTGCCGGACCGCATCCTGCCGCTCACGCTGCGCGACCTGCCCGGCATCGGCCACAACATGGAAGTGCGGTTGAATGAGGCCGGCATCAACAGTATCGCCCAGCTCTGGGAGATGAAGCCTGAAGAGGCGCGCCGCATCTGGGGCAGCAAGGAAGGCCCGGCTTTCATCCAGCGCCTGCGCGGCATCGGTGATTACAGTCAGACCGACGCGACCCGCAGCCTCAGCCACGAACATGTGTTGCCGCCGCAGTTCCGCGACGCCGAATCCGCCCGCCTGATCCTGCGCCGGCTGGGCGTGAAGGGCGGCGCGCGGCTGCGCCGGCTTGGCTTTGTGGCCGGCAACCTCGGCATCAAGGTGCGGTTCGATGACGATACGCGCTGGGCCGCCGATTTCCGCCTGACCCAGACGCAGGACAATTTCGTCATCCTCGATGCCATCGCCCGGCTGTGGGCGCAGATGCTGGTCGAGACGAAAAAGCCGCGCGGTCGCTATATGAAGGTTGGCATGTGGCTCTCCGGCCTGGTGCCGAAAGACGCGGTGACACTCGATCTGTTCGGCGGCGCATCGGGTCTGGAGCAGGATGATGCCGAAGCGGCCGCCAAGCGTGCCCGGCTGTGGAGCGCCATGGATAAGCTGAACCAGAAATACGACAAGAAGGACACGGTGCGGATCGGCCCGCTGCCCAGGCACAAGTCCGATTTCATGGGGGCCAAGATCGCCTTCAACCGTATCCCCAAGAAGGAAGAGTTCAAGGAATAGGGCGCCGGCGCCGGCCGCGGGATTGTCCTGGATATTGTCATTATTTTCCTATATAATCTTATAATGTTCCATTTCTATGCGATTCTATGGAAATCAATGACTTGGGCATGCCGCGAACTCCAACGAACCCGAACGAACCCGAACGAACCCGAACGAACCTCAACGGACCCCAACGAACCCGAACGAGCACCCAACGGACCCGAGCGGACCTCAACGAACCTGAACCAGCCCAGCCGGCCATGGAGGCGTTTCGGACTTGACGAGTATGGCCCTCGCGCCGTATCACGCTGCCACGCCATTTTCTGGCGCCGTGGTGATTTGGAGCCGACCGGCTTGCGGACCACGTAAAACAAACCGCTAAAGAGGTCGGGCGGTTTGTCAAAAAACCCCGGACCTCATGGTGCCGGGGTTTTTTGTTGCCTGCGGGGCAGGCCGGAAGAGGGTGTGATGAGCAAGAACGAGAGCGAGAAGTCCTGGCGGCTGGCCACCCAGATGGTGCGCGGCGGTACCATGCGCAGCGAGTTTGGCGAAACCTCCGAGGCGATCTTCATGACCTCGGGCTTCCGCTATGACAGCGCCGAGGCCGCCGAGCGCCGCTTCAAGAATGAAGAGCCCGGCTTCGTCTACAGCCGCTTCGGCAATCCCACGGTCGAGATGTTCGAGCAGCGCATGGTGCTGCTGGAAGGCGCCCAGGCCGCGCGCGCCACCGCCACCGGCATGGCCGCGGTGAATGCCGCGCTGATGTGCCAGCTCAAGGCCGGCGACGAGGTGGTGTCGGCGCGCGCCGTGTTCGGCTCCTGCCGCTACATCGTCGAAGACCTGCTGCCGCGCTTCGGCATCAAGACGCATCTGATCGACGGCACCGATCTCACGGCCTGGGAACGCGCGGTCAATGCCCGTACCAAGGTGGTGTTCCTGGAAACGCCGGCCAATCCGACGCTGGAGGTGATCGACCTGCCGGCCGTCGCCGCCATCGCGCACAAGCATGGCGCCCGCGTCATCGTCGACAATGTCTTCGCCACCCCGGTGCTGCAGAAGCCGTTGCAGCTCGGCGCCGATATCGTGGTTTATTCCGCCACCAAGCATATCGACGGCCAGGGCCGCTGCCTCGGCGGTGTGGTGCTGGGTTCGGAAGACTTCATCGTTAACGAACTGACGCCCTATCTGCGCCATACCGGCCCGGCGCTCAGCCCGTTCAACGCCTGGGTCATGCTGAAAGGGCTCGAAACCCTGGAACTGCGGGTCAGCCGGATGGTCGAGTCGGCCGCCAGCCTGGCCGACCAGTTGGCCGGACACCCCGGCCTGGCGGCGCCGACCAATGTGCCGGCGCTGCTGTATCCGGGCCGCAGGGATCACCCCCAATATGCCCTGGTCGAGCGCCAGATGTCGGCCGGCGGCAACATGCTTGCCTTCCGGCCCAAGGGCGGCAAGGCGGGGACGTTCCGTTTCCTCAATGCCCTGAAATTGGTGGATATCTCGAATAATCTGGGCGATTCAAAAAGTCTGATCACACACCCGGCTACCACCACGCACCAGAGGTTGAGTCTGGAGGAGCGGGCCCGGCTCGGCATCGGCGAGGATCTTGTGCGTCTCTCGGTAGGCCTGGAAGACGCCCGGGACCTGGCCGAGGATATCGCCCATGCGCTTGAAAAGGCCGGCTAAATCTGTTGCCAATATGCCACAGCCGGGCATTATTGGTCCGCATCGGAGATGAACGCGTGCGGCCCGCGTTCAGTCGCTGGTATAGTCCGTCCCGGTTGAGGCGTGCCCAGCCGCGGGGCGCGGCCGGAAAATTTTTCGTTGAGGAGATTCGCATGAACATCCGTGTTGCTCTGCTGGCTGGTGCCGCCCTGTTGGGTCTGGCTTCCACTCCGGCGCTCGCGCAAGGCAATGGCTTCTATACCGGTTTGGCAGGTGGTGCTAACTGGCTGAACGAGAGCACCGTCTCCGGCGGCGGCGCGTCGAATGATGTCGATTTCGATCTGGGTTATGGCCTGCTCGCCAAGCTCGGTTACGGCTTCATGGACAACTTCCGCACCGAACTCGAACTCGGCTATCGCAGCAACGATATCGACAGCACCAGCGCCGCCGGCGTGAATGCCTCCGGTGACGTCAATGCCTGGACGGCCTTCGTCAACGGTTACTATGACTTCATGCCTAAGAGCCAGTTCAATCCCTTCGTTGGCCTCGGTCTCGGCATGGCGCGTGTGAATGTCGACAGCGCCCGGGTCAATGCCACTCGTGTGATTGACGACCATGACACTGTGGCTGCCTATCAGGGCATCGTCGGTGCGTCCTACGCCCTGGCCGATAATTGGCTGCTGACCGCTGACTATCGCTACACCGCCAGCTTCTCGGATCTCGATCTGCGCAGCACGACGGGCACCAAGGTTGAAGCCGAATGGTCGAACCATGCCGTTATGCTGGGTCTGACCTATCGTTTCGGCGCGCCGGCCAAGGCGATGCCGGCCGCTGCTCCGGCTCCGATGCCGGTCGCAACCCCGGCTCCGGCCCCGGCTCCGGCCGCTGCTCCGGCTCCGGCGCCGCGTGCACCTGAGACCTACATCGTGTTCTTCGCTTTCGATAAGTCGGATATCAGCCCGGTTGCGGCGCAGGTGCTTGATCGCGCCATCGCCGATTACCGCGCCACCGGTTCGACCAATGTGCGCATCGAAGGCAACGCCGACCGTTCGGGCAAGAACGACTATAACCTGAAGCTCTCGCAGCGTCGTGCCAGCTCGGTCGCCGCTTACCTGAGCTCGAAGGGTATTGCCCAGAACGCGATCCAGACGGTTGCCAACGGCGAAGAGAAGCCGCGTGTGCCGACCGCCGATGGCGTCCGCAACGACGAGAACCGCAACGCGCAGATCTACCTGCGCAAGTAAGCATCAGTCTTTCCGACTATGCGCGGCCGCCCCGAGAGGGGCGGCCGTTTGCATTTCGCGGGTGTCACTTTCCGGGCGGTTGCGGCCCCGGCCGCAACCGCAGCGCGGCACCGGGGGCAGATCACGATGCTGTTCCAGTCGCTTGGCTGGACATTCCGCCCCGGGCTCCTAATATCCTGAAAGACGATGGCCAAGGACTGGAGCTGGGCTTCGGCCCGGCGGCGCATCGGAGTTAAGTCAGATGTACAGCACGAAAACACACGATATCTCGGTCACGGTCCAGCCGGTCTATCTCGACGAGCAATCCTCGCCGGAAGAGAGCTATTTCGTCTGGGCTTATAACGTGAAGATCGAAAACAGCGGCACCGATACGGTGCAGCTGCGCAGCCGCTACTGGAAGATCACCGACGCACGCGGCCGGGTGCAGGAAGTGCGCGGCCCCGGCGTGGTCGGCGAACAGCCGGTGCTCGCGCCGGGCGACAGCTTTGAATACACCAGCGGCACGCCGCTGCCCACTTCGTCGGGCTTCATGGTCGGCACCTACCAGATGGTAACCGAGGCCGGCGAGCAGTTTGACGTGGCGATCCCGGCCTTTTCGCTGGACAGCCCGCATGAGGCGCGCCGCGTCAATTAATCGAATGGATTGATCCAGGGCCGGGGCAGTGACGTATCCATTGGCCCGCCACAGGAATGCCCGAAGGAGTCTACCGTGAGCACCGCTGCCCAATCTCAAACTAAGCAGGCCGTCGCCAAGGCGAATGACGAAAGCAAAGTCCAGCGCCCGAACCGGACCGAGGCCGAAGAGGCTGTGCGCACCCTGATCCGCTGGGCCGGCGACGATCCGACCCGCGAGGGTCTGCTCGGCACGCCCGATCGCGTCGTGCGGTCCTATGACGAATTCTTCGCCGGCTATCATGAAGACCCGGTTGGCATGCTCGAGCGCACTTTCGAGGAAATCGACGGTTACGACGAGATGGTGGTGCTGCGCGACATCCGGCTGGAAAGCCATTGCGAGCACCATATGGTGCCGATCATCGGCAAGGCGCATGTCGCCTACCTGCCGGGCAAGCGCGTGGTCGGCATTTCCAAGCTGGCCCGTGTGGTCGAGGTCTATGCCAAGCGGCTGCAGATTCAGGAAAAGCTCACCGCCCAGGTCGCCAATACGCTGCAGGCCGTGCTGCAGCCGCGCGGTGTCGCCGTGGTGATGGAAGCCGCGCACCAGTGCATGACCACGCGCGGCGTGCACAAGCATGGCGTTACCATGGTGACCAGCCGTATGCTGGGCGCCTTCCGCGACGATCCGCGCACCCGGCAGGAATTCCTCTCGATGATTGGCAGCAGCGGTGGCGTCCGCGGCATGGACGACTGAACCAATTGATTGGTCACGAATCATTCGCTGTTGACCGGGGCTGTCTGGCGTCCTAAACCGACTGGATGACCTCTCCTAGCCAGGCTTCCCTCGACTGGATCGCCCGGCTGGTCGGTTTCGATACCACCAGCCGCCTGTCCAACCTCAATCTGATCGACGACATCGCCGGATACCTGGCGCAGCACGGCGTCGCATCGGAGAAGATTTTCGACGCCACCGGCAAGAAGGCCAATCTTTACGCCACCATCGGACCGAAGGATGTCGGCGGCATCGTGCTGTCGGGCCATACCGACGTGGTGCCGGTAGATGGCCAGCCCTGGACCAGCGACCCGTTCAAGATCGTGCAGCGCGGCGAGCGCCTGTTCGGCCGCGGCACATCCGACATGAAGAGCTTCATCGCACTCTGCCTGGCGCTGCTGCCCGAGATGCTGGAGCAGCCCTTGAGCGTGCCGCTGCATTTCGCCTTCTCCTATGACGAGGAAGTCGGCTGCATCGGCGTGCATGGCATCGTTGAATTCATCAATCGTGGCGGCCCGATGCCGAAACTCGCCATCATCGGCGAGCCGACCGACATGCAGGTGGTCAACGCGCATAAGAGCGTCTGTGCCTGCAACACTCTGGTGCGCGGTTTCGAGGCGCATTCATCGGCAATCCATCAGGGCGTCAATGCCGTCCAGATGGCGGCCGAGCTGATCGCCGAGATGAACCGCATCCAGGTGGAATACCAGAAGCCCGAGCATCAGGATGCCCGCTTCGAGCCGCCCTTCACCACCATCACGGTGGGCGAGATTCATGGCGGTACCGCGCGCAACATCCTGGCGCGCGAATGCCGGCTGGCCTGGGATATCCGCAGCGTGAAGCCGGAGCATGACACAGTGATTCTGGAGGCCGTGAAGCGCTATGCCGCGGAAGAACTGGTGCCGAAGATGCAGCGTATCCGGCCCGAGACCGGCATCGACACCGACATGGTCGCCTATGCGCCGGCCTTGCTGCCGGCCGAGCGCAATCCGGCCGAGACGCTGGCGCTGAAACTGGCGGGCCAGAACCAGACCCATGCGGTGTCTTACGGCACCGAGGCCGGCATTTTCCAGATCGGCGGCGTGCCGGCGGTAGTCTGTGGCCCGGGCAATATCCGCGAGGCGCATAAGCCCGACGAGTATATCGAACTCAGCCAGGTGGCTGAGGGCGAGGCCTTCCTGCGCCGCCTGATCGCCTTCTGCCGCGAACCCGGCAGCCGCTCATTCCTGGAGCAGGCGGCCTAGGGCCTTGCGATAAGCGGCACCGAGGCTGTCGCTGCGGACGTGGCGGCCCTGTTCGACCACGCGGTTGCCGGCGACATAGACGTCGCGGATCGCTGAACGTGCCTGGTTCGCGAAGATCCAGGCATCCAGCGCGGCATCGCCCCGCCGTGCCGCCAGGCTCGGCGCATCCTTATCCAGCAGCACGAAATCGGCGCGATGGCCCGGCGTGATGGCGCCCATCGGCTGGCCCAGCGCCTGCGCGCCGCCTTTTGCGGTCGCCTCGAACAGCCGCCGTCCGGTCGAGCGATCGGGTGCGCCGGCCAGCAGCGTGCGGCTGCGCCGCACCAGACGCTGGCCGTATTCCAGCAGCCGCAGGTCTTCGGCCACGGACACACTGATATGGCTGTCGGAGCCGATGCCGATACGGCCTCCGGCCGCCAGGTATTCCACCGCTGGAAACAGGCCGTCACCAAGATTGGCTTCGGTGGTGGGGCAGAGGCCGGCCACCGCCTGCGACACCGCGAGCCGCAGCATTTCGTCTTCACCCAGATGCGTGGCATGCACCAGACACCACCGCTTGTCCACGATGCCCTGGTCGAGCAGCCATTGCACCGGGCGTTTGTCTGACCAGGCGATGCAATCGTCTACCTCGGCGGTCTGCTCGGCGATATGGATATGGATCGGTGCCGCCGTATCGATGCCGTTCAGTGCCGCGATGCCGTCGCGCAGCAATTCAGGCGAGACAGCACGCAGACTATGCGGCGCGATGCCCAGCCGGCGGTCGCTGCGGTTGCGCAGGGCCGGTGCCAGCAGCTCCAGCAGCCGCGCATAGGCATCGGCGTCATGCAGGAAGCGGCGCTGGCGCGGCTGCGGCGCCACACTGCCGAAGCCGCCATAGCGATACAGCACCGGCAGATGGGTCAGGCCGATGCCGGTGGTATCGGCGGCGGCGATCACGCGCCGGCTCAACTCGGCCGGATCGTCATAGGGCGTGCCATCGGGCTGGTGATGCACATAGTGGAATTCGGCGACGGCGGTGAAACCCGCCTCCAGCATCTCGGCATACAGCTGCCCGGCAATTGCCTCGATATCCTCCGGCGTCAGCTTCGCGGCAAAGCCGTACATGGTCTCACGCCAGGTCCAGAAACTGTCTGCGCCCGGGCCGCTGCGCTCGGCCAGGCCGGCCATGGCGCGCTGGAAGGCGTGGCTGTGCAGGTTGGGAAGGCCGGGCAGCACCGGGCCATCGAGCAGCGTGGCCGTGGCATCCGCAGACTTCGGTGTTGCCCGTGCGATCAGCCCGGTCGCATCCACGGCGACCAGCACATCGTCGTGCCAGCCATCGGGCAACAGGGCGTGGCGCAACAGGAAGCGGCGCATGACGGGGTCTCCCAACTTGTATATATAAGTTGGCAGAAACGGCAGTGAGGCGAAAGGCACAGATGGCCGATACCTGGGACAGCGTCTGGCGCGGCGCCGATCTCGCCACCATGCAGGCTGGCAGCGCGGATGGCTTTGGTGCCATCCATAATGGCGCCATGGCGCTGAAAGACGGCCGCATCGCCTGGATCGGCCCTGCCGATGCCCTGCCGCAGGATGGCATCGGACGCGATACCGCCGTGCATGATGTCGGCGGCGGCTGGATCACGCCCGGCCTGATCGATTGCCACACGCATCTGGTTTATGGCGGCGATCGTGCCCATGAGTTCGAGTTGCGGCTGAATGGCGCGTCTTACGAAGAGATCGCGCGCGCCGGCGGCGGTATCCGCTCCACCGTGACGGCGACGCGCGCTGCCGACGAAGCCACGCTGCTGGCGCGGAGTGAAAAGCGGCTGCGGCCATTGCTGGCCGAGGGCGTCACCACGCTGGAAATCAAGTCGGGCTATGGCCTCGATATCGACAATGAACTGAAGACGCTGCGGGTCGCGCGGCAGCTGGGCGAGAAATATCCGCTGCGCGTGCGCACCACGCTGCTGGCCGCCCATGCGCTGCCGCCGGAATTTGCCGGCAATGCCGACGGCTATATCGATCTGGTCTGCGAGCAGATCATTCCTGCCGCCAAGCAGACTGGTCTCGCCGATGCGGTGGACGCCTTCTGCGAGACCATCGGCTTCACGCTGGAACAGACACGGCGGGTTTTCGAGGCGGCGCGCAAGCATGGCCTGCCGGTGAAGCTGCATGCCGAGCAGCTCAGCAACATGAACGGTGCCGCGCTGGCGGCAGGCTTCCAGGCATTGTCGGCTGATCACCTGGAATATCTCGATGACGCCGGTGTGCAGGCGATGGCGAAAGCCGGCACCGTGGCCGTGCTGCTGCCCGGCGCCTTCTATATCCTGCGCGAAACCAAACTGCCGCCGATCGACCTGCTGCGCCGCCATGGCGTGCCGATCGCCATCTCCACCGACTGCAATCCGGGCACCTCGCCGGTCACCTCGCTGCTGCTGATGCTCTCCATGGCCTGCACCCTGTTCCGCCTGACCCCGGCTGAGGCGCTGGCCGGCGTGACGCGGGAGGCTGCCCGGGCGCTCGGCATGGCCGAGTCGGTTGGCACGCTGGAAGCCGGGAAAATGGCGGATTTCGTGGTCTGGGATATCGCCCGCCCGGCCGCGCTGGCCTATCAGGTTGGCCTCAACCCGTTGCGCCAGGTCGTGTTCGCGGGCCGGCCGGTTTCACTCCGCCCGCCGCGTTAACCACGACAAAAGCCACGTTGCGCTGGAACGGACGGGGCCTATATCCTGTTAGGGACGCAGGCGCGCGTGATTCTCCCGGGTGCCGTTAGCGGAAGGTGATGTATGAGCGACTGGCTCTATGTGATGGGTGGCGGCATTGTCCTGCTGTGGCTGGGCGCCTGGCTGCTGCTGCATCTGGGCAATTTCGAGCAGCGCATCAGCCAGATGCGGATGACGCTGGAAGTGCGCATGGGCGCCATCGAGAAACAGTTCACCGCCTATAACAAATTCTTCGCCGACAACGAACGCGCCTCCCAGCTCACCTACAGCGAGCTGAGCGATATCAAGAGCGATATCACCGAGTTGAAGACCCAGCTGGATGAAGTGAAGCGCGCGATCAATGTGCTGGAAGTTGCGGTCAACGACCTCAAACTGCGCAGCAATGCCCGCAGCAACCTGCGGATCGTCTGATACCGCAAGCATGCTTTTTGGAAAGACGAAAAGGCTGAAGCTGGGGGAATGCTGTAAGGCGCTGAATGATGCCCTTACGGTGCCGCACAAATCGCATTTCTTTGAAGAAGATAGCGGCATCTACTATGTAACAATCGGCGCAGTGCAGGTCGACGGTGAGACTGCCTGGCTAGATCAAGCCTTGCGATACTGCCCATTCTGCGGTGCGTCAGTGCAGACTGATGAACAGATACAAGAACTCGCGCAAAAGTCTGCCCCCTTAAAACACTAAAGGTCCATCCAGAGCAGGCGCATATCGGCGACAATCTCGTCGACGATGGCGCCCAGCAGGCGTTCGCCTTTCTCCGCGGTTGCCGTGGTGGCATCGCCGGTGGTGCCGGTGCGGTTCACGATGCCGCCGGCACGCTCTTCCGGCGTGAAGCGCAGCGGCCGGCGTAAAGAGAGCAGGCGCGGTTCGTCGGTGCCGTCGATGAAATCATCGTCATCCTCATCGCCGGCCATCTGTTCCAGCCGGTCGAGCCGCACCAGCGCCGGCGCGATGGCGAGCAGCAGCGAGGTGTTGCGCTCGTCGAGGTCTTCGGCCGAGGCGGTGGTGCTGCCGAGGCGGGGCAGGTCGGCAGTTGCAATACGGATGCCGTGACGCTGCAGGATGGTCTGTGCCGCCAGCCTGAGCGGAGCTTCCGTGGCGATGCCGTTGTTGAGCAGCAGGATGCGCTCGGCGCCATGACGCAGATAGCCTTCGATGATTTCGGTCACCAGGGCCTGGAAAGTGTCGGCCTCGATATGCTGGCTGCCGGGGTAATCCATGAAGGCCGGCTGGAACCCCTGGCTTATGCAAGGCGCAATCAAAACGGGAAGACTGGCCAGCAGGCGTTCTGCCACCACTTCCACCACCAGGCGGTCGGTACCGAGCGGCAGATGCGGGCCATGGGCGCGGGCGGCGGCCCCGATCGGGATCACAACGGGCAGTCCGTCGCCGATCAGGTCGGCGGCGTCGACCCAGGTGAGGTCGGCCAGGCGGAAGCCGGAACGGGGCAGGGAGGAAGCGGTCACGGGAGGGTAACGCGGATCAGCGGTGGAAGGTTCGCCAAAGCTTAGCATGGCGCCGGCCGGGCGGGCAGATGCTTGTGGCGCTTGTGATTGGCGGAAGCCCGGCCTATGACAGCCCAAGATCCACCCCATAACCGAGTATCTGCCGTGTCCCGCCGCCCGCCTCCCGGCCGCCCGTCTTCCGCGGGCCGCCCCCCCGCCGCCCGCTCTGGTGCTGCCCGTCCTGCTGCCGGCCGGGCCGGCAAACCGGCTGGTGCCCGGCCTGCCGGCAAGGCTGGCGCGAGCAGCGCCGCCAAAGGCAAGGATGGTCTCCGCAAGGATGGCCCGCGCAAGCCGGCCGGGGCCCGTCCGGCCAAGGCCAAGAGCTGGGGCGAAACCCGCAATGCCGAGCGCGAGGCGGCTCGCAAGGGGCCGCGCGCGGAGGCGCCCCGGGAAGACCGGGCCCGGCCGGAGCGAACCCGTGACGACAGGCCGCGTGCAGACCGGCCCAGAACAGACAGGCCCAGAACAGACAGGCCCAGAACAGACAGGCCGCGGGAAGACAGACCCCGGGAAGACCGGCCCCGTGATGAGCGGCCGCGCCGCGAACCCGGTGAGAAATCCTTCCGGCCGCGGTCCGATGTGAAATCTGGCGGACGGTCCGACCGCAAGTCGGCTGCATCATCTGATCGTGGCTATGGCGAGCGTTCATCTGGCGGCCGTGCAGCGGGGGAGCGTGACGCGGGAGATCGCGAGCGCCGGCCCAGCACGCTGCGTCCCGCCGGCAGCCGCAAGGTGGCCGAGGGCGCTGTCAATCTGCTGGACGCCATGTTCCCCAACCGCGAGACCGGCGACCGGGTACGGCATGCCTGGATGAAGCAGCACCACCAGCTGTATGACGCGGCCGAGCGCGAGGCGCTGATTCATATCGTCGACGAGGTGCTGCGCCTGCGCGGCCGACTCGACTGGTGGATCAGTGCCGGTAAGACCGGCCTACCGCCGGACAACCGCCTGCGTGTCGCCGCCTGGCGCATTCTGTCCTCTGGCGCCAAGACCGAAGGCCTGCTGCCGTTGTTTCCCGCGGGTGACAGTGCCATCGAGACGCTGCTGCGCCGGCTGGAAGGCCATACGCTGGAGCATCCTGATATGCCGCCGGCGGCAAGGTTCAGCGTGCCGGACTGGATCATGCCGCAGTTGCAGCGCCGCTTCGGCGCCGATCTTGATCTGGAGCTAGCGGCCATGCTGCGGCCGGCGCCGCTGGATGTGCGCGTCAACCGGCTGAAAACCACGCGCGAGGCAGCCGCCGGTGCCCTGCAGGCGGAAGGCCTGCGCAGTCAGAACATGCCGTTTTCGCCGGTCGGCCTGCGCCTGTCGCCGCAGGCTTACGTCAACAACACGCAGACCTATGCCGATGGCCTGGTCGAGCCGCAGGATGAAGGCTCGCAGCTGGCTGCCCAGCTGGTCGATGCCGCGGGCAAGAAATTCGTCGTCGATTTCTGCGCCGGGGCCGGCGGCAAGACGCTGGTGCTGGGCGCGGCGATGAAGAATGCCGGCCGGCTGGTGGCGATGGATGTCAGCAAGGCGCGGCTGGCGCAGGCCAAGCTGCGGCTGCGTCGCGCCGGCGTGCACAATGCCGAATGCCGCGAGCTGGATGGCAAATGGATCAAGCGCCATGCCGAGAAGGCCGAGCGTGTGCTGGTCGATTCACCCTGCACCGGCACCGGCACCTGGCGGCGCAAACCGGATGCCAAGTGGCGCCTGACCCCGCAGGATCTGAACGAACTGGTGCCGCGCCAGGCCGAAATCCTCGATCGCGCGGCGAGACTGGTTGCCCCCAAGGGCGGGCGCCTGATCTACGTCACCTGTTCGGTGCTGGTGGAAGAGAACGAGGATCAGGTGGCGGCATTCCTGAAGCGCCATCCCGATTTCACCGTGCTGCCGGTGACCGATGTGTGGCCGCAGACGGTGGGCGGCGCCTGTCCGGTGCCGGGACCGTATTTAAGCCTGTCACCCGGCCGCCACGGCACCGATGGCTTCTTCGCCGCGATTCTGGTGCGTCGCTGACGCAGGCGCGGCCAGCCAGCGGTCGAGAAAGCCGCTGAGCCAGGCAGCGATGCCGGCATCGTATTTGGCAAAATGCGCGCGCTGCAGGTCGCGCGCCTGCGCGCCGGGCAGCACCAGGCGATGGCCGGCGAATTTGGTCCAGCGCTGCTGGATCGCGCCAGTCACTTCCGGGTGGAACTGCAACCCGTAGGCATTGGTGCCGATGCGCATGGCCTGGTTGGGGAACCAGCCGGTGGAGGCCAGCCGCACGGCGCCGCGCGGCAGGTCGAAACCCTCGCCATGCCACTGGAAGATATGCAGCGGGTCGGGAAACAGGTCGCGGCCGCGTGGCGTGGGTTTCACGGCGTAGTAGCCGATCTCATGCCAGCCGTCCGCATGCGGCGCCACCCTGGCGCCACCGGCACGCGCCATCAGCTGGGCGCCGAGGCAGACGCCGAGATAGGGCTTGCCGCTGGCGATCACACGCGGGATGAAGTCGATTTCCTTGCGGATGAAATCCAGATGGTCGTCATTGGCGCTCATCGGTCCGCCGAAGACGATGCAGCCGGCATGGCCGCCCATATCGGCCGGCAGCTCCTGGCCCAGGCAGGGCCGGCGGATGTCGAGATGATAGCCGCGTGCGCGCAGCTGCTCGCCGATGCGGCCGGGATCGGAGCTTTCCTGATGCACGATCATCAGAATGGAAGGCATGTCCGCCATGGCGTTCATGCTGTCACTATGGCGCGATTCGCCGGGCCTGAGAAGATAACTTCGCGATCACCTGTGGCGGCAGTCACTCTGCGGCTGTCTAAAGCCATCGTTTTGCAGCAGCAATCTTCACAAGCATACCAATTGTTAATGGTTCAAATTGGTCGTCCGTAAATATTGCCTTATGCAGGGCCCTAAATCCGTTCTCGCTGTTGAAATATCGCTCGACATCAAGGCTGGTCGGGTCGACGCCAAACTGCTTTACGAATGCTTCCAGTAGGTCGATGGCATCAATGCCATCCACGCCTAGATCGTAGATAAGAGTCGTATCGTCCCCGATTGTTTTTTGTTTATGGCCGGTTTGGCCACGCACGAAAGCAATGACTTCGGCACGCAGATCAGCTGGATGCTCCATCCCGTATTTTTACTGTGCCGTAATCCCGCCATCCAGCACGAATTCCGTGCCAGTTACGAATTTCGATTCATCGGAGGCGAGATAGAGGATGCAGTTCGCCACATCGATCGGCTCGCCCAGGCGGCCGAGCGGCACCTGCGCCTCCAGCTTGGCGCGGCGGTCGGCCGGGTCGCCGCCAGCATAGATCATGGCCTGTACCATCGGCGTGTCGATGAAGGTGGGATGCACCGAGTTGCAGCGGATATCGTATTTGCGCTTGGCGCAATGCAAGGCCGTGGTCTTGGCCAGCATGCGGGCGGCGGCTTTCGAGGTGTTGTAGGCCGACATGTTATGGCCGGCGATAATCCCGGAAACGGACGAGATAATGATGATCGAGCCGGGCGCGTGCTTCTTCATGCGCGACAGGCCGTGCTTGATCCCCAGGAACGGCCCGTGCAGGTTCACATTGTGCACGAAATGCCATTCCTCGACGCTGATATCCTCGATGTTCTTCAGCACGCCGACGCCGGCGGAATGCACCATCACGTTCAGCTTGCCGAAGGCGGCCTCGACCACATCCAGGGCTGCGATCCATTGCTGCTCGTTGGTGACATCGAGATCGACGGCGATGGCATTCTTGCCGATGGCCTCGGCCACCGCGCGGGCGCCATCCAGGTTGCGGTCGGCGACGGCGACCCTGGCGCCTTCGGCGGCCAGCAGCTCGGCGGTGGCTTTGCCGAGGCCTGAGGCTCCGCCGGTGATCAGCGCGACTTTGTTGGCAACGCGGGCCATGATGTCCTCCCTGTGTTTCGGGAAGGATAGCCGGGTTTCAGGCGGGCCGGCAAACCTGCCGTAGCGGCAGGTTTTGCTGATTAATCCGGCTCTTCCACCTTGGCCGGCAGGCCGGCGGCGGCGAGCGCCACCAGCAGCTCCTTCAGATGGGCGCGGTCGCGCGCCTCGACCACGAATTCGATCTCAGTCGACTTGGCCGAGGCCAGCGTGAACAGGCGCTGATGCGCCACCTCCACGATATTGACGCCGGCATTGCCGATCACGCCGGCCGCCTTGGCCAGCCGGCCGGGCGCGTCATCGGTCATCACGATCACCCGCGCCAGCCGGCCGTCGCGCACCAGGCCGCGCATCAGCACGCTGGCGAGCAGGCGGGTGTCGATATTGCCGCCCGACAGCACGATGCCGACATGGCGGCCCCTGAACCTGGCCGGATCGGCGATCAGCGCGGCCAGGCCGGCCGCGCCGGCGCCCTCGGTTACGGTCTTCTCGATTTCCACCAGTGCGACAATGGCACGTTCGATATCGGCCTCGCGCGCGATCAGCACATCGTCGACGTAACGCCGCACCACATCCATCGGCGCGCGGCCGATATCGCGCACGGAAATGCCTTCGGCAATCGAGATGCCGCCGACCTGCACCGGCAGGCCATGCATCTCCTGATACATCGCGGTATAGAGTTCGCTCTCGACGCCGAAGATGCGCAGCTCTGGCTTCAGCGCCTTGGCGGCCACCGCCATGCCGGCGATCAACCCGCCGCCGCCGACGGGCACGATCAGATCCTGAATAGCCGGGGCCTGCTGCAGCATTTCGAGCACCGCCGTGCCCTGACCGGCCATGATGGCAGGATCGTCATACGGATGCACGAAGACGAGGTTCTGTTCCGCCGCCAGCTGTCGCGCGCGGGTGGCAGACTCCACCAGCGTATCGCCTTCGATCACCACATTGGCACCGAAGGCCTTCACATGGCGCACCTTCACATAGGGCGTGATGGTCGGCATCACGATGGTGGCGGGAATGCCCAGTCGTCCGGCGTGGTAGGCCACGCCCTGGGCATGGTTGCCGGCCGACATGGCGATCACGCCGCGCTTGCGCTCGGCATCAGTGAGCTGCAGCAGTTTGTTGAGCGCGCCGCGCTCCTTGAAGCTGGCGGTGAACTGGTGGTTCTCGAATTTCAACCAGACCTGCGCGCCGGTGAGATCGGACAGCGTGCGCGAATGCAGGCAGGGCGTTTCGGCCACGGCGCCCTTGATCCGGGCGGCGGCGGCGCGCACGTCTTCCAGCGAGATCGGGGCAAGCGCGGTCGGCGGGGCGAGGCTGGTCATCGGCGGGAACCGGGTAAACTGCGGATTGCCCACTATAATCAACCGCTTCGGCGGGGTCACTGGATATACGGGAGTTTTACTTGGCGCCGGCATCGGCCGGGTCTAGCCTTGAGCCATGACCCAGGCGGCGCGCCACGAGCCAGACCCGTTTTTCGATATCGAGCTGAAGCCCTATCGCTCGCTGGGGCCGCGTGGCTTCGCCATCCTGATCGCCTTTGTCGCCCTGCTGAATCTCGGCGCCGGAATGGCCTTCTGGCTGCTCGGCGCCTGGCCGGTTTTCGCCTTCTGCGGATTGGATGTGCTGCTGGTCTATGCTGCCTTCAAGTTCAGCTACCGCCAGCAGCGGGCACGCGAATTCATCCGGCTCGATGCCGATGCCCTGGTGGTGCGGCGGGTCGATATCCAGGGCCGGGAAAAGGTCTGGCGGCTGCAGCCCTATTGGCTGCGGGTGGATTGCGACCCCGAGGATGAGAGTGCACCGCTGCACCTGTGGAGCCACGGCCGCGCGCTGACGCTCGGTGCGTTCTTAAGCCCCGACGAACGCCGCCGGCTGGCTGAGGGTCTGCAGGACGCGCTGGTGCGCTGGCGCCAGCCGCCCGGCGCCGGGCTGCGCCCGCTGGGCAGCGCGTAAAGCCTAGCCGTTGAGGCCGAGCACATCGGCCATGCGATAGAGGCCGGGCGCCTTGCCCTTGGTCCAGATCGCCGCGCGCACGGCACCGCGCGCAAAAATGCTGCGGTCGGTGGCCTTGTGGGTCAGTTCGATGCGCTCGTTATCGGCAGCGAAGATCACGGTATGCTCGCCGGCGACATTGCCGCCGCGCAGGGCGGCAAAGCCGATATCGCCGCGCTTGCGTTCGCCGGTGATGCCGTCGCGGCCGCGGTCGGAGATTTTCTCCAGCGGCTGGCCGCGGCCGAGTGCTGCCATCTCGCCGAACATGATCGCCGTGCCGCTCGGCGCATCCACCTTCATGCGGTGATGCATTTCCACGATCTCGATATCCCAGTCCTCGCCCAGCATGGCGGCGACCTGGCGGGTCAGGCCGGCCAGGATGTTGACGCCGAGGCTCATGTTATAGCTCTGCACGACCGCACAGTGATGCGCGGCCTTCTGCAGCGCCTCGAACTGCGCCGGCTCGAACCCGGTGGTGCCGACCACATAGGCGGTTCTGCCCTGGGCGGCCAATGCCGCATGCTTGCCGACAGCGGCCGGCGGTGAGAAATCGATCACCACATCCACAGTGCCGAACAGGGCGGCGGTATCCTCGGTGATGGTCACGCCGGTGGCGCCGACGCCGGCCAGCAGGCCGGGATCCTGGCCCAGCGTCGGATTGCCCGGCTGCTCGATGCCGCCGCCCAGCGCGGCCGCGCCATTGCTGGCGGCGATTTCGCGCGTGATGGCCTGGCCCATGCGGCCGGCGATGCCGACGATGCCGATGCGGACTGCGGACATGAGATTCCCCAGAAAAGGTGTCAGTTCCGCCGCCAATATATCGGAATTGTCAGGAACTAACAGAGCGCCATGCAGAGGAGGGAATGCCGAAATCTTCTTCGGCTTGGGCGACGGCGATTTCGAATGTGTCCTGCAGATAATCGTATGTGCAGTCTTCAGAATCGAAAATGTACAGATAGTAGCCGACCGATGGATCGTATTGGATTTCAGCGCGACGAGTCGCGACCTGCTCGGAAGCGGCGGCCCATTTCATGGATTACTCGGACTTGCCGCCGAGCATCTCCTTGACCTTGTCGAAGAAGCCGGTGCTTTCCGGGCTGCTTTCCTCGCCATCCAGCTGGGAGAATTCCTCCAGCAGCTCGCGCTGGCGTTTGCTCAGCTTCACCGGCGTCTCCACCATCACCTGGATATAGA
>NZ_CALRUC010000019.1:0-49165 GCF_943371255.1 Ferrovibrio terrae | reverse complement strand
GCTCTACACCACCTCTGCCACCGCCACCGGCGGCCGCTCCGGCAAGGTCACCTCGGCCGACGGCATCATCGACATGACCCTGGCCATGCCCAAGGAACTGGGTGGCCCCGGCAATGCCGCCAACCCGGAAACCTTCTTCGCCAGCGGCTATGCCGCCTGCTTCCAGGGCGCGCTTGGCCTGGTGGCCCGCAACCAGAAGATCGCGCTGCCGGCCGGCAACACCGTCACCGTGACCATCGGCATCGGCAAGGACGAGACCAGCTTCGGCCTCAACGCCAAGATCGCCGTCGCCCTGCCCGGCATGGACAAGGCCCAGGCCGAGGCGCTCACCGCCGCCGCCCATCAGGTCTGCCCGTATTCCAAGGCGACCAAGGGCAATATCGAGGCGACGCTCGAGACTTCGGTCTAAACTGCGACTCGCGGCGCCGGGCTATATGGTCCGGCGCCGCCTAATTGCCGCGAGAATCCCATGTCTGCCGACGACCAGCTCAAGCTCGACAACCAGCTCTGCTTCGCGCTCTATGCCGCGTCCAATGCGATGGGCCGGCTGTATCGCGACAAGCTGGAGCCGCTCGGCCTCACCTATCCGCAGTATCTGGTCATGCTGGTGCTGTGGGAGCAGGACAGCCTGACGGTGAAAGACATCGGCGAGCGGCTCTATCTCGATTCCGGCACGCTCACCCCCATGCTCAAGCGCATGGAACAGGCCGGCCTGCTGCAGCGTACCCGGGACCCGGATGACGAGCGTCAGGTCGTGGTCGCACTGACCGCCGAGGGCCGCAAGCTGAAGGCCACCATGCGCAAGGTGCACAGCGATCTGGGCTGC
This sequence comes from Ferrovibrio terrae, assembly GCF_943371255.1. GTDB lineage: Bacteria > Pseudomonadota > Alphaproteobacteria > Ferrovibrionales > Ferrovibrionaceae > Ferrovibrio > Ferrovibrio terrae_B. Next base: position 48,339 of record NZ_CALRUC010000019.1, on the reverse strand, counting down.
CTGCTGCCGCTGGAGCGGGCCGAGATCGGCCGGCTGCGCGCCGAGCTGCGCGGCCTGGCCGACGGGCTGATGGCGCCAAAAGCCGAGTAATCCACAGTTCAGGCTGGTTTGCCGGGCCAAATATCCACAGCTTGAGCCCCACCCCTAGGGGGTTTGGGCTTGCTGGACCCACCAGATATTGCGATATTGCCCGCTCAGAATCAGAGTGAGGAACCCATGTCGCTGCTCGACTCCAAGCCGGTCTACAAGCCCTTCAAGTATCCGTGGGCCTACGAAGCCTGGATGACCCAGCAGCGCGTGCACTGGCTGCCCGAGGAAGTGCCCCTCGCCGACGATGTGAAGGACTGGCAGAAGAAGCTGTCGCCGGGCGAGAAAAACCTGCTGACGCAGATTTTCCGCTTCTTCGTCCAGGCCGATGTGGAAGTGAACAACTGCTACATGAAGCATTACGCGCGGGTGTTCAAACCCACCGAAGTGCAGATGATGCTGGCCGCCTTCTCCAACATGGAGACGGTGCATATCGCCGCCTACTCGCACCTGCTCGACACCATCGGCATGCCCGAAGAAGAGTATTCGGCCTTCCTCCGCTACAAGGAGATGAAGGACAAATACGACTACATGCAGCAGTTCGGCGTCGAGACCAAGGCCGATATCGCCAAGACGCTGGCCGTGTTCGGCGCCTTCACCGAAGGCCTGCAGCTGTTTGCCTCGTTCGCCATCCTGCTCAACTTCCCGCGCTTCAACAAGATGAAGGGCATGGGCCAGATCATCTCCTGGTCGGTGCGCGACGAAAGCCTGCACACCAACTCGATCATCCAGCTGTTCCGCACCTTCGTCGATGAAAACCCGGAAGTGTGGAACGACGAGTTCCAGCGCGAGCTGTATGTCGCCTGTTCCACCATCGTCGACCATGAGGATGCCTTCATCGACCTCGCTTTCGAGATCGAGGGCGTGCAGGGCCTGACGGCGCAGGAAGTGAAGGACTATATCCGCTGGACCGCCGACCGCCGCCTGCTGCAGCTCGGCCTGCAGCCGATGTATCGCGTGGCGAAAAACCCGCTGCCCTGGCTGGACGCGATCCTCAACGGCGTGGAACACACCAATTTCTTTGAAAACCGCGCCACCGAGTATTCCAAGGCCTCGACCCAGGGTAACTGGGAAGACGCGTTTGCATAAATCCGCAGCGCAGCGGCACCAGCATTATGGCCGGGCTTGTCCCGGCCATTTTGTTATGATGGCCGCATGAGCTACACCGTCCGTCCCGCCCGCCGCAGCGAAGCCGGCACGCTGCGCGATATCGAGCGCACCGCCGGCCAGGCCTTCATCGCCGCCGGCTTTCCCGATGTGGCCGGCTACGAGCCGACCCATGGCGACGACCTGCGCGAGGCGGTGAATGACGGCACGCTGTTCGTCGTCGCCGACATGACCGACTGGCCGGTCGGCTTCGTGCTGTGCGGCGAACTCGATCACGGCCTCTATGTGCAGGAACTCAACGTGCATCCCGACCATGCCGGCAACCGCCTGGCCATCCCGCTGCTGGGCGCGGCGGAAAACCTGGCGCGGATGCTGGATCTTGACCGGCTGACGCTGACCACCTTCCGCCATGTGCCGTGGAATGCGCCCTATTATGCGCGGCTCGGCTTCAGCGAGATCCCCGACGACGCCATCGGGCCGGACCTGCGCTTTGTCATCGCCCGCCAGCATGCCGCCGGGCTGGATATCACCAAGCGCGTGGCGATGCAGCGCTCTGTTGCCGGAATCTGAAGCCTTCAGGCCAGGATGTCGATGGCGTGCTTCTGCAGGTCGATGCCGGCCCGCAATGTCACCGCGCTGGCGCCGGCCTGGATATCGGCGCTTTGCAGCAGCACGGCAGCCTTTGCCATGCTGTCGAGATCGAGACTGCCGCTGTTGACCGCCTCGACCGCCGCTTCCAGGGACTGCTCGGCCTGGCGCAGGCCGTTCAGCGAGGCCGCAATCGGGGAAATTCCGCTCATCGAGATCATGCCGCCACGCTATCCCGGACGGGAAATTTCCTCAACCCTGCCAACAGGCTGCCCATGCGACTGGGCTTGGCCATGATGATGGGGCTATAACAGCAGCAGGGCCCTTCCTGCGATTCATTCCAAACGAGACCGATGTCCGCGCTCCCCGCCAATCCGCTGCTCCCGCTCCCGATTTCCCAGTACCGCGAAGGCAATACCGGCATTCCCTATGCCCATGTGCTGGACTCTGGCCGCCCCGGCCCGCAGACGGCGATCACTGCGCTGGTGCATGGCAACGAGGTCTGCGGCGCGCATGCCCTCGACCTGCTGTTCCGCGAGAAATTCCAGCCCGCGGCCGGCCGGCTGACCCTGATCTTCTGCAACGTCGCCGCCTATACCCGCTTCGACCCGAACGAGCCGACCGCCTCGCGCTTTGTCGATGAGGACATGAACCGTGTCTGGGGCGCCAATGCGCTGGACAGCACGCGCCGCTCGGTGGAACTGGACCGCGCCCGCGAGATCGAGCCGCTGCTGGCCGAGATCGACCTGCTGCTGGATCTGCATTCGATGCAGCAGCCCTCGCCGCCGCTGATGCTGGCCGGGCCGCTGGCCAAGGGCCGCGCCTTTGCCGCGCAAGTCGGCGTACCGGCAACAGTCGTCGCCGACCAGGGCCACAAGGCCGGCCTGCGCATGCGCGATTACGGCGGCTTCGGCGATCCCGACAGCGCCAAGAACGCCCTGCTGGTGGAATGCGGCCAGCATTGGGACCAGGCGAGCCGCGGCGTCGCCATCGAAACCATGTTCCGCTTCCTGCATGCGGTGGGCCAGGCCTCTGCGGCCGATCTGGCGCGCCACCAGCTGGCGCCGGCGCCGCAGGCGGTGCAGAAATTCGTCGAGGTGACCGATGCGATCACCATCGCCACCGACGACTTCAGCTTCGCGCAGAGCTACAGCGGCCTGGAATCGATTCCGCGCGCCGGCACCGTGATCGCCCATGACGGCAGCACGCCGATCACAACGCCCTATGACGACTGCGTGCTGATCATGCCGACCAAGCGGCTGAAGCCCGGGCAGACCGCCGTGCGGCTGGGCCGCTACATCGCAGCGTAAACAACATGCTGCGCAACCTGGCATCCAGCCTGCCCGCGCTGCTGATCGGCGCGGCGGGCGGTGCGGTGTTCCTGTATTTGCGCATGCCGCTGGCCTGGATGCTGGGCAGCATGTTCCTGACCGGCGTGCTGGCGCTCGGCGGCCTCGACAAGCGCGTGACGCTGCGTGTCGAACCACGGCTGCGCGCCGTGATGATCACCGTGATCGGCGTGATGCTGGGCAGCGCCTTCAAGCCCGAGATGATCGACCGCGCGCGCGAATGGATTGGCCTCATCATCCTGATGCTGGCCTATATCCCGATCGTCACCACGATCTGCTACGTGATGTTCCGCCAGCTGGCGCGGCTCGACCCGGTGACGGCGTATTTCTCGGCGGCACCCGGCGGCCTGCAGGAAATGACCCTGGTGGGCGAACATTACGGCGGCGACGGCCGCAGCATCATCCTGACCCATGCGCTGCGCGTGTTTCTCACCGTGATGACGGTGCCGGTGTATTTCCGCTTCATCGAAAACCTGAACGTGCCGCCGATGGCGCAGGGCGACCACATGTGGCAGCTGCAGTGGCATGAGGGTGCGCTGCTGGTGGCCTGCGGCGTGATCGGCTGGTATGCCGCGCGCATCTTCCGTATTCCCGCCGCGCAGCTGGTCGGCCCCATGGTGGTCTCGGCCATCGTGCATCTGGCCGGCTGGTCGCATGCCTCGCCGCCGCCGGAACTGGTTGCCACCGCGCAGGTGGTGATGGGGGCCGCACTGGGCTGCCGCTTCGTCGGCACGCCGCTGAAAGAGGTCGGCCGCATCGCGACCTACGCCGCACTCGCCACCTTCGCCATGCTGGCGGTGGCGGTCGGCATGACGGTCGCGTTTGCGGACTGGGCCGGCATCAAGAGCGAGGCGCTGATGCTGGTGCTGTCGCCCGGCGGCATGGCCGAGATGAGCCTGGTGGCGCTGGGCCTTGGCGTCGAGGTCGCCATCGTGGCGAGCATGCATATTTTCCGCATCGCGGTGGTGGTGATCGCCGTACCGCCGGTGTTCAGGCTGCTGGGGCTGAAAAAGCCGGGCTAACGCACTGAAAAGACTGTGCCGGGGCACGACAGCCTCGGCCAGTTCGGCGCCAATCGCGGCCCATTCAGGGCCAAGTCGATCCCATTGGGCGCCGATGCGATCCCATGCGATCCAAGTGAAGCCAAGTGAAGCCCATGCGATCCGGTTCGATCCGACAGCCGGAAACGCAAACTGCCGGCTGGACGGCCGGCAGCGGGTCTTGCGGATTCACGATGAGCAAGAGCAGATCATTGAGGTGGGGCGGCAGCCGGAAAATTCAAGCCGGCGCCCCGCCCTCCTGACTCTTATGCCGCGTCGTCCTTGGCATATTGCGCGAGGCCGTGACCCATCGACCAGTTTTCCGGCAGCGTCTCGACCAGGTTGATGAACACATCTTCCGGGCGCAGGCCGGGGCTGGCGGTGAGCTTTTCGGTGATGCGGCGATACAGCGCCTTTTTCTGCGCGCTGCTGCGCGTGTTGCTGACGGTGAGCTGGATGACCACCAGATCGTCGCTGCGCGCGACACCCAGATAGGTGGGGCTGCACCAGAAATCGGCGGCGTCATGCTCGGTCACCAGCATGAAATAGTCGTCCTCGGGCACGGTGAAGGTTTCGCGCATGGCCGCATACAGACCATCGAGAATGGCCTGGCGATAGGCGGCGGGCTTGCCGCGGCGGAGCGAGACACGGGTGAGCGGCATGGGGTGATCCTCCTGGTGGAACCGATAGCGGGGAGGATAGCGCGGCATTGACCATTCGAAAATCATATGGAATCATATTTCAATGATTTCTATTTCCAATGATTGGCCGATATGAAAGCGCTCGATATCGAATGCGTGCAGGCTTTCGTGCTGGTGGCCGACCTCGCCAGCTTCACCCGCGCCGCCGAGGCGATGGACGCGACGCAGTCGGCCGTCAGCCTGAAGATCAAGCGCCTGGAAGACGATCTCGGCCGCCGCCTGTTCGAGCGCACGCCGCGCCGGGTGCGGCTGACCGCCGCCGGCCAGCTGTTTCTCGACCGCGCGCGCCGGCTGATCGCCGCCCATGGCGAGGCGCTGGAGGCCTTTGCCATCGAGCGGCGGCGGCTCAGCGTCGGCATCAGCGACCATGCGGTGGGCGCCGAACTGCCGCTGCTGCTGCAGCGGGTGAAACATGCCGAGCCGGGCCTGGTGCTGGAGATGCAGGTGGGCAGCTCGCGCGACCTGCTCGCCGCCTTCGATGCCGGCGCGCTGGATGCCGCCATCGTGCAGGGGCATGAGGCCGGGCGGCGCGGCGGCGAGGTGCTGCTCACCGAATCCTTTGCCTGGATGGCGGCGCGCGATTTCACCCATCGGCCGGGCGAGCCGCTGCCGCTGGCGGCGCAATCGGCCACCTGCGGTATGCGCAGCATGGGCGTGGCGGCGCTCGATGCGGCCGGCATCGCCTGGAGCGAGGTGTTTGTCGGCGGCGGCGTCGGCACCATCGCGGCCGCCGTCTCGGCCGGGCTGGCGGTTGCCGTGCTCGGCCGCCGCGTTGCGCCACCGGGCACGGTGGATGTGGGCCCGGCGCTCGGCCTGCCGGCGCTGCCGCCGCGCGACCTGGTGCTCTATGCCAGCCTGACCGACCCGGCGGCGCGGCAGTCGCTCAGGACGCTGGCCGCGGCGATCAGGTCGACGGCGGGGTGAGAGTGGTGGCTGCATACAGGTGCAGACTGCCGGCGGAAAGCCGAAATTAGGTGGTGAGGATTCGCGGTGGACCGAAGCGATCGTGTAGTAATCTAGTGGGGTAATTCTGATTTTTTGTGGGGGAGGGCAAGCAAATATGAAACTCTGGTTCCAGCGCTTCATAAACGCACGGTTTGTGCCAAAGGATTTCAGTGTCCACAACGCAAAAATGTCAGATCAAGCATGGTCACCGAGCCAAGAAACCGCTCTCTTAAACTACGCCCAACACACTCGTGACTCCCATCATGACCATTACACGGGAACCAAAGTAGGATTCCAAGGTCGCATCCAGGATGCAATCACAAGCGGAAAAAACTTACAGCTAACTATCAACGATGATTTCCCCACCACAGTTATCGATTTTCCATCCATCAGAAATCGGATTACGAGAATCGATATCAGCACCCACCATGAGCAGATTCTAGAATTCAAATCCGTTGAAATTCTTCAATTCCATATCACCGGCCCTGCTACCCGGCACATGATAATTTTTGACCAATGCCATATCCGAGAATTGTCCATTTACGATGACCAAGCTGTGTATCTTGATTTGAAAAACACTTGGATATCGACTTTGAATTTGAAGAAAAATGCAATCCGCCACTTAGAAGTGAATGGAGGAGGAGTTCTTTCTTTAGTTGTTCAGAGTGGTGAAATAAATAACCCGTTCAGCGGTCCTGTCATAATTCGAAATCTATATCTGCCTAGAGAAGCTGGCACAGATATGAATCCTCAACGTCTCCGAGATATCAGGAGTCATCTTCTAAAGATGAACAATATGCTCGCCGCAGGCGTATTTCATAGCGCAGAACTTGCACTTGATCGATCACTCGAGAGTATTCCAAACAGATTTTTCAGCTGGATCTATGAAATCATGGCAGATTTTGGAAACTCCCCATCCAGGGCGTTAAAGTCTCTACTTTTCTTTTTCGCTTTGATGACCTGCCTCTGCTTCTTTGCGGGTGCGATCAAAGAACCTGAAGGGCCAGAGGTAATTGGATGGAAAGAATCTCTTGTCGGGTCAAGCGTTGAAGCAAAACTACTTCGGAGCCTTACCTACTCAATCTCCAGCATTTTAAATCCACTCGGAATTATACAATCAAAACCAATATTAATAAGTACATCCCCTTACTGGACCACGGGGCTCGCGCTGGTCGGACTAGGCGGAACACTGTCGGTCATATTTTTAGTGATCGCTATTAGGCGTCGGTTCAAACTTGAATAGAATTTGTCACGGCACCTTTTTCGTGATCGCCGGCATGGCGAAGTCGAAGTCGCAGCCCTGCTCGGCCTGCGTCACCGTATCGAAATAGAGCCGCTCGTAGCCGCGCCTTCCCTCGCCGGTCGGCAGCGGCGGCAATGCCGCGCGGCGTTTTTCCAGTGTCGCCTCGTCCACCAGCAGATCGATGCGGCGGCCTTCGGTGTCGAGTTTGATGCGGTCGCCGGTCTGCACCAGCGCCAGCGGACCGCCGGCCGCCGATTCCGGCGCGATATGCAGCACGATGGTGCCATAGGCCGTGCCGCTCATGCGCGCATCGGAAATGCGCACCATGTCTTTCACGCCGGCTTGCGCCAGCTTTTTCGGGATCGGGATATAGCCGGCCTCGGGCATGCCCGGCGCGCCCTTGGGGCCGGCATTGCGCAGCACCAGGATATCATCGGCCTTCACATCGAGATCGGGCGCATCGAGCCGCGCCGCCATATCCGGCAGGCTGTCGAACACCACGGCGCGGCCTTCATGCTGCAGCAGGCTTTGTGTGGCCGCCGCCTGCTTGATGATGGCGCCATCGGGCGCGAGATTGCCGCGCAGCACCGCCATGGCGCCATTTTTATACACCGGCGCCGCCATGGTGCGGATCACATCCTGTTTCCAGCCGGGCGGCATGGCGTCGATATTCTGGCCCAGCGTTTTGCCCGTCACCGTGAGGCAGTCGCGCTCGATCAGGCCGCCCAGCTCGCGCAGGATCGGCGTCAGCCCGCCGGCCTTGTGCAGGTCTTCCATGTAATGCTGGCCGGTGGGTTTTAAGTCGACCAGCACCGGCGTCTCGCGGCCCATCCTGTCATAGCCTTCGAGATCGACGGCGATGCCGGAGCGGCCTGCCATGGCCGTGAGGTGAATAAGAGCATTCGTGCTGCCGCCGATGGCGAGCAGCACGCGCAGCGCGTTGCGATAGGCAGCAGGGGTGAGGATCTTGTCAGGAGTGAGCCCCTCGGCGGCCATCGCCACGGCGCGCGTGCCGGTCTGTTCGGCCAGCCGGCGACGTTCGGCGTGGACTGCCGGCACGGCCGCGCCGCCCGGCAGCATCATGCCGAGCGCTTCCACCGTGAGCGCCATGGTCGAGGCCGTACCCATCACGCCGCAGGTGCCGATGGTGGGGGCGAGTTCGGAATTCACCTCGTTGATTTCCTGGTCATTCACCTCGCCGGCGCGATAGCGCGCCCAGAAGCGGCGGCAATCCGTGCAGGCGCCGAGCTTTTCGCCGCGCCACGATCCGGCCAGCATGGGCCCGGTGACGAGCATGATGGCCGGCACATTGGCGCTGGCGGCGCCCATGAGAAGCGCCGGCACGGTCTTGTCGCAGCCGCCCATCAGGATCACGGCATCCATCGGCTGGGCGCGGATCATCTCTTCCGAATCCATCGCCATCAGGTTGCGCAGATACATGCTGGTAGGATTGGCGAAGCTTTCCTGGATCGAGATCACCGGGAACGGCACCGGGATGCCGCCGGCCAGCATGACGCCGCGCGAGGCGGCCTCGATCAGGTCGGGCACATTGCGGTGACAGGCATTGTAGCCGCTGTCGGTATCGACGATGCCGATGATCGGGCGTTCCAGCGCCTCGTCGGTATAGCCCAGTGCCTTGATGAAGGCCTTGCGCAGGAAGACGGAAAAGCCGGCATCGCCATAGTTGGCGAGGTTCTTTTTCATACCCTTGGCTTTGTCTGCGGGCTTGCTGGTCATCGTTTCACTCCCAAATCGCAATCCTACTTAGCGCGCCAGCAGGCCGAGCGCCAGCGGCACCAGGATGGCGGTGAGCAGCGCGTTCAGGCCCATGGCGATGCCGGCAAAGGTGCCTGCCAGCGGATGCACCTGGAAGGCCCGCGCGGTGCCGATACCATGGGAGGCCAGCCCGACGGCGAAGCCCCTCGCCCGCCAGTCGGTGACTTTCAGCAGGTTGAACAGCGGCGTGACGATGATGGCGCCGAGGATGCCGGTGAGCGCCACCATCACCGCCGTCAGCGCCGGGTCGCCGCCCAGCGTGTTGGCGATGCCCATGGCGACTGCCGCCGTCACCGATTTCGGCGCCATCGCCACCAGCAGGTCCTGCGGCAGGCCGAGCAGGCTGCCGACCAGCAGCACGGACCCCAGCGCCACGATGGAGCCGACGAACAGCGCCGCCAGCATCGGCAGCAGCGTCTTCAGCACGGTCTTGCGATGCTCATACAGCGGGAAAGCCAGGGACACTGTCGCGGGGCCGAGCAGGAAATGCACGAACTGCGCGCCCTCGAAATATGTGCCATAGGGCGTGGATGTCGCCCACAGGATGGCGCCGATCAGCCAGATGCTGTGCAGCACCGGGTTGGCCAGCGGATGCCGGCCGGTCGCCTGCGAGACGCGGTCTGCGGCCACGTAAGCCGCCAGCGTCACCGTCAGCCAGAGCAGCGGCGAGCGCGACAGGAAGACCCAGAGCGCGAAGTCGTTGCTCACTGGCTCACCTCCCTGTCGCCGGTGAGGCGCAGGACGAGCTTGAAGGTGAGCAACGTGGCGATGAGCGCCGCCACGGTGGAGACCACCAGGGTGATGGCCAGTGCCGTGGCATAGGCGCCGAAGACATCGAGCCGCTGCACCACGCCGACGCCGGCCGGCACGAACAGCAGGGAGAGATGCGCCAGGATGGTCTTGCCGGTGGTTTCCAGCTGCGGCCCGGTCAGCATGTCTGGCAGACGGGCGCGGAAACGGTCGCGCAGGCCCAGCACCAGCAGCATCAGCACCAGGCCGAGCACCGGGCCGGGGATCGGCAGCCCGACGCCGCGCGCCAGCACTTCGCCGGCCAGCTGGCAGAGCAGGATGGTGGTGAGGGCGGCGATCATGGGGGAAGTGTCGCGCAGGATCGCCGCGGGAGCAATTATCTGCAGCAGCCTGAATTGCTCATATCGTCACCCTCGGGCTTGTCCCGAGGGTCCATCTGCGTGTTCCGATGCGCGGATGGTGGGGATGGACCCTCGGAATAAATCCGAGGGTGACGTTTATGGTGTGACGATCGGCGCGCCCTACCCTACGCCCTCACACCACCTGCGGCTTCTGCGCCAGAATGAACAGGCGGCGGAAGGGAAACAGCGTGCGGCCGTCAGCTTCCTTGCCGTAATGCGTCACCACGCGCTGGCGGTAGTCGGCCTCAAACGCGCTGCGCTCGGGCTCCTCCAGGCGGTCGAGGAACTGCTTGAGCCAGGTGCCCTTGGTGTATTCCGCCACCGGGTTGGCGCCCGACAGCACCTGCAGATACTCGGTCTCCCAGATCTCCAGCGACGCCGTGATGCCGCTCAGCATGCGCCAGTAGGCCGCCGGCTCGGCGACCGGGCGACGGCGCAGATGCGGCTCAAGCTTCGACCGCCACGGCCCCAGCTCGATGGTGTCGACGATGCACATATGCGAGGGCGCACCGAAATTGCGCGGCATCTGGATGGCGAGCCAGCCGCCGGGCTTCAGGCAGTCCAGCAGGCCGGGGATCAGCGTCTCGTGATTGTCGAGCCAGTGCAGCGTCGCATTGGAATAGAGCAGATCGACCGGCTGGGCCGGGCGCCAGGTTGCCACATCGGCTTCGACGAAATCGGCGGCCGGATAATCGAGGCGCGCTTTCGCCAGCATGGTGGGCGAGGAATCGACGCCGGTGTGTCTGGCCTGCGGCCAGCGCTGCTGGATCAGCGGCGTGAGATTGCCGGCGCCGCAGCCGAGATCGACCACGGAGGCCGGCGCCACCAGCGGCACGCGGGCCAGCAGGTCGACGGCGGGGCGCAGCCGCTCGCCGGCAAATTTCAGGTATTGCGTCGGGTCCCAGGACATGGACACTAGGGTATCCGAGGAAACGAAACCGGCAAGGCGATTGTGATGAATTCTTCTCAAGACACGCTGGATTACGCTCAACAGCCCTTCGATGCGGCATTAGAGCTGACCGGCATGGTGGTGCGGCCTGAGCATATCGATGCCAACGGCCATATGAATGTCGGCTATTACAACGTGATCTTCGACCAGGCGCTGGACCGGTTTTTCATCCCCTTCGATCTCGACTGGAGCTATGTGCAGCGCACCAACCTGAGCACCTTCGTGCTGGAAACCCATGTCTGCTATCTGCAGGAGGTGGTCGAGGGCGATGCCTTGCGCTTCACCTTCCAGCTGCTGGGGGCTGACGCCAAGCGCATCCACTATTTCATGGGCATGTATCACGCCGAGAAGGGCTATCTGGCGGCGACCAGCGAACAGATCCTGGTGCATGTCGATCTGGCGACGCGCCGCAGCTGTCCCTTCCCGGCCGAACACCAGCGCCTGTTCGCCGCGATGCTGGCCGGCCATGACCGGCTGCCGCGCCCGCCGCAGGCCGGCAAGAGCATCGGCATGGCGAAGAAGGGTTAAGCGCCCAGCTTGATCTCGACTTCCACGAAGGCCATCGGTGCGGCGCCGGCATTGATCACGTCATGGGCAATGCCCTTGGGCCGCGAGTAGCTGCCGCCGGCGGCCATCTCGACCAGGCTTTCCTGGCCATCCTTGTCGACGATCTTCAGTTTCGCAGCGGTGAGATAGGTCACCGTGTAGGGATATTCATGCACATGGAAGCCGGTGGCGGCACCGGGCGCGAAATCCCAGCGCGTGATGCGCACGCGTTCGTCATCGGCCTGCTGGGTGGGGGTCGCGGATGCTGTTGCCTGGCACATGGGGGCTCCTTTTGTTACGGCAATCCTAGGACGCAACAGCCGAGCCGGTCCAGCGCGGAATTGTCGCGCTGCAATCGGGCGCTGCCCTACTCTTCGGCCGGCTTCTTCCTGCGCAGGGCCGCGCGCAGCGGCCGTCCCTGCGCGATCGCCTTCAGCATGCCGCGGAAGGTGTGGACTTCCTGGCTCGCCAGCGGCACGCGCTGCAAAGCGCTGCGCAGGTTGCGCAGGATGGCGCCGCGCTTGGGCTCGACATTGTGGAAAAACGCCGACTGGTTCAGCTCGTCCACGATGTGGTCGAACAGGCCCTGCAGTTCCTCCTGGGTGGCGAAACCGCCGCGCACGGTGTCGAGCCGGCTCGGCGCCGTGTCGTCAGCCGCCGTGAACCACTCATAACCGAGCAGCAGCACGGCCTGGGCCAGATTGAGCGAGGAAAAGCCCGGATTGAGCGGCACGCTGATGCCGATATGGGCCAGGGCGACGTCTTCATTGTCCAGCCCGGTGCGCTCGCGGCCGAACAGGATGCCGACGCGGAAGCCGTCCTTCTCTTCGGCGCGCATGCGGGCTGCCGCCTCGCGCGGGGTGACGACCTCTTTCATCATGTCGCGATGGCGCGCCGTGGTGGCATAGATGCGATGCAGGTCGGCGACCGCATCGGCAGTGCTGGTGAACACGCTGACCGCATCCAGCACCGGATCAGCCTTGCTGGCCAGCACATAGGCCGCCGGGTTGGGCCAGCCGTCGCGCGGATTGACCAGGCGCAGTTCGGTGATGCCGCAATTCAGCATGGCGCGCGCCGCCGCGCCGATATTCTCGCCCAGCTGCGGCTCGACCAGCACGATCACCGGGCCGCGCCGCAGCGGGCCCGGCGGCGCGTATTTGCCCAGCTTCGGCCTGTTTGTTCCGGTCATTACTTCGAGGGCTGGGCGCCATCGCGCAGCAGCTTCCACTGGATCGAATCCATCAGCGCCACGAAGGCGGCATCGATGATGTTGGGCGACACGCCGACGGTGAACCAGCGATTGCCCGCGGCATCGGCGGACTCGATCATCACCCGCGTGGTCGCCTCGGTGCCGCCATTGAGGATACGCACCTTGAAATCGACCAGGCGCAGGTCGTCGATATAGCCCTGGTAACGGCCGAGATCCTTGCGCAGCGCATGATCCAGCGCGTTGACCGGGCCGTTGCCTTCCGCCACCGAGAACAGCGTCTGGCCATCGACATCCAGCTTCACGGTGGCTTCCGAGATGGTGACCAGCTCGCCGCGCGCATTGTGGCGACGTTCTACCATCACGCGGAAGCTGCGGATCCGGAAAAATTCCGGCATCTGGCCGAGCGCGCGGCGCGCCAGCACCTCGAAGCTCGCCTCGGCGCCGTCGTAGCTGTAGCCCTCGGCCTCGCGCTGCTTCACGTCATCGAGCAGCGCATTGAGCCGGCTGTCATTCGGATCATACTTGATGCCGGCCTCGTTCAGCCGCACCAGCAGGTTCGAGCGGCCGGCCTGGTCGGAGATCAGGATCTTGCGCGTGTTGCCCACCGTCTCCGGCGGGATGTGCTCGTAGGTGCGCGGGTCTTTCATCACCGCCGAGACATGCAGCCCGCCCTTATGCGCAAAGGCCGAGGCGCCGACATAGGCGGCATGGCGGTTCGGCGCGCGGTTGAGCAGCTCGTCCAGCAGGCGCGAGGTGGTGGTCAGATGGGTGAGATCCTGATCGCTCAGGCCGATATCGATATGCTCGGCGAACCAGGGCTTGAGCATCAGCGAGGGGATCAGCGCGATCAGATTGGCATTGCCGCAGCGCTCGCCCAGACCGTTCAGCGTGCCCTGCACCTGTCTCACGCCGGCTTTCACCGCGGCCAGCGTGTTGGCCACCGCATTCTCGGTGTCGTTATGGGTATGGATGCCGAGCTTCGCGCCATCGCCGAGCTTGGCCACCACCTCGCCGACGATACGCTCGACCTCATAGGGCATGGTGCCGCCATTGGTGTCGCAGAGCACGGCCCAGCGCGCACCAGCATCCAGCGCCGTCTTCAGGCAGTCGAAGGCAAACTTCGGATTGGCCTTGTAGCCATCGAAGAAATGCTCGGCATCGAACATCGCCTCGCCGAATTTCTTCTGGGCGGCGGCAATGCTGTCGGCAATCAGCTCAAGATTCTCGTTCAGCGAAATGCCGAGCGCGACATCGACCTGGAAATCCCAGCTCTTGCCGACCAGGCAGGCGGCATCGGCGCTGGCATTGAGGATGGCGGCGAGGCCCGGATCATTCTCGGCAGAGCGGCCCGGCCGCTTGGTCATGCCGAAGGCGACGAACCTGGCGCGCTTCAGGGCCGGCTTGGCGGCGAAGAATTCGGAATCGGTGGGATTGGCGCCGGGCCAGCCGCCCTCGATATAGGCAACGCCGAGTTTATCCAGCGCCCTGGCAATGACGCGCTTGTCCTCGACCGAGAAATCGACACCCTGGGTCTGGGCACCGTCCCGCAACGTCGTGTCGAACAGATAAACGCGGTCCTTGCTCACGTCACATTCCTCTCAGGCGCCGGGCCACGCGGTCGCGACCGATCAGCGGCAGCAGCGGCGCCATTTCAGGCCCCTTGTCGCGCCCGGTCAAGGCCAGCCGCAGGGGGTGGAACAGAGCCTTCCCCTTGGCGCCTGTCTTGGCGGAAATTTGCTGGGTCCAGGCCTTCCAGGTGGTGCCGTCCCAGGGCTCGGCCGGCAGAGTCTCGGCGGCGGCATCCACCACCGCCCTGTCTTCGATCACCGTCGCAATGTCGCCAGAGATCACCGGCCACCAGTCGGCGGCCTCGGACAGCCGGCCGATATTGCCGCGCACGGCGAGCCAGAAGGCTTCGGTGGCGCCAGCCGGCAGACGCGGCTGCACCGCCGCGAAGTCCATCGCATGCAGCAGCTTGGCATTGAGCAGATCAAGCTCATGCGGATCGAGGCGGGCCGGCGCACGACTGAAACGGCCGAGATCGAAGCCGGCCACCAGCGTGGCCAGTTCAAGCTGCGGCTCGACCGGATCGGCCGAACCCAGCCGGGCGAGCAGCGAATTCAGCGCCATCGGCTCGTAGCCCTGATCGCGCAGATCGGCCAGCGACAGCGAGCCCAGACGCTTGGACAGGCCGCCGCCATCGGCATCGAGCAGCAGCGAGAAATGGCCGAAGGTGGGCACGGTATAGCCGAGCGCCTCGAACAGCTGGATCTGCGCCGCCGTGTTGGTGACATGATCCTCGCCGCGGATCACATGGCTGATCTTCAGGTCGCCGTCATCGACGACCGAGGAGAGCGTATAGAGCGGATAGCCATCGGAGCGCACCAGCACGGGATCGCTTAAGGAAGCGGCATCGATCTCGACGCGGCCATGCACGATATCGTCCCAGGCAGTGATGCGATGCTCAAGTTTGAACCGCCAATGCGGCTTGCGGCCCTCGGCTTCCAGTTTGGCGCGGTCGTCATCGGTCAGCTTCAGTGCGGCACGATTATAGACCGGCGGCTTTTTCTGGCTGAGCTGGATCTTGCGGCGCAGGTCGAGTTCTTCCGCGGTTTCGTAGCAGGGATAAAGGCGCCCGCTTGATTTCAGCCTGTCCGTCGCCGCCGTGTAGAGTGCGAAACGGTCGGACTGTTTGGCAAAGCGGTCCCAGTCGAGCCCGAGCCAGCGCAGATCGGCCTCGATGCCCTGGGCGAAGTCATCGGTGGAACGCGCCGTATCGGTGTCGTCCAGCCGCAGCAGGAAGCTGCCGCCGGATTTGCGCGCAAACAGCCAGTTCAGCAGCGCACCACGCGCATTGCCGACATGCAGCCGGCCCGTGGGGCTCGGCGCGAAACGTACCGAGATGCCGGTCATTTCCCAGAATCCTTGGGCGCATCCCGGAAGGCGTTGGTAATCGGATAGCGGCGGTCGCGGCCGAAATTGCGGGCGGTGAGCTTGACGCCGGGCGGCGCCTGGCGCCGCTTGTATTCAGCGATATAGAGCAGGTGCTGAATCCGGCGCACCACATCCTCGGGCTGGCCGGCGGCGACGATTTCGCGCACCGGCATTTCCTTTTCCACCAGCATTTCCAGGATGGCATCCAGCTGTTCGTAGGGCGGCAGGCTGTCCTGGTCGGTCTGGTTGTCGCGCAGCTCGGCGGTCGGCGCACGCTCGATGATGGCCGCCGGAATCACCACGCCTTCGGGACCGAGGCTTTCCAGCGGGCGGTTTTCATTGCGCCAGTGCGACAGCGCATAGACAGTCATCTTGTAGACGTCTTTCAGCACGCTGTAGCCGCCGCACATATCGCCATAGAGCGTGGCATAGCCGACCGACATTTCCGACTTGTTGCCCGTCGTCAGCACCATATGGCCGAACTTGTTGCTGAGCGCCATCAGGGTGACGCCGCGGATGCGCGACTGCAGATTCTCTTCGGTGATGTCGAGCTTCGTATCCCTGAAAGCCGGGCCGAGCATGCTCTCGAAAGCCTGATAGGCCGGCTCGATCGGGATGGTCTCGTAGGGCACGCCGAGCGCTTTGGCACAGGCGGCGGCATCGTCGAGGCTGCGCTTCGACGTGTATTTCGACGGCAGCATCACGCAGCGCACGCGCTCCGGGCCCAGCGCATCGACCGCGACCGCCGCCGACAGCGCGGAATCGATGCCGCCCGACAGGCCGAGCACCACGCCGGGGAAGCGGTTGCGGTTCACATAATCGCGCAGGCCGACCACCATGGCCTGGTAGATGCTGGACATGGTGTTGAGCGGCTGTTCGATATGGCCCTTGGCGCAGACCCAGCCGTCGTTGCCGCGATGCCATTCGGTGACCGCGATGTCGTCGATGAAATCAGGCTGGCGCACCGGCAGGCTGTGATCGGCATTGAGCACGAAGCCGCCGCCATCGAACACCAGTTCGTCCTGGCCGCCGGTGCGGTTGACATACATCAGCGGCAGGCCGGTTTCGACCACACGCGCAATGCCGAGCGGCAGGCGCTGGTCCCACTTGTTCTCTTCATAGGGCGAGCCATTCGGCACGATCAGCATTTCGGCGCCGGTTTCCGACAGGCATTCGGCCACATCGGGCATCCACATGTCTTCGCAGACCATGACGCCGAGCCGCACGCCGCGGAACACCATCGGACCCGGCAGCGGCCCGGCGGCGAAATGGCGCTTCTCGTCGAACACGCCGTAATTCGGCAGCTCATGCTTGTGCCGCACGGCGACGATCTCGCCGCCATCGAGCAGCAGCGCGGAATTGTACAGATTGTTCTTCTCGCGCCAGGGCGAGGTGACCAGCAATGCCGGACCGCCATCGGCGGTCTGGGCCGCCAGGTCGCGCACGGCAGCCTCGCAGGCCTCCTGCACCGAGGGGCGCAGCACCAGGTCTTCCGGCGGATAGCCGACGATCACCAGTTCGGGGAACACCACCAGATCGGCCTGTCCGGCCGCGGCACTGGCGCGGGCCTGCTCCACCAGCCGGCGGTTACCGGCGATGTCGCCCACGGCCGGGTTGATCTGGGCCATGGCGATGCGAAGGCGGTCGGCGGGTGTGACGGGCGGAGCGGCGGACATCGGTACAGCGGGGTTAAATGCTTGAGGGGCCGATACTTACCCTTGCAGCCAGTGTGGCTCAAGGCGGGGCAGTGTAGCCCGCCGGATACCGGATGGACTAGTACCGTAACCAGCCCCAGATCAGCAGAAATGGCATATGCCCGCGAAAATTTCCCGGCATACCGGCCTTGGCCCGTGCCGGCAGATCAGCCGGCGTCGCATCACATCATGAAACGCAGGGTTGCCTGTCGCCGACAAGCGCCCCAAATCCGCATGCGATGCGGCTTGACGCTGATCAATGCGCGCGATCGAGAAGCTGTCATGCTGATGCTGTTTAATCGTTCAGGAGCACACCCACTCAGGAGAGTCCGCCATGCCTGCCACGCAGACCGCCAAAATCCCCAGCTTCGAACCTGCCGCCATGCTGGCCGCCAATCTGAGCGATGTCCAGGAACGCGGCGCCGCCACCTTCGCCCGTGCCTATGACGTGCTGGCCAAGACCAGCCAGGCGATCTGGGAAAGCGAGCCGGAACTGTTCAAGCTGGAAAGTGAACAGCTGCTGAAGAGCCTCGCGCCGCCGAAGGCCGGCGACGATCCGGCGGCCGGCCTGTCGGCCTATTTCACCGAGCTGCATGACAGTTCGGAACGCATGATCGCGCGCATGCGCCATATCAATGACCTGGCCTGGGGCTGCGGCTGGCAGATCGCAACGATCTATGCCGACGGGCTGCAGGACATGTGGAAACATGCGCAGGCCAAGATACCGACGCAGCCGGCCGCAGAGGCGGCACGGGGAAAAGCGGCATAACAGGTCCGTTGTGGCCGGACCGATGGCCCGCCATTCAGACGGTTGGATTGCAAAACCATGAATCAGTTGAGTCCACCGCGCATGGTCGCCCCGCGTCCGGCTGAAACCGAGCCGTCCCGGCCCGCAGCCAGCGATGAACCGCTGGCCAAGATCATCGACCGCACACTGCATGCCCAGGCCGCCCGACTGACGGGCGGCCTGGCACCCTCGGCCCTGTGGGCTGCCTATCTCGACTGGGCCGTGCATCTGGCCCTGTCGCCCGGGCAGCAGACCTTCCTGGCCATGAAGGCGGCCCGCAAGCTGTCGCGGCTGGCCACCTATATGAGCCGCTGTGCCCTGCAGGGCCCCGAAGCGCCAGCCTGCATCGAGCCGCTGCCGCAGGACCGGCGCTTTGCCGCCCCGGCCTGGCAACAATGGCCGTTCAACCTGCTCAGCCAGGCCTTCCTGCTGCAGCAGCAGTGGTGGCACAACGCCACCACCGGCATTGATGGCATGACGCAGCAGCACAGCAACCAGGTCGAATTCGCCTCGCGGCAGATTCTCGACATGATGGCACCGTCGAATTTCCTGTGGACCAATCCGGAAGTGCTGCAGCGCACCGTCGAACAGAACGGCCGGAACCTGATCGATGGCTGGCGCAATTTCATCGACGACTGGCAGCGCCAGCTGGCTGGCCGCAAACCGGCCGGCACGGAGGATTTCACCGTCGGCGGCAATCTTGCCGCCACGCCGGGCAAGGTGGTGTATCGCAATGCCCTGATCGAATTGATCCAGTATGCGCCGCAAACCGGCACCGTGCGGCCGGAACCGGTCCTGATCGTGCCGGCCTGGATCATGAAATATTACATCCTCGACCTGTCGCAGCAGAATTCGCTGATCCGCTATCTGGTCAGCCAGGGCCATACCGTCTTCTGCCTGTCGTGGAAAAATCCCGATGCTGGCGACCGCGACCTGACGATGGAGGATTACCGCACGCTGGGCGTGATGGACGCGCTGGCGGCGGTCAACGCGATCGTGCCGCAGCAGAAGGTGCATGCGGTGGGCTATTGCCTGGGCGGCACCCTGCTGCTGATCGCCGCCGCCGCAATGGCGCGCGATGGCGACGAGCGGCTGAAGACAGTCACCCTGCTGGCGGCGCAGGCCGATTTCACCGAGGCCGGCGAACTGACGCTGTTCATCAACGAAAGCCAGCTCAGCTTCCTCGACGATGTGATGTGGCAGCAGGGCTATCTCGACTCGCGCCAGATGGCCGGGGCCTTCCAGCTGCTGCGCTCGAACGACATGATCTGGTCGCGCCTGGTGCACAACTACCTGATGGGCGAACCGCGCCGCATGACCGACATGATGGCGTGGAATGCCGATGCCACCCGCATGCCCTATCGCATGCATTCCGAATACCTGCGCAAACTGTTCCTACACAACGATCTGGCCGAAGGCCGCTTCGTCGCCGGCGGACATCCGGTGGCGCTGAGCGATATCCGTGCGCCGGTCTTTGCGGTGGCGACCGCCTGGGATCATGTCGCGCCCTGGCGCTCGGTTTACAAGCTGCACCTGCTGACCGATACCGACATCACCTTCCTGCTCACCACCGGCGGCCACAATGCCGGCATCGTGTCGCCGCCCGGCGGCGTGGCGCGGACCTATCAGGTGATGGCGAAAGGCCATGCCGACCGCTATATCGATCCCGATGCATGGCTGGCGACGGCACCCAAGCATGACGGGTCGTGGTGGCCGGAATGGCTGGCCTGGCTGCAGGCCGCATCGGGCACCCCGGTCGCCCCGCCCGGCATGGGCGCCGCTGCGGCCGGCTATGCTCCGCTGGCCGATGCGCCAGGCAGTTACGTGCTGGTGCCCTAGGCAAAGATCGCCGCTGCCGCAACGTCAGCGGCCGGCGGGCCTTCCTAAGCGGTGTGGATTTGCCTTAACTACCTCCCACAAAACACGCCATTTCGGCAGGGAGGCCACCATGACCAAGAACACGCAAGTCCTGATGAAGCAGCACCCCAAGGGTGCGGTCACCGAGGCCGATTTCGAGATCGTCCAGCGCGACATCCCCAAGCCCGGTCCCGACCAGGTGCTGGTGCGCAACATCTACCTCTCGCTCGACCCCTATATGCGCGGCCGCATGGACGCGGTGCGCAGCTATGCCGCCCATCTCAATCCGGGCGACATGATGGGCGGCGGCACGGTGGGCCAGGTGATCGAGAGCAACGTCGAGAAGCTGCCGGTCGGCACCTATGTGAACGGCATGCTGGGCTGGCAGGGCTATGCCGTCGCCAAGGCCAATGAACTGCGCGTGCTCGATCCCAAGGTGGCGCCGATCTCCACCGCGCTGGGCGTGCTGGGCATGCCGGGCTGCACCGCCCATTACGGCCTGATGCAGATCTGCGAGCCCAAGGCCGGCGAAACCGTGGTGGTTTCGGCCGCGTCGGGCGCGGTCGGTTCGGCCGTAGGCCAGATCGCCAAGATCAAGGGCTGCCGCGTGGTCGGCATCGCCGGCGGCAAGGACAAGTGCGATTACGTGGTGAAGGATCTCGGCTTCGATGCCTGCATCGACTACAAGGCGGGCGACATGCAGGCCGCCTTCAAGGCGGCAACGCCGGATCGCGTCGATGCGTATTTCGAGAATGTCGGCGGCGATATCATGGAGATGGTGTTCGGCCGGCTGAACAGCTTCGCGCGCATCGCCATCTGCGGCCTGATCTCAGGCTATGACGGCAAGCCGCATGCCTTCACCGGCATGCGCCATATTCTGGTAAACCGCGCAAAAGTGCAGGGCTTCATCATCTCCGAGCATATGAGCTACTGGCCTGGCGCGATCACCGAGATGGCCGGCTGGATCAAGCAGGGCAAACTGAAATACCGCGAAGACATCGCCGAGGGGTTGGAGAATGCCCCCAAGGCCTTCATGGGACTGCTGACCGGCAAAAATTTCGGCAAGCAACTGGTGCGCGTGAGCCCGGAAACGCTGTAACCTCAGGCCCAAGAGTTTGCAAAAAACGTCGTTTCGCGGAGGAATACCCATGTTCAATCGTCGCCAGTTCATCGAACTGGGCAGCGGCGCTGCCATGCTCACCGCCATGCCCGGTTTCAGCTTCGCGCAAGGCTGGGCGCCGTCCAAGGCGGTCACGGTCGTCGTGCCCTACCCCGCAGGCGGGCCGACCGACAGCCTGGCCCGCCTGGTGGCGCAGGAGATCAGCGCTGGCCTGGGCCAGCCGGCCGTGGTGGAGAATGTGCCCGGCGGCGCCACCGTGATCGGCACCCTGCGCGTGGCGCGTGGCCCGGCCGATGGCACGCAGCTGATCGCCAGCACCAACCAGACCTTCTCCACCAACATCTCGCTGCTGCCCAATGGCGGCGGCTACGATCCGGTGAAGGATTTCGCGCCCATCGCGCTGCTGGCCGACCTGCAGCATATCCTGGTGGTGAAGAACGATCTGCCGGTGAAAACCGTGGCCGACCTGGTGGCGCTGGCCAAGAAAGACCCGGGGAAGATCAACTGCGGCTCGACCGGCCAGGGCTCGGCCTCGCATCTGACGCTGGAGCTGTTCAAGACCAAGGCCGGCGTGAACATGACGCATGTGTCCTACAAGGGCTCGGCGCCGCTGCTGCAGGATCTGCTGGGCGGCCATGTCGATTGCAGCTTCGCCACCACGCCTACCGTGCTGACGCAGATCCAGGCCGGCAAGCTGCGCGCCATCGCGGTTGCCTCGCCCAAGCGCTCGCCGCATCTGCCCGAGCTGCCGACCGTGAACGAGGCTGGCGTGAAGGGTGTGGAGGCCGATGCCTGGCTTGGCATCCTCGCCCCCGCCGGCGTGCCGGACGCGGCGCTGGCGCGCTATCGCCAGCTGATCCTGGATGTGATGAAGAAGGACAGCGTGCGCGAGACCTTCTTCAAGCAGGGCATGGCGGTGAACGTGAAGACCGACAAGGCCTTCGCCGCCTTCCTGCAGGACGACATCAAGCGCTGGGCCGAGGTGATCAAGATCGCCGATGTGAAGCCGGAATAGCGCCGGCCGCTGTTGATTGCGGTGGCCGGCGGCATCATGTCGCCGGCCACCCGGGGCGCCTGCGGCCGCGCGCCGAAGCGGTATTTCGCCCGAAGCGTGCCACAGACGGCAAATGAACTACTGCAAAAGTTGCAGATTCCACCGTTTCACCGGAACGTTGCCAAAAATTTAGCGGTGGGTATCCGGATTTCAAATTGATCTGGGTCATCGAATCTACGAGCGTCCGTTGCAAGACTGACCCTTCGCCGATTTCCCGATGCCGTCCCCGAAACGATTCCACAAAATGATTGCCGAAACGCACCGTGCCCTGTCTCCCGCCGGAGACCGCCGGAAAGACCTGCCGTGAGCCCCCGGCCGGCCCAGCGCCGCAGCGGCCAGATCAGCATGGTCACCGTGATCGGACTGACCGGTGCGCTGGCGCTGCTGTGGTTTGTCGCCGCCAGCGAGGGCGACCTGCTTGCCTATCTGAACCTGACCGGCTTCATCATCGTGTTCGGCGGCGTGACGGTTTCGGCGCTGATCGCCTTCCAGGGCCGCGAACTGCTGGCCGCGCTGCATGCCTTCGGCGCCATCTTCCGCTCCGATACCAGCATCCGCACCGAAATCACCGACCTGGTCGATGTGGCCCGCCATCTGGCGCAAAAGCGCATCCAGCAGGCCGAGGAACGCGCCGCGCGGGTCAGCAGCCCTTTTCTGCGGCTCGGTCTGCAGCTGGTGATCGACGGCACGCCGATGGACGACCTGATGCAGATCATGAATTGGCGCATCCGCAAGATGGCCGAGATCGAAAGCGCCCAGGCCCGGCTGTTCCGCACGCTGGCCGCGCTGGCGCCCGGCTTCGGCCTGCTCGGCACGCTGGCCGGCATGGTGGCCATGCTGCGCGAGCTGGGCTCGGGCGATATCGCCCGCGTCGGCAGCGGCATGGCGGTGGCCATGCTGGCCACGCTGTATGGCGTGGTGCTGTCGAACCTGATCTTCAAGCCGATTGCCATCAAGATCGAGCAGCGTACCCAGCGCCGCATCGCCACGCTCAACATCCTGCTGGAAGGCGTGATGCTGGTATCGCTTGGCCGCTCGCCCACCGTGGTGGCCGATGCCATGCAGGCCTTCCTGAACGAGACCCGCGATGAAATCCGCGCTTGAGCCGAAGGCAGCCCCGAAAGCGGCACTGGCAGCCCGCCGCATGGCCCTGCTGGCCGAGACGCATGCCGCCGGCAGTGCGGCCGAGGAAAGCGAGGACTGGGTGGTCAGCTACATGGACATGGTCACGCTGCTGATGATCGTGTTTCTCACCCTGGTCGGCATGCTGTGGATCGACAAGAAAACCCGCCCCACCGTGGTGAATGTGCTGCAGATCGAAACCGGCACGCTGCCACGCCATGATTTCGCCGATGCGGCCATGACACCCGAGGCGCCCGCTGCGAAGCCGGCTGTGCCGGCGGACCAGCCCCTGCCCGCCAATGTCACGGTGTCCCCGATGACCCGCGCCACCGTCGACCGCTGGGTCGAGGCCCTGCGGCGCAACGGCCTGGAGGATCAGGTGCAGCTGCAGATCCAGGAAAACCGCGTCAGCATCGCGATCCGCGACCGCCTGCTGTTTGCCTCGGCCCAAAGCGAGATCGGGCCGGACGGCCAGCGCATGCTGCACCGCCTGACCGCCCTGCTGCGCGACCTGCCCGGCGTGATCTCGGTGGAAGGCCATACCGACGACCGGCCGATCCGGTCCGACCGCTTTCCGTCCAACTGGGAATTGTCCGCCGGCCGCGCTGGCGCGGTGGTACGTGTCCTGACCGACAATGGCCTGCCCGTGCGCCGCCTGCGCGCAATAGGCTATGCCGATTCCCGGCCGCTGGTGCAGAATACCGATCCTGAAAGCCGCGCGCGCAATCGCCGGGTAACCCTGGTGATCGAGGATTAATCCAGATGGAACAGAAGATCAGCGCCGTGATGCCCGCGGCAGTCCCGCTCCACCAGATCGCCGCACGCCTGCGCCGGCAGCATGCCGGCAAGATCGCCGTGCTGATCGACCTGTCGGCCATCCCCAACATTCACAGCCGCATCATGTTCCGCAGCATGGCGCGGTTCATCGAGGAGCGCAGCCTGGGCGAGCCGGTCGATGCCGTGCCGCTGGCGCGCAATATCCTGGTCCTGCTGGCCGTGCCCGAAGTGATGCAGCGGCTGCGCGGCAAGCTGGAGGCCCTGAGCGACGAATTGCAGGAACGGCGCCATGGCTCGATCAGCCTGCGCCAGTTCGACATGGACAAGCAGGCCGACAGCTTCGCCGAGGCGGCCCGCCGCCTGATGGAACAGTCGCCCGCCCCGCCATCGGAACGGGTTGTGCCGTTGCGCGATGAAGCGCCGCCCGACCTCGATGCCCTGTCAAAGGTGATCGATGTGCATCGCATCCTCTGGCAGGCCGACCTGGCCAGCCAGCGGCGCCGGCAGGTGATCTGGACGCTACTGCCCAATCAGGCGCCGGCGGCGCTGGCCGATGAAACCTGGATTTCCATCGCCGCCGTCGAACGCGCCGTGGGCATGTCGCTGCGCGATAATATCTGGCTGTTCGGCAAGGCGACCGAACTGCTCGACCAGCGCATCATGGCGCAGATCATGGCCGAGCATCGCAGCCTGCGCCGGCCGCTGTCGATCAACCTGCATCTGGTCACCGTCATCAGCACCGCCTTCCTGCGCCTGCTGACCGAAAAGCCGGCCGTCGAGGTGCGCCAGCTGATGGTGGAGATTCCGCTGGTCGAATGGCAGACCAACCCGGCCCTGCGCGAAACCGCCCTGCAGATCCTGCGGCGCCATGAGGTCAAGCTCTGCCTCGACGGCATCCATGCGGACACTGTCGCGCGCCTGAGCGAGCAGGACTGGCAGACCGCCGACTATCTGAAATTCGATGCCGATGCCGCGCTGCTCAGCCGGATGACCGCTGAACTGCAGTCGCTGTCGCCCCAGCACCAGGAGATGCTGCGGCACAAGGGCATCTTCTGCCATTGCGACAGCACCGGCGCCGTTGCCGCCGGCATCGGCCTGGGCGTGCAGCATTTCCAGGGCCGCGGCCTGACGCCGCTGCTGGAAGATGTCGATGCCATGCAGCAGCTGCTCGGCATCGAGGCGGCCGAAGGCGCGACGGCGGCGCTGAAAGGCCTCTAGCACCACAGGGCCGCCGGACCTAGGATGGGCAAAACAAGCCCCCTGGGAGGGAATCATGGCCGTCTGGCCCGACCGGCGCATCCTCGATCTGTTCGGCATCGAATTGCCGATCCTGCAGGCGCCGATGGCCGGCGCGACCACGCCGCAGATGGCCATTGCGGTCTGCGAGGCCGGCGGCCTGGGATCGATGCCCTGCGCCATGCTGAGCCATGACCAAGCCCGCACCGCGCTCGATATCATCCGCCAGGCCACCGGCAAACCGCTCAATGTGAATTTCTTCTGCCATCAGCCGCCGGCCGATGATCCGGCCCGGCTGCAAAACTGGCGCCGCCGGCTGGCGCCCTATTACCGCGAATTCGGCCTGGATGCGGAAGCGCCGCTGCCGGTGACCGGGCGTGCGCCGTTCGACGAAGCCTTCTGCCAGCTGGTCGAGCACTACAAACCCGAAGTGGTGAGCTTTCATTTCGGCCTGCCTGCGCAGGCCCTGCTGGACCGCGTGAAAGCCACCGGCGCCAAGGTGATCGCCTCTGCCACCACGGTCGAGGAAGCCGTCTGGCTGGAACGGCAGGGCTGCGACGCCATCATCGCCCAGGGCCTGGAAGCCGGCGGCCATCGCGGCAATTTCCTCTCGCCCGACATGGCACAGCAGATCGGGCTGTTCGCGCTGCTGCCGCAGGTGGTGGATGCGGTGAAGCTGCCGGTGATCGCGGCCGGCGGCATCAGTGATGCGCGCGGCATCGTCGCCGCCCTGGCACTGGGCGCCGCCGCCGTGCAGATCGGCACGGCTTACCTGCTGAGCCCGGAAGCCACCATCGCGCCCTATCACCGCGCCGCGCTGAAAAGCGCGCCGAGCGATGCCACCGCGCTGACCAACCTGTTCACCGGCCGGCCGGCACGCGGCATCATGAACCGGCTGATGCGCGAACAGGGGCCGCTGTCGCCCGATGCGCCGGCCTTCCCCACTGCCGGCAGTGCATTGGTGCCGATCCGCAGCAAACTGGAGCCGACCGGCAATGGCGAGTTCAGCAATCAGTGGTCGGGCCAGGCGGCGCGGCTGGCGGTCGAGCTGCCGGCCGGCGAACTGACCCGCAAGCTGGCGGCGGAAGCGCTGGCGAAACTGGGGCGCTAGCGGCGCAGCAGGAACTCGCGGCCGACCTTCACGCTCGGCACACCGTCATAGGCGACGATATCGGCGGTGGCATAGGTTTCCGTCCAGCTGTCGGGCAGATACGAGCCGGTGCCTACGATGTCGATCGGCGCCGAGACGCTGGCCATCACCTTGCACTTAGCCGCATTGAAGCCCGATGAGGCGACGATCTTCACGTTGAAGAAGCCGGCGCGGTCGAGCGTCGAGCGCATGTGATAGATCGCGGCACCGGAAACGCCGGTGCCGACCAGCCAGCGCAGCTCATGCTCGGTGCGATACTGGCGGATCGCGTTGGGCACATGGCGTTCCAGCACGGCATAGGAGGCCTGCGGATCGAGGCCCTCGATATAGCGGCCGCCATGGGTGTCGAGGCGAACAGCAAGCCGCCCTTCATTGGCGGCATCGGGGAAGCGGTTGCACACCGCCAGCGCGTCGGTGACTTCCTGGCCGTAATAGTCGACCAGCACAGTCATCTGCTCGCCGGGGAAGGTCTCGGCATAGAGTTCGGCGGCGCGCAGCGTTGAGCCGGCATAGCCGATCAGGGCATGCGGCATGGTGCCGAAGCCCTTCTCGTTGCCGAAGTAATGCGCGGTGGCGTCGGTGGCATTGCCGATGAAGCCGGCGGCGCCGACATCGCGGCGCGCCGCCTTGCCGCCGACCGAGGCCGCATAGGCCATCATCTCGGCCATCTCGGCGCCGGCGCAGTGGCGCGCATCCATGGCGAGGAAGCGCACATTGGGCAAATCGCAGCACATCGAATAGGCGTTGTAGGCGGCGACGCAGGCCGCGCCCAGTTTCTGCAGGTAGATGGTTTCCAGATCGACGACCTGCGCCATCGAGCCGCTGATATACAGCAAAGGTTCGCCGGCACCGACCCAGGTGCCTTCCTCATGCAGCAGCTCGATGCCGAACTTGGCACCACGCGCGGCGCCCACCTTCTCCAGCCATTCCACCATCAGGCGCGGGCAGAAGATCACCGGGCGGCGCATGAACACCGCATAGGTGACCTGCTTGTCGCCCATGCGCTGGACGATTTCCTTGGTCTTCTTGAAATAGGTGTCGGTGTGGTCGGCGATCTGCCGCTCCAGCTCGGCCGCCTGGACCGGCGGCACGAGCGGCGTGACGGATGGCTTGCCGTCAGGCTTGAGCGGCATGACGCTGCGCACCGCGGTTCATGCGTTCGAGCTTGAGCATCTCGGCGATCAGGAACGACAGTTCCAGCGCCTGCGAGGCATTCAGCCGCGGATCGCAATGGGTGTGGTAGCGGCTGGACAGGTCATCGTCGCCGATCGCCTGGGCGCCGCCCATGCATTCGGTGACATCCTGGCCGGTCAGTTCGAGATGGATGCCGCCGGCATGGGTGCCCTCGGCCAGATGCACCTCGAAGAACTGGCGCACTTCCGACAGGATGCGGTCGAACGGCCGCGTCTTGAAACCTGACGTCGAGGTCAGTGTGTTGCCGTGCATCGGATCGCAGGACCACACGACGCTGCGGCCTTCCTGTGCGACCTTGCGCACCAGCGCCGGCAGATGCTTCTGCACCTTGTCATGCCCCATGCGGGCAATCAGGGTGAGACGGCCGGGCTTGTTCTGCGGATTGAGCACATCGATCAGCTTGATCAGCTCGTCCGGATCAGAAGTCGGGCCGCATTTCAGGCCGATGGGGTTCAGCACGCCGCGCAGGAATTCGACATGGGCGCCATCCAGCTGGCGGGTGCGGTCGCCGATCCACAGCATATGCGCCGAGGTATCGACCCACTCGCCCGAGGTGGAATCCACGCGGGTCATCGCCTGTTCGTAGCCGAGCAGCAAAGCCTCATGGCTGGTGTAGAAATCGACCGTGCGCATTTCCGGCGTGCGCTCCGGCGTGATGCCGCAGGCTTCCATGAAGTCGAGCGTTTCGGTGATGCGCGCCGCCACATCCTGCCAGCGCTCGGCCTCCGGGCTCTTGGCGACGAAGCCGAGATTCCAGCCGTGCACGCGATGCAGGTCGGCGTAACCACCCGAGGCAAAGGCGCGCAGCAGGTTCAGCGTGGCAGCGGCCTGGCTGTAGGCCTGCACCTGACGCATCGGGTCCGGCACGCGGTTGGCGGAATCGAAATCCATGCCGTTGATGATATCGCCGCGATAGCTCGGCAGCTCGACATCGCCGCGCTTCTCGATATCGGACGAGCGCGGCTTGGCGAACTGGCCGGCGAGGCGACCGACCTTCACCACCGGCAAGGCGGCGCCGAAGGTGAGCACGACGGCCATCTGCAGCAGCACGCGGAAGGTGTCGCGGATGTTGTTGGCGCTGAATTCAGCAAAGCTCTCGGCGCAGTCGCCGCCCTGCAGCAGGAAGGCGCGGCCCTCGGCGACCTTGGCGAGAGCGGCGGTCAGATTGCGGGCTTCGCCGGCAAACACCAGCGGCGGGTAGTTCGAAAGCTTCTCCTCGGCAGCGGCCAGGGCAGCAGCATCCGGATAGTCCGGCACCTGCTTGATCGGCTTGCTGCGCCAGCTATCGGGCGACCATTTGCGCGCACTCATCGTCTTCGTCCTAACTGCTTGTAGACTTACAGGTTTTCAGGAATTGGAGATAATAGGTCGGGGCCGGCCGCATTTCCAGCAACATACGAGTCGGCGGCCGGCAGATTTCTCGAGCCCCCCTGCCCGGCCAAGGAAAACAACAGCTTGGGTCCGGTCAGCCGATCATATGCCGGTATTTGCGCTGCACCGGCCAGACCGGTGCCTGCTCCCCGGTGCGCTCGGCCACGACATAGAGGAAGCCGTTCATCGGCGGGCTGAAGCGCTGCACCGGGTTGACGGCAAAGGGCGCCAGCTGGCCGTTGGCGGCCGGCGCGCTGCCGCCCAGATGCAGCAGCGCAAAGCCATTGGCCTCGAAATAATCCGGATAGACGGTGGGCGAGAAATTCCAGAAGCCGTGATTGATGAAGGTGAGCGGCGCGACATGCAGCAGATAGCCGCCGAGCGTCACCGCCTCGCAGACATTGCGAAACGCCATGCCGACATTGAAGCAGTGCTCGCAGGTGCCGGGATCGATCACCAGATCGAACCGGCGGCATAGATCAGCGGGCAGCGGGTCGTTGAGATCGACGATGCGCTCGAAGCCCTGCAGCGCCGCCACATCGGCCACCGTGACATCGAGGCCGAGGCGATCAAACAGCGCCAGCGTGTCATAGACCGGCACGCCGGGCCGCAGCTTGTGCCACTCGCGCACCGCTTCGGTATCGGCACGTTCGGGCAGGTCGCGCAGCAGGTCGGCGCCGACCAGGTGCTCCAGCACCGGCCGGTCGATCAGCAGATCGGGATAGCCAAAGACCAGCAGGTTCAAACGCCGATCGCCCGCCGTCTTGCGGGCGCGACGGATCGTCGCCATCACCAGCTGAAGCTGAACCTCGTTGATTGCCATCGCAATGGCAGCCGCAGGATCAGGCGCTGAAGATCTTGCCCGGATTCATCAGGTTGTCGGGGTCGAGCGCCTTCTTGATGGCGCGCATCACCGCCACCGCCTCGCCATGCTCGGCGGTCAGATACTTCATCTTGCCGCGGCCGATGCCATGTTCGCCGGTGCAGGTGCCTTCCATGCGCAGGGCACGATGCACCAGGCGCTCGCTGAAGGCCTCGACGGTTTCGACTTCCTGCGGATTGCTGCGGTCGATCACCACCGAGAGATGGAAATTGCCGTCGCCGACATGGCCGACCAGCGGCGCGGTCAGGCCGGTCTTCACCACATCGTCCTTGGTTTCCAGGATGCATTCGGTGAGGCGCGAGATCGGCACGCAGACATCGGTGGCCATGATCTCGCAGCCCTTGCGCAGCGCCTTGCAGGCATAGGCGGCGGCATGGCGCGCTTCCCACATCTTGGCGCGGTCTTCCGCCTTGATCGCCCACTGGAAACCCTCGCCGCCATGCTCGCTGGCGATGGCCTGCACCATCTCGGCCTGTTCGGCGACGCCGGCTTCCGAGCCGTGGAATTCCAGCATCAGCATGTTCTGCACCGGCAGATTGAGCTTGGAATACTTGTTGATGGCATCGGCCTGCACGTCATCCAGCAGTTCGATGCGGGCGACGGGAATGCCGGCCTGGATGGTCTGGATCACGGAATTGACCGCGCCTTCCAGCGTGGCGAAGGAACAGGTAGCCGCCGCCATGGCTTCCGGGATGCCATACAGCTTGATCGTGATTTCGGTGATGATGCCGAGCGTGCCCTCGGAGCCGATGTAAAGCCGGGTCAGGTCGTAGCCGGCGGCCGATTTCTTGGCGCGCTTGGAGGTGCGGATCACGCGGCCATCCGCCATCACCACGGTCAGCGCCAGCACGTTTTCGCGCATGGTGCCGTAGCGCACCGCGTTGGTGCCGCTGGCGCGCGTGGAGACCATGCCGCCGATCGAGGCATCGGCGCCCGGATCGATCGGGAAAAACAGCCCGGTATCGCGCAGGTATTCGTTCAGCTGCTTGCGGCGCACGCCGGGCTGCACCACGACATCGAGATCCTCGGCATTCACCTGCAGGATGCGGTTCATCTGCATCAGGTCGATGGAGACACCGCCCTGCACGGCGGTGACATGACCTTCCAGCGAGGTGCCGGCGCCATAGGGGATGATCGGCAGGCCGTGGGCGGCGCAGATCTTGACGATCTCGACCACCTCTTCGGTGCTGTGCGGAAACACCACGGCATCGGGCGGCAGCGGCAAGGCCCAGGACTCGTCGCGGCCATGCTGGTCGCGCACGGCCTGGGCGGCGCTGAAGCGGTCGCCCAGCAGCTGCTTGAGGGCATCCAGCGCAGCCTGGGTGGCGGCGGGGGTCAGACGGGGCTGGGCGGCGGCAACGGGAGCCATGGCGTTTCTCCTCCAAGTATCAGAATAAGAGGTATTCCTTTGTCGGCGAAGGGGCAACCGGCAGGGACTCATGGTTGGTGCTAACTAAAAAAAAACTTGCACGGGCACGACAGCCGGGGAGACCCTGACCGGTCTCGGGAGGGATCCGGCATGTTCACGCTAACGGCTTCTATGATGACGGGGATTCCCCAAATCGATGCAGAACACCGCGAGCTGGTCGAGATCATCAACACCCTTGCGGAGGCGGAACGGCATCTCAGAAGCGAAGATGCGGCTGCAGCCCTTGAGCGCTTTCGGCAGGAACTTGAATCGCATTTCCAGCGCGAAGAAGCCCATCTTGAATCGATCCGTTTTCCCGGCCTGGCCGCCCATGGAGAACACCATGTAAAAACGCTAGACCGACTGCAGATGATCAGGGCGGATTCTGCCGCTCAAACCGAGCGGCCGGGGGGCGTTGCCACGATCTGCTTCGACGAACTTCTTCGCGTGGTTCTTAAGCAGGATCTGGAAGTGGTGAACTGGATGGCGGACGGCAACTTGCGCAGGAAATAAGCATCGGCACGTATGGCGGGCAGGTGGCGATGTGGGCCCGCTTGCGCTATGTAGGCCCCATGTCTGTCGACCCCTTCGACCTGTCCGGATTCGAGCCGGAAAACCAGCCCGCACCGAACGATCCGGTGGCTGCCGCCGCGCTGCCGCCGCCCGACTGGCTGGTCAAGCTGAACGAGGCCCAGGGCGAGGCGGTGAACCACCTCGACGGGCCATTGCTGGTTCTGGCCGGGGCCGGCACGGGGAAGACCCGCGTGCTGGTCTCGCGCCTGGCCCATATCCTGTATCGCCGGCTGGCCTGGCCGAGCCAGATCCTGGCCGTCACCTTCACCAACAAGGCGGCCCGCGAAATGCGCGAGCGCGTCGAGCGGCTGGTCGGCAATGCGGTGGAGGGCCTGTGGCTCGGCACCTTCCACGGCATCTGCAACCGCATCCTGCGTCGCCATGCCGAACTGGTGGGCCTGAAGCCCAACTTCACCATCCTGGACGACGACGACCAGATGCGGCTGATGAAGCAGATCATCGAGGCCGAGGGCCTGGACGAGAAGCAGCTGCCGCCGCGCCTGCTGAAATCGCAGTTCGACCGCTGGAAGGATCGCGGCCTGGCACCGGGCAAGACGCCGGACAGCGATGCGGGTTTCGCCGAGGGCAAGGGCCCGCATCTGTATCGGCTGTATTGCGAACGCCTGCTGCAGCTCAATGCCTGCGATTTCGGCGACCTGCTGCTGCATAACCTGACGCTGTTCCGCGAACACGCCGATATCCTGCAGAAATACCAGCACCAGTTCCGCTACATCCTGGTGGACGAATACCAGGACACCAACGTGGCGCAGTATCTGTGGCTGCGTCTGCTGGCGCAGAAGCACAAGAACATCTGCTGCGTGGGCGATGACGACCAGTCGATCTACGGCTGGCGCGGTGCGGAAGTGGGCAACATCCTGCGTTTCGAGCAGGACTTCCCCGGCGCGCGGATCGTGCGGCTGGAGCGCAACTACCGCTCGACGCCGCATATCCTGGGTGCGGCATCGGGCCTCATCGCGCATAACGAAAGCCGGCTGGGCAAGACGCTGTGGACCGACCTGAACGAGGGCGAAAAGGTCATCGTACAGGGCGTGTGGGACGGCGATGAGGAAGCCCGCCTGGTCGGCGACGAGATCGAAAATCTGGAGCGCGAAAAAGTGTCGCTGAACCAGATGGCCATCCTGGTGCGCGCCGGCCACCAGACGCGCGCCTTTGAGGAACGCTTCCTCACCATCGGCGTGAAATACCGCGTGGTCGGCGGGCTGCGGTTTTACGAACGCCGCGAGATCCGAGATGCCATCGCCTATTTCCGCGTGCTGATGCAGCCCGATGACGACCTGGCGTTCGAGCGCATCGTCAACACGCCCAAGCGCGGCCTGGGCGACAGCACCATGCAGATGCTGCACAAGCTGGCACGCACGGCGCAGAAATCGCTGACCGCGACGTTGCATGACCTGCTGCAGACCGACGAGATCAAGCCCAAGCAGCGCAACACGCTGAAAAAGCTGATGGCCGATTTCGACCGCTGGCGTCAGCAGGCCACCGAGCTGCCGCATACCGAGGTGGCGCAGATCCTGCTGGAGGAATCCGGCTATATCCAGATGTGGCAGGAGGACAAGTCGCCCGAGGCACCGGGCCGGCTGGAAAACCTGAAGGAGCTGATCAGCGCACTCACCGAATTCGAGAATTTCGCCGGCTTCCTCGATCACGTCGCGCTGGTGATGGATACCGAAAACAGCGAAGACGCCGAGATGGTCAGCCTGATGACCCTGCACGGCGCCAAAGGCCTGGAATTCGATTACGTCTTCCTGCCCGGCTGGGAAGAGGAACTGTTCCCCAGCCGCCGCTCGCTGGAGAGCAACGGCACGGCGGGCCTGGAGGAAGAACGCCGGCTGGCCTATGTCGGCCTCACCCGCGCCCGCAAGCGCGCGCAGATCACCTTCGCCGCCAACCGTCGCATCTATAACCAGTGGACCTCGGCGATCCCCTCGCGCTTCCTCGACGAACTGCCCAGCGAGCATATCGACCATCGCGCCCAGACCGGCCTGTATCGCGGCAGTCAGGGCTTGGGCTATATCGGCGGCGGTTTCAGTGAGTCTGCGCCATCATCGCCACGGGCTGGCGGCTACCAGGGCACTAGCTGGGATTTCTCGCCGCAGCAAAAGCGCGGTGCCATCGAAGGCCGCGCGCGCCGCATCAGCGATGACGATGTGGTGCAGCGCAGCCCCGATGACCTCGCCTTCAAGCCGGGCGACCGTGTCTTTCACCTGAAATTCGGCTACGGCAAGATCCGTGGCATCGACGGTAACAAGCTGACCATCGGTTTCGAGAAAGCCGGCGAGAAGCGCGTCATCGCCTCCTTCGTCGAGAAAGCCTGATGCCGCTGTCGCCTGAATTCTGGTCAGTCGAACTCGATGTGCCGGTCGATCTTGTCCCTGCCGCAGAAGAGATGCTGGGCGACGCCGGCATTGCCGTCTCGTCCTATGAAGTGGTCCGGCCCGGTATGGCGATGAGCCCGGACTGGCGCGTGCAGGTGCTGTTCGATGCGCCGCCGGATGAGAAGGACTGGCGCGCGCGGCTGAAAGCGGTGGCGACCGGCCTCGACATTCCCGCCGTGATCCGTTTCGCGCATCTGCCGGCCAAGGACTGGG
Organism: Ferrovibrio terrae; assembly: GCF_943371255.1. Classification (GTDB taxonomy): domain Bacteria; phylum Pseudomonadota; class Alphaproteobacteria; order Ferrovibrionales; family Ferrovibrionaceae; genus Ferrovibrio; species Ferrovibrio terrae_B. The sequence continues at coordinate 13,878 of NZ_CALRUC010000019.1, read as the reverse complement.
TGCGCCATACCAACACGCTGAATGCGCCGATCCTTGCGGGCCGCTTTTTCCTGTATGGCGCCCATGATGCCGGCCAGGTGCCGCCGGGCGCGCTGGGTATCCTGCTGGATGCCGGGCTGGCCTTCGGCACCGGCCGGGCGCCCTCCACCTTTGGCTGCCTGCAGGCGATCGACGATCTGTGCCGCGTGGCGAAACCGCGCCGCATGCTGGACATGGGCACCGGCTCGGGCGTGCTGGCGATGGCCGCCGCCAAAGCCGGCGCGGGCGCCGTGCTGGCCGCCGATATCGACCCGGTCGCCGTGGATGTGACACGCAACAATCTGCGGCTCAACGGCCTGAGCAGTCGAATCGGCGCGCTGACCGCGAGCCGGCCCGATGATCCGCGCCTGCGGCAGGCCGGGCCCTATGATCTGGTGGTAGCCAATATCCTGGCCGAGCCGCTCTGCCGCATGGCGACCGGCTTAAGCCGCCTGGTGGCCGCAGGAGGGCATCTGGTGCTCTCCGGCCTGCTGGCCAGGGAAGAGCGCCTGATTGTCGCGCGCTACCGCGCCGCCAATCCGAGCATAGGGGGGCTCAGCCTTGCGCGGCGCATTCCGCGCGAAGGCTGGCACACGTTAGTGTTCAAGCGGCGCGCCTAAGCGGCACGCCACTGCGTCGCTTAGGCGGCGACGACTTCCTTGACCTTCAGCACCTGGACCTTGGCCTCGCCCTCGTCATTCGACGGCTGACCCGGGCGGTAGATTTCGCCGGCGACAGCGGCCGGGATATCCGAGCGGCTCAGGCCCATGTCATGGAGGGTGCGATCGTCCAGGCCACGCAGCTCGGCTTCAGCGGCAGCCTTGTGCCACAGGAAGACGATGTGCTGCAGGGTGGCGCCGATCATGTTGCCGACCGTCTGGCCGAGCAACGCGAGCCGCAGATCCTGCTGGCGCACACCCAGCGCGATCAGGTCGTCGCGGGTGAAGTCGATATGGGGCTTGGACACCGGCCGGGTGCCGAACAGGGCATTCCAGCCACGGACCAGCAACTGGGCGATGGCACGGGCGCGGGCGCGCCGGGCTTCACGCTCAAGCGCCACGTAATCCGTGAGGCCGAGATAGAGGTAGGGCAGGCTGGCGAGGGTCGTCGGGGTCTTGGTCGTAGCGCGCGGGGTTTGCATGGCTATCTCCTTCACGTTGGGATAAGCCGCCCCGGGTGTTCCTCAGCGGTGATGCGTAGGATTATGAAATACGTCAGCACCGCTGTCGTAGATATTGCGACGCACCATTTTACTTTGCAAGTGCAAAATTGTTAAATTTTTGAACAAATTCAATTATGTAGAAATAATGACCAACTGCATAATTTTTCCGCTTACTGATTAATCAAGGGTTTAGATGCGACTCGTGCGCGGTTGGAGGCAAGCTTTGCCGTGGCGTAAAACCAGCCATGCGCGAAACGAATAGCGGAGCAGATACGAAAAAGGCGTGGCTCATATGAAATATGAGCCACGCCTTTACTCGCTCGGTCTGCCGGGGCATCCGCCTCCGTCCGGGGGAGGAGACATTTGGGGGCGGTACGCGCCCCCGGCACCGAAGGGGACTGTTTGGGCCTTAGGCCGCGACGTCGCGCGGCACCAGGCGGGTCACCGGGGCGGTGACGGCATTCTCGTTGACGGCGGTAGCCACCGGGCGGGCGATCAGGCCGGCAACGGCTGCCGGGATCTGCGAGCGGTTGAGGCCGATATCACGCAGCATGGCGTCGTCGAGACCGTTCAGCTCGGCAAGGGCGCGCTGCTGGGCCAGATAGGCCTTGGCGCGGGTGCCGACCGACTTCAGGGCGATCCAGGCGTTGAACACGAGGTCAGCGATGGCTTCAGCGCGGATACGACGCGCGTAGGCCTCAACTTCGGCCGGCGTCAGGGGCGCCAGGTTGGCCGGGAAAGCGAAAGCGGTCTGGTTGCGCAGGGTATTCATGATAGTCTTCCTTTTCTGTGGTCCGGGCATCCTCTGCATCGCGGCCACGTCGAGAATATTGCACTGCACCTATTAAAAATCAATGACTTAGCTATGAGCTGTTTGCACACACAGTAATGCAGAAAGTGCATAGCTCGGTCTGGACGACGCCCCGGCGTAGCCCCATAATTCTGAAGACTCGGCAACAGGTTAGGCCCAGAAGACAGATGACACTGCACCAGCCGCCCCCGCTTTCCGGCCTCCCCGATTCCGCCGCCGCCTGGCTGCGTGGCATTGCCGCCGCCCCCAGAGTCTTTGGTGGATTCCCCGGCCTGGCCCTGCTGCCCGCCGACCTGCCGCTCGACCGCGCAAAAGCCGAAGCCCTGGTGGCCGAACTGGCGGCGCGCTATGCCGCCGCCATCGAGGATCGCGCCGCTGTACCAGGCCGCGTCGCCGCGCTGCGGGCCGAACTGGCGGCGCGCAAGCTGAGCGGCCTGTTCCTGCCGCTGACCGACGAGTACCAGAGCGAATACATGCCGCTGCGGGCCCAGCGCCTCAGCTGGCTGACCGGCTTCACCGGTTCGGCCGGCTCGGCCGTGGTGCTGGCCGACAAGGCCGCCGTATGGAGCGATGGCCGCTACACCCTGCAGCTGGCGCATCAGGTGGATGGCGCGCTGTTCGAGCGGCTGCACAGCACGGACAACCCGCCGACCGACTGGCTCAAGGCCAATCTGAAAACCGGCGACCGCTTCGCCTACGATCCCTGGCTGCATACCGAAGCAACCGTGAAGCGGATGCAGGAGGCCTGCGCGGCGGCCGGCGCCGAACTGGTTGCCGTCGACAGCAATCCGCTGGATGCGGTGTGGACCGACCAGCCGCCGCCGCCGCTGGGGCCGGTGCGGGTGCAGAATCTGGTGCTGGCCGGCCGCACGGCAGACGAGAAGCGCAGTGCGATTGCCACTGTCGTGAAAGCCAATGGCGCCGATGCGGTGGCGCTCACCCTGCCGGAATCGATTGCCTGGCTGCTCAACATCCGTGGCAGCGATGTGCCGCATACGCCGCTGCCGCTGTCGATGGCGATCCTGCATAACGACGGCGCGGTCGATCTCTATATCGACGGCCGCAAACTCGACGCCACCGTGCGCCAGCATCTGGGCGATGTGCGGCTGCATGAGGCCGATGCCTTCCCGGCCGCGCTCACCGCGCTGGGTGCGGCGCGCAAGACGGTGCAGGTCGATCCGGCGACTGCGGCGATTTATGTTCTGCAGCAGCTGGAGAAAGCCGGCGCCACGCTGGTGCGGGCCGAAGATCCCTGCCTGCTGCCGAAAGCCTGCAAGACATCTGCCGAACTGGATGGCACCCGTGCCGCGCATCGCCGCGATGGCGCCGCCGTCAGCAAGTTCCTCGCCTGGCTGGATGCCCATGCAGCCAAGGGCGGCATTGACGAAATGGCGGCGGCCGAAAAGCTGCAAAGCTTCCGCCGCCTCTCCAACGAGCTGCGCGACCTGTCCTTCACCACGATTTCCGGCGCTGGCCCCAATGGCGCCATCGTGCATTACCGCGTCACGCCCGAAACCAACCGCATGCTGGAACCGGGCAATCTCTATCTGGTCGATTCCGGCGGGCAGTATCCCGATGGCACCACCGACATCACCCGCACCATCGCCATCGGCGAACCAAGTGCGGAAATGCGCGACCGTTTCACCCGCGTGCTGAAGGGCCATATTGCGCTGGCGACGGCGAAATTCCCCGACGGCACCTCGGGCCAGCAGCTCGATGCGCTGGCGCGCAAGCCGCTGTGGGAGATCGGGCTGGATTACGACCACGGCACCGGCCATGGCGTCGGCGCCTATCTGTCGGTGCATGAAGGGCCGCAGCGCATCGCCAAGCTGGGCAGCGCCGTGCCGCTGAAGCCCGGCATGATCATTTCCAACGAACCGGGCTATTACAAAACCGGCGGCTATGGCATCCGCATCGAGAATCTGGTGGCCGTGCGCGTCGAGACCGAGAAGGCCGAGAGCGGCAAACGCTGGCTCGGCTTCGAGACCATCACCCGCGCGCCGTTTGACCGCCGCCTGATCGACCTGACGCTGCTGACGGCGGCCGAGGTCGCCTGGGTCGACGCCTATCACGCCCTGGTCTGGCAGGACATCGCCGAGCTGGTGGATGATGCGACCCGTGCCTGGATGAAGCAGGCCACAGCACCGCTAGGCGCTTAACGACAGACCCACATCATTGTAACGGGAGAGAAACGAATGCTCGACGCACGCATCAAGGCGGCGCTGGAACTGGTGACCACCGCCACGCTGACCACGGTTCTGCTGAAAAAAGGCCTGCGCAATGTCTGGCTGCGCGGCGCCAAGCCGCTGACGCCGCAGGACAAGCGCATTGTCGGTGAAGCCTTCACGCTGCGGTTCGTGCCGGCCCGCGAAGATCTGGCCACGCCCGCCAGCTGGGCCTCGCCGCGCTCGACCCGTGGCGCGATCGAGGACATGCCGGCCGGCTGCATCGCCGTGGTCGATGCCATGGGTATTACTGACGCCGGCATCTTCGGCGACATTCTCTGCGCGCGCATGCAGAAGCGTGGCGTGGCCGCCCTGGTCACCGACGGCGTGGTGCGCGATGCCGCCGGCGTGATCGGCACCGGCCTGCCGGTATGGTGCGATGGCGTGGCGGCGCCGCCGAGCGTAGCCGGCCTCACCTTCGTGAACTGGCAGGAGCCGATCGGCTGCGGTGGTGTCGCGGTCTATCCCGGCGATGTGATCGTGCTGGATGCCGATGGCGCCGTGCTGATCCCGCAGGCGCTGGTGACGGAAGTGACGGCCGAAGCGGTGGAACAGGAACGGCTGGAAACCTGGATCATGGGCGAGGTCGACAAGGGCACGCCGCTGCCCGGCCTCTATCCGCCCAATGCCGAGACCAAGGCGCGTTACGAGGCCGAGAAGAAGAAGTGAAACTGTTCTGCAGACTCCGCTTCCGGAGCATCTGAATACAAGATTACTTAAAGTCGCCTGTTTCAGAAATTTCATGAGACAGGCGGTTTTATTTTGCTAGCATCCCGCTTCGCAAAAACACGCAACCACTCTCCTCGGCATGGTCGGCCGGCGATGAGGAAGGGAGCTGCGAATGGGGGTTGTCGAAGATCGGCCTGCGGAATTGCCCGTAGAGGTCGCCATGCACGACCTTGTCGCGGCATCGCGTGACAAGGTCCCCGCTGACATTGCTTCCGACGCTGCCCAGGATGAACGGCTGCGCTTCCTGCGCGCGAGCCTGGGCGACAGCGAGGATACTCAAGCCGCATTCGAACGCATCCTGCTCGGCAACGAACTCCAGCCGGTCAACTATCTGCAGCGCGGTGCCATCGCAGCACAGGCGATTGCGCGCATCGCGGTCCGTTCGGCACTGGGCAACGGCTGGGGCACCGGCTTTCTGATCAGTCCGCAGGTGCTGATCACCAACAACCATGTGTTTCCGGACCGCGCCACCGCGGCATCATCGCTCGCCCATTTCGGCTACGAGATTGACCTGGCGGATCGCGGTACCGACCCGGTGGTTTTCCGGCTTGAACCGCACCGCCTGTTTCACACCAGCAAAGACCTCGATTTCACCGTGGTGGCGGTTCATCCCCAGTCGATTGACGACACCATGTCGCTGGAAAATTACGGCTGTCTGCCGCTGCTGGGGGTGGCAGGCAAGGCCTTCGAGGGCGAATGGCTGACCATCATCCAGCACCCCAACGGCGAACCGAAGCAGATCTGCGTGCGCGAGAACAAGCTGCTGAGCCGAGAAGAAAACATTCTGATCTATTCCACCGACACCATGCCCGGCACATCGGGCGCACCGGTCTTCAACAACGACTGGTTTGTTGTGGCGCTGCACTACACCGGGGTGCCGGAGCAACGCAATGGCGTGTGGCAGACGGTGGATGGGCGCGACTATGACCCGCGCACCATGGATGAGACGCAGGTGAAATGGATTGCCAATGCTGGTATCCGCGCCAGCCGCATCGTCCAGACTCTGAAGGCCGCCCTGCCCGATCACCCGCTGCTGCTGCCGATGTACAGCGCCACACCCGAGAGTGCGCGCATCACCGCACCCTTCTGCAACCCGGCTGCACCGCCGGAGGCTGCCCATCATTCATCGCCTTCTCCAAATTCTACGCAACCGGAGCGCCAGATCATGAGCGACGTCAGGACCGTGACGATTCCCATCGAAATCAAGCTGAACATCACCTCGAATGGCCACATTGCATCCGCCGGCGGCGGCAGCGAGGCCGCCATGTCCGTGGAGGCCAAGACGGCAAAGCCGGCAAAGCGCCCGGCGAAATTTGATGCACCCTTTGATACCGATTATTCGACGCGAGGGGGGTATGCCGAAGACTTCCTCAATGCGCCCAAGGCAAAGCCGCAGGAATCGGTCGTGATTCCTTTGCCGCAGATCAGCGGCGCCCTCCTGCACAATATAGCCCGCCTGGTGTCGGCGAAGGATCCCAAGAGCAGCAATCCTGACGATTACATTGTGAAGTATCACAATTACAGCGTGGCCGTGCATGCCAAGCGCCGCATGTCGATCTTCAGCGCCGCCAATATCAACTTCGGCAACCGCTATGAGATGTCGCGCCCGACAGATGTCTGGCGCCTTGATCCGCGCATCAAGGCCGAGCACCAACTGGAAAATTGGTATTATCAACGCAACCAGTTCGACCGTGGCCATCTGACCCGCCGGGAGGACCTTGAATACGGCGATACCGCGCTGGAGGCCCTGGCCTCGGCGGCCGATACCTGTCACTGGCTTAACTGCGTCCCTCAGCACAGCAAGTTCAATCAGAACAAGGAAACCTGGCAGGGTCTCGAACGCTACCTCTTGGAAGACAGCATCGCCGCCGACCGCGCCCCCATGGCCACTGTCATTACTGGCCCGGTTCTCGACGAAGGCGATCCAGAATACAACGATATCCAGTATCCGGTGCAGTTCTGGAAAGTAGTGGCCGCACTCGATGCGGATGGCGCATTATTTGCCACCGCCTATATTGCCAGCCAGGAAGCCGCCATTGCCGAGCATGGCATCGAAGCCGCGATGTTCGGAGACTATAACAACTATCAGACCACTATCTCCGAGATTGAGCGACTGACTGGTCTCAGTTTCCCCTGCAAGGTAGCGGGCAACGATAGCTGGCTCAGGGATCATGACCCGCTGGTGAAGAAGCCGCGTCGGCGACGCCGCGCCGGCGCAGGTGGCCAGGAAGCCGTCTTCGGCACAACCAGCGGCACTTACTGGCTGCTCCAAGATGTGGACGACGTCCAGACCTGAGGTCGCCTCTATATCTGCCGCAGCCAGCGCGGCAGCCTTGCGCGGCTACGCTGGCTGGCCCGGTCCGACAGCGTCGAGCAGGATTCGTGATACCCCGGCTCCAGCCGACCGGGCCTGATGCTCCAGCGCGGCAGCGCATCGGTCATGCTGGGCGCTTCAGACTCTGCTGTCGCACGGATGGCGATGCTGGCGCAGGCCGCCGCGTCGCTGTCGGCGGCGTGATGGCGCAGTGCGAAACCGATATGGGCCGCCACCGTGTTGAGCTTGTGGTTTTCCAGCTGCGGCCAGGCGGCGCGGGCGATTTTCACCGTGCAGAGATAGTTTAAACTCGGCCAGGGCTGGCCGTAATGGGTCAGCGCCTCGCGCAGCACGCCGATATCGAAGGGCGCGTTATGCGCCAGCAGCAGCGGCGTGGCCTCCAGATGCGGCAGCAGCTCGTCCCAGATCGCCGGGAATTCCGGCTCATGCTCGACATGGTAGGGATAGATGCCGTGGATGGCGATGTAGCCTGGTGCAAACTGCATGTCATGCGGGCGGATCAGGCGATGTGCCACATGGCTCACCTGCCCATCCCTGATCCAGGCCAGACCGATGGAGCAGATGCTGCCGCGCGAAGGGCTGGCGGTCTCGAAATCCAGCGCGATGGCCGTTGCGCCGGCGGTTTCCGTCAATGAAGGAATGCCGATCTGCTGATGCATGGCCAGAAAACTTTTAGCTCATGATTCTAGTTTCAATGTCCAAATCGACCAACCAGCGTAAGTAACTCGCGCCCACGCCCATGATCGTGACAACAAACACCAGTGAGGGTTCGACAGGTTCCTCTGCGCCTTGGCCATGCCGATACCAATGAGCAGCATTTACCCAATCGGCTAAACTGTTAGAAAGTCGTATCGACGCACTAAGCGCAGGAGAATCCGCCGCTCGCATCTTTTGAAGGACTGGCTCGAGATATTTCTTTAACTCTGCCTCACCAATGCGATCTGCCCTTGGGAACATTAGCTTAAAACTATCTCAACCGCTTCAAATACGCATCGAATTGCGTTTTTGCCATTGGATGGATTTTGTTCCAGCGCAGCATGGGACTCTTCAAATGCCTTCAATGCCCCGGCATATCGTGGGTCAGATAATCCGCTAATGGCGGAAATTCGTGATGCTTCAAATTCCTTGTCGACAATCGGATGAACTCCGCCGTCAAGATCAACTCTATACGCCAAGTTTAGCTCACTAATTATTCTCGAAACCTCTGTGATAAAATGCGGTGAAACATCAATTAGGTCGTTAGTCTTAAAATAAGCTGCGCTTATTGTAATTGTGTCCAAAAAATCCTGCAGTTCACATTTCTCAAGAAACTGATCCAAACGATAAGTCATATTATAGGGGACAGTTATCCCTAGCTCAGACTGAATTTTATTGATGATCTGAGAGTTAGAGAGCTTAGCAGATCGTCCATATGAGGGACGCCTCTGCAGCAGAACATTTGCTATCTCGATAGTACTGCTAATCAAATGATAGATTCGTTTCCGAGCTCGCAAGCTATCTCGCCCCGGCAATCCTTTGTCGGCATACACCAAGCTGTAGCGCTGCCCAGTTGGGGGGCCATTTTCAGTCATTTCATCCGCCGATCAGCTTGAGCCAGTCGTCTTCGCTTAAGACCGGCACGCCATGCTTCTGCGCTTCGGCCAGTTTCGAGCCTGCACCGGGGCCAGCGACCAGATAGTCGGTCTTCTTCGACACCGATCCTGCAACCTTGGCGCCCAGGCTGAGCGCGCGCGCCTTGGCCTCGTCGCGGGTGAATTTTTCCAGGCTGCCGGTGAAGACCACGGTCTTGCCCGCCACAGCAGAATCCGTCACCGGCCTGGCTGGCGGAACGACGTCGGCGAGTTCCTTCAGCAGGTGGTCTATCACATTGCGGCTCTGCCTGCGCGTGGCGAAACCCAGGATCGCCTCGGCCACCACATCGCCCATCTTGTCGATGCTGTTGAGATCGCCCCAGGCCTCGCCATGGCGGTCTTTCGCCTCGTCCATGGCGGCGAGCCAGCGCTCCGGCGTCTCATAATGCATCGCCACCAGGCGGGCGCGCTCCTGCCCGACATGGCGGATGCCGAGTGCGAACAGGAAGCGGTCGAAACCGATGGTGCGGCGCTGCTCGATGGCGCGTACCAGATTGTCGACCGAAGTGTCGCCGTAGCCTTCCTTCTTGCGCAGCTCGGCCGCATGCTTCTTCGGCAGCCGGAAGATATCGGCCGGTTCCTTGATCCAGCCCCATTCATAGAAGGCGGCGATCTGCTTTTCGCCGATGCCCTCGATATCGAAGGCATTGCGCGAGACGAAGTGGCGCAAGCCTTCCATCGCCTGCGCCGGGCAGCTGACGCCACCGGTGCAGCGCCGGCGCACATCGGCCTCGCCCGCCGCATCGACTTCACGCTCGGCCGGCTGGCCGCAGACCGGGCATTTGGTGGGGAAGACAAATTCCTCCGCACCTTTCGGGCGTTTCTCCAGCACGACGCTGACCACCTGCGGAATCACATCGCCGGCGCGCTGGATGATGACGGTATCGCCGATGCGCACATCCTTGCGCCGGATCTCGTCCTCATTATGCAAGGTCGCATTCGACACCAGTACGCCACCGACATTGACGGGCTTCAGCTTGGCCACCGGCGTCAGCGTACCGGTGCGCCCGACCTGGATGTCGATATTTTCCAGCAGTGTCTGTGCCTGCTCGGCGGGGAATTTATGCGCCGTGGCCCAGCGTGGACTGCGGCTGATGAAACCGAGCCGTTCCTGCCAGTCGAGCCGGTCAACCTTGTAGACCACGCCGTCGATATCGAATGGCAGGGTGGCGCGCTGCGCGCCGATCTCGCGGTAATAAGCAAGCAGGTCGTCCAGGCTGTGGCAGACCCTGACCGGCGTGTTGAGCGTGAAGCCCCATTCGGCCAATCGTTTGCGCGACTCCTGCATGCTGCGGCCGAGCGGCGCGGAAACCTCGCCCCAGTAATAGCCGAAGAAGCGCAGCGGGCGTTTTGCGGTGACCGATGGATCGAGCTGGCGCAGGCTGCCTGCGGCGGCATTGCGCGGATTGGCGAAAATCTTCTGTCCGGCGGTTTCCTGCGCCTCATTCAGTTTGAGGAAGTCCGCGCGGGTCATGTAAACCTCGCCGCGCACCTCCAGCACCTCCGGCCAGCCCTTGCCATGCAGTTTATGCGGCACGTCATGCTGCAGCGTGCGGATATTGGCAGTGACGTCCTCGCCTTCCTGGCCATCGCCGCGAGTGGCGGCGCGCACCAGCGCGCCGTTTTCGTAGCGCAGGGAAGCCGAGAGTCCATCGATCTTCGGCTCGGCGATCAGGATGATATCGTCGCCCTCTTTCAAATTGAGAAAGCGACGGATACGGCCGAGGAAATCCGCCACATCCTCATCCGCGAAGGCGTTGTCGAGCGACAGCATCGGCTTGGCATGCCGCACCTTGGCGAAGCCGGCAGCGGGTGTGGCACCCACGCGGCTGGAGACGCCGGTCAGCGTCTTCAGGTCGGGGAATTTTTCCTCGATCTCCAGCAGGCGCTTCTTCAGCGCATCGTAGTCGGCATCCGAGATGCTGGGTGCGTCCTGCTGGTGGTAGCGCTGGTCATGGGCGGCGATTTCTTCTTCCAGCCGCGCATGTTCCAGCTTCGCCCGGTTGGGAGTGAGGTCCGCCACCGGCTTCTCGCGCTGCCCGGCCATGCTTACGCCTCTTGACCGGCCAGCAGACTGTCGGCCGCGGCACGCGCCGCATCAGTGATGGTGGCGCCGGCCAGCATGCGGGCGATTTCCTCGCGGCGGTCACCGGCGCTGCTGAGCGGCGCCACTTCGGTCAGCGTGGTGCGGTTCTTGGCCGGACCGGATTCGCGCTTGGCGATGCGCCAATGCTGGCCGCCCCTGGCCGCCACCTGTGGCGAGTGGGTCACCACCAGCACCTGCACCTGTTCGGCCAGGCGGGCGAGCCGCTGGCCGACGGCGGCAGCGGTAGCGCCACCGACACCGCGGTCCACTTCATCGAAGATCAGCGTGCCGGCCGCGCCGCGACCGGCCAGCACGACACGCAGCGCCAGCATGAAGCGACTGAGTTCGCCGCCCGAGGCAATCTTGGCCAGCGAACCCGGCGCGGTGCCCGGATTGGTGGAGGCAAGGAACTGCACGCGATCGGCGCCTTCTGCCGTCCAGTGCTCCGGCGGCAGTGCTTCGACAGAGGTGGAGAATTTCGCAGCGCCGAGTTTCAGGGGCGCCAGCTCGGCGGCCACAGCCTTGTCGAGCTTGGTCGCCGCCTTGCGGCGCGTGGCCGAGATCGCCTCGGCCTTGGCCTGATAGGCAGCCTTGGCGGCGGTGGCTGCTTTTTCCAGCTTGCCCAATGCAGCCGCCGAGTTGTCGATCAGGCTGAGGCGTTCGGCATATTGCTCGGTGAGCGCCGGCAGCGCATCGACTGTCACGTTATGCTTGCGCGCGGCGGCGCGCAGGGCAAACAGGCGCTCTTCGGCTTTTTCCAGTTTCTGCGGATCGAGATCCAGTTCGCGCGCGGTCTGGTCCAGCGCCGATGCCAGTTCACCGGCCTGTACCAGCACCGCATCGGCCTGGGCGATCACCGCATCCAGCTTGCCGGCCGCTTTCTCGGCGACGCGCTCCAGCGCCCGCAGGCAGGCGCGCAGGCGCGCATCGACGCCGCCGCCCTGCTCCAGCGCGCCTTGCGCTTCCTGCATCGCCGTGGCGAGCTTCTCGCCGGCCTGCAGCAGGCTGCGCTGTGCGGCCAGTTCCTGTTCCTCGCCCGGCTGCGGCTTCAGGCCTTCCAGCTCGGCCACCACATGGCGCAGGAAATCCTCTTCGCGCCGCGCCTGTTCGGCGCTCTGGCGCGCCACGGTCAGCGCCGCCTCGGCCTCGCGCATCGCCTGATAGGCATCGCGCAGGCCGGCCACGTCTTTCTCCAGGCCCGCATAGTCGTCCAGCAATGCCCGATGGATCGTGGCGTCGGTCAGCCCCTGCTCGTCATTCTGGCCATGGATCTCGACCAGCGTATCGCCCAGCCGGCGCAGCAGGGCGACGCTGACCGCCTGGTCGTTGACGAAGGCGCGGCTCTTGCCGTCCTGACCCAGCACGCGGCGCAGCACCAGCTCGTCACCGCTTTCCAGCCCCTGTTCGGCCAGCATGGCGTGGGCGGGGTGTTTGGCCGGCAGATCGAAGGCCGCGGTGACCACACCCTGGGCGGCGCCGTTGCGCACCAGGCCGGCATCGGCACGACGGCCGAGCGCCAGGCCCAGCGCATCAAGCAGGATGGATTTGCCGGCGCCGGTCTCGCCGGTCAACACACCCAGGCCGGCACCGCAGGCAAGGTCGAGCTTTTCGATCAGGACAATGTCGCGGACACCCAGACTGGTCAGCATGAATGGGCTGCGTGCCGGGCTAGAAGATATTCCACCAGGACTTCTTTTCCGAAGACGACGATGCCGTCGGAACTTCCTGGCCGGTCACCAGCGTATAGGTGTCGACATACCATTCGCTGCCCGGATAGTTGTAGCCGAGCACGGCAGCCACATTCTGCGCCTCTTCAAGGATGCCGAGTGACATGTAGGCCTCGGCCAGGCGATGCAGCGCCTCGGGCACATGGGTGGTGGTCTGGAATTTCTCGATCACCGTCTTGAAACGGTTGATCGCGGCGATCTGCTGGTTGTTGCGCAGATAGTAGCGGCCGATGGTCATTTCCTTGCCGGCGAGATGGTCGCGCGTCAGGTCGATCTTCAGGCGCGCATCGCGGGCATATTCACTGCTGGGATAGCGGCGCACCACTTCCTCCAGCGCGCCAAGCGCCTGCTGGGTGATCTTCTGGTCGCGGCCCACATCGGTGATCTGCTCGTAGTAGCTGACGGCGGTGAGGTAATAGGCGTAGGGCGTTTCCTTGCTGCCCGGATGCAGCTGGATGAAACGGTCGGCCGCCGAGATCGCCTCGGAATACTGGTTCTTCTGGTAATAGGAATAGGCTGCCATCAGCTGGGCCTTGTTGGCCCAGACCGAATAGGGGTGCTGGCGCTCGACCTCGTCGAAGCCCTTGGCCGCGGCTTCCCATTCCTGGGCTGCCATTGCATCCATCGCCCTGTTGTAAAGCTCCTCGACGGGCTTCTCGACATACGGCGCCTCCTTCTTGCCGCAGGCGACAACAGCCAGCGACAGCAGCAGGATGGCAGCGAGGCGACGCGCGGTCGAAACCAGCCGCGACGAATCCGAACGATAGAGCACAGGCATGGCGGGATTCTGTCGCATGGGGACCGGGTAAAATCAAGAACGGGGGTGAGGTCAAGAACAAGATCGAACAAGACCTGCCGAGTCTCTTCCGCCTTGTCCGGCGGGACCGATTCCCCCCGCTGCAGGGCAGCCGGATGGACATTTAAACGCCCAAAACCTACGCCTTTTGAACGCCCATGTCCGAGGCGACCTGCTATGTATGCATTATTATTAAGGTTTTTACTTGTGGTTGCGACCTATACTTCTGAACGATTTCCACCGGCACCGAATTCACCTATTACATGTATCAGTACCCGGTATTGTACGGTTTCCGCATGGGTTCAATCCCGTGCCGCGAGTAACTCGCGGTTCTGATTGCGGGCAGAATGCACCGGAC
>NZ_CALRUC010000018.1:0-52110 GCF_943371255.1 Ferrovibrio terrae | reverse complement strand
AGCGTGGAGACGCCGCGTTCGGCCATGGTGACACCGAACAGGCGGTCCATGCGTGCCATGGTGATCGGATGGTGGGTGACCACCACGAAGCGCGTGCCCTCGCCGATTGTCGAGGTCTGGCGCGCCATCGCTTCCATCAGGTTGCACAGCCGCTCGACATTGGCGTCGTCCAGCGGCGCGTCCACTTCGTCCAGCACGCAGATCGGTGCGGGATTGGTGAGGAACACGGCAAACAGCAGTGACAGCGCGGTGAGCGCCTGCTCGCCGCCCGAGAGCAGCGACATCACCTGCAGCCGCTTGCCCGGCGGCGAGGCATAGATTTCCAGGCCGGCCTGCAGCGGGTCATCGCTTTCCACCAGCTGCAGATGCGCCTTGCCGCCGCCGAACACCTCGACGAACAGCTTCTGGAAATGGCTGTCGACCTTCTGGAAGGCATCGAGCAGGCGCTCGCGGCCTTCCTTATTCAGCGAGGTGATGCCCTGGCGCAGCTTTTCGATCGCCGAGACCAGGTCGGTCTGCTCGGTGCTGAGCGCCGTGAGCTTCTCTTCCACCTCGTTGGCTTCCAGCTCGGCGCGCAGGTTCACCGGGCCCATATTGTCGCGCTCCTTGCGCAGACGCTCGAGCCGGTTGTCCACCACATGCAGTTCGGGGAAGTCTTCGCCGTCTTCCACTTCGCCGGCCTTGAGCACGGCATCGAGCGTGCAGTCGAGCACCTCGCGCACGCGGATCGCCAGCTCGTCCAGGCTGACGCGCTGATGCTCCAGGTCGCTTTCCGCCTTGACGCGGGCTTCGCGGCCATGGCCGAGCAGCTGCTCGATCTCGCGCGCGGTCTTGGCTGCCAGCTGCTGGGCAGCCTCGGCATTGGCGAGATAATCGGCGGCTTCCTGGCGCGCGGTCTCGGCGACGGCAATCTGCTCCAGCAGGCCGCTGCGGCGGCTTTCGATCTCGAGTGGGATCTGTTCCAGCTTCTGCAGTTCGGCCGCGGCCTCGGCCTGGCGGGCGCCGAGCTGGGCGAGCTGCTGGCTGGCGCTTTCGTTGCGCGCATTGGCGGCGCGGCGCTCGATGACGATGGCCTCCAGCCGGCGGGCACGCGCCTGCGCATCCAGACGCAGCTGCTCCAGTGCGGCGCGGCGCTCGACGAGCGCCTGGCGCAGGCCGTTCAGCTCGTCGCGCAGCATGGCGATCAGCTGGCGCACCTCGTCTTCCGCCGGCATGGCGGCAAGCGCGGCTTCCTCGGTCGCGCGCACCTGCTCGGTCTCGGCGATCTCGGCGGCGGTCTGCTGCTTCTGCTCGGCCAATGCCGCAAGGCGCGACTGGCGCTCGGCTTCCTTGCGCACCATCTCGGCCTGGCGGTCGCGCGCCTGGCCCAGTTCGCGGTCGGCGCGGGCGATATCCTGGTTGGCGCGTTCGCGCGCCGCATTGCGCTCGCGCTCGGTGGCGGCAATCGCGCCGGTGGCATGTTCGCGCGCGGTGTTGCGGTCGCGCTCGGCGGCGGCCACACCATGATTGGCGCGGTCGCGTGCGCCCTGGCGCTCGCGTTCGGCCACGGCCACGGCCTGCGCGGCCTGGTCACGGGCTTCGGCAGCCGCGCGTTCGGCGGCCTGAACGATGGCGCTGGCGGTGGTGCGCGCCTCGTTGCGGTTCTGCTCGGCGGTCTGCACCACGCCTGATGCCTGCTGGCGCGCGCTGTTGCGTTCGGCTTCGGCAGCACCGACAGCCTGGCGCGCGGCGCGTTCGGCAGCGGCAGCCTCTTCGGTCGCCATACGCGCGGCTTCATAGGCCTGCTGCGCATCGCGCAGGCGGCCTTCCAGCTCGCGCAGTTCCTCGCGCAGGTCGGCCAGGCGATTGCGCTGTTCCAGCTTGATCGAGGCCGAGGTGGGTGCACCGGCCTTGACGGTGAAACCATCCCAGCGCCAGAGCGCACCGGACCTGGTCACCAGACGCTGGCCGAGTTTCAGGTCGGCGCGCAGACGGGCGCCATCGGCATCATCCGACACCAGGCCGATCTGGCTCAGGCGGCGCTGCAGCGCTGAGGCGCCGGTGACGAATTTCGACAGCGGCTCGGCGCCGAAGGGCAGTGCCGGCGCATCGGTCAGCGGCGGCAGCGCATCCCAGTGCATCGGCGCATTCGGATCGGTGGCGGCATTCAGCTCATCCGCCAGCGCCGCACCCAGCGCCTTTTCATAGCCCGGCTCCACCGTGACCTGGTCGATCAGCGGCGGGAACAGGTTGCTTTCATCCAGCTTGAGCAGCTTGGTGAGGCCAGCCTCTTCCGCCTTCAGGCGGGTGAGTTCGCCCTGCGCGGCCTGCCAGGCATCGCGGCTGGCCTGTTCGGCCTGCTGCTTGGCGGCACGCGCGGCCTCGGCCGCCTCCACGCCACCGCGCACGGCGGCAATCTTCTCGGCATGCTCGGCTTCGACGGCATTCAGCCCGGCGCGGGCCGCCTCGATCTTCTGCGCATGTTCGGCTTCGACCGCATTGAGGCCGAGGCGGGCGGCCTCGATCTTCTGCTCATGCTCGGTGCCGGCCTGGGCCAGGGTGGCGCGGGCGGCCTCGATCTTCTGCGCATGCTCGGCCTCGACGGCCTCCAGCGCCGCACGCGCCGCTTCGATCAGGCGGGCCTGTTCAGCCTCGACGGCCTCATAGGCCTGGCGCGCGGCGTCGATCTTCTGCGCATGCTCGGCCTCGATGCCATCCAGCGCATTGCGGGCGGTTTCAACGGCCAGCTGCTTGGCCTCGACCTCGGCATTGGCGGTTTCGGCTTCGGTCAGCGCCTCGGTCTGCTCATTCAGGCGCAGCTCTTCGGCGCTCAGTTCGGCAATGCGTGCGCTCAGACGCTCGAGCCGGCGGCCGGCGTCTTCGATGGCCTGGCGCAGGCGGGCGCGCTGGGCCTGTTCCTCGGCCGCGCGGTTGGTCAGCGTATCGAGTTCGGCCTGGCTGGCATCGACCTTGCCCTGCACCTCGGCCACACCGGCTTCGGCGGTGGCCTGCGCTTCGGCCTCGCCGGCGCGCTGGGCTTCCAGCTGCTCGGTTTCGGTGGCCAGCCGCGCCACGGTTTCCTCGGCATCCTGCGACAGCGCGCTTTCGCGCTCGGCATCGGAGGCGATCTGGGCGAGACGGGCGCGCACCTGTTCGGCGGCCTCCTGGGCGCGGGCGGATTCCGCATCCAGGCCTTCGCGTGCCACCGTCAGGCGATGCAGGCGGGCACCGGCCTCGGCCTCATGCTGGCGCAGCGGCGGCAGCGCCTCGGCCGAGATGCGCTCGGCCTCATGGGCTTCCGACACCTGCAGGGTACGGTCGGCCACCTCACGCTCGGCGGCCTGCAGGGCCTGCTCGGCCTCGGCCAGCGCGTGTTTCAGCGCGTCATGCTTGAGGTGGAACAGGATGGCTTCGGTCTTGCGGATCTGGCCGGCGATGTTGCGGTAGCGGCTGGCCTGGCGGGCCTGGCGCTTCAGCGACTGCAGCTGGTTGTCCATCTGGCCGATCACATCGACCACGCGTTCCAGATTCTGCTCGGCCGCCTTCAGCCGCAGTTCGGCCTCATGGCGGCGCGAATGCAGGCCGGAAATGCCGGCGGCTTCTTCCAGCAGCATGCGGCGATCGGTCGGCTTGGCATTAATGATGGCGCCGACGCGGCCCTGGCTGACCATGGCCGGCGAATTGGCACCGGAGGCCAGATCGGCGAACAGCAGCTGCACGTCGCGCATGCGCACGTCGTTGCCATTGATCGAATAGTCGGAGCCCTTCTCGCGCTCAATCTTGCGCGTGAT
Source organism: Ferrovibrio terrae (assembly GCF_943371255.1). Taxonomy (GTDB): domain Bacteria; phylum Pseudomonadota; class Alphaproteobacteria; order Ferrovibrionales; family Ferrovibrionaceae; genus Ferrovibrio; species Ferrovibrio terrae_B. The sequence goes on along the minus strand of NZ_CALRUC010000018.1, from coordinate 48,340 downwards.
CTCGACCATCTCCTGCTCGTTGAACGCTGCCGGCGCGGTGCGCGTGGCATTGTCGAGCGTCAGCGTGACTTCAGCGATATTGCGGGCCGGCCGCGTGGCCGTGCCCGCAAAGATCATGTCGTCCATGCCCGTGCCGCGCATGCGCTTGGCCGAGTTTTCGCCCATCACCCAGCGCAGGGCTTCCACCAGATTGGACTTGCCGCAGCCATTCGGGCCGACAATCCCGGTCAGGCCGGGATGGATCACGAAATCCGTCGGCTCGACGAAGGACTTGAAACCGGACAAGCGCAACTTGGTAAACTGCACGGGAACTCCCTTTCAATAACGCAGACGCCGGCCGTCTTACGACTTGGCCAGCGCGTCGAGTTTCTTGCGCAACTCGTCCAGCGACGGCACACCGCTCTCGGTCTTGCCGTTGATGATCAGAGTCGGCGTCGAACTCACATTGTGCTTCTGGGTGCCTTCGAGGCGCGAATTCAGGATGTAGTCGCCGAGCGGCTTGTCGGCGAGGCACTTGTCGAACTGCTCGGCCGAGATGCCGCCCAGCCGGCCGATCTGCACCAGCGCCGCCTTCGGATCGGCCGCACCGGACCACTGGCGCTGCTGCGCGAACAGCACGTTCAGATAGGTGAAGTACTTCTCCGGGCCGCCGCAGCGCGCCAGCACGGCGCCGGCGAAGGCGAGCTGGTCGAGCGGGAAGTCGCGGTAGATCAGCTTGACCTTGCCGGTGTCGATATACTCGGTCTTGATCGCCGGCAGCACATTGGCATGCAGCGCCGCGCAATGCGGGCAGGTCAGCGAGGCATATTCGATGATGGTGATCGGCGCATCGGCCTTGCCGAGCACCATGTCCTGCAGGCGCGGATCGGCACCGGCGGATCCAGACTGCGCCTGGGCACCGACCGCGAAGAAACCACCGAAGACCAAAACCAGGGTCAGGACGAAACGCTGTATATATTTCATAGAGATGCTCCGACCCCCTACATCTTGGGGGCATTGTATGGTTGCACGTCCGGCTGGCAACCGGACTCTGCCGTTATCCACAAGAATCTGGCGCACTCAAGGCGCGTCAGCGACTCGCACTGAAAAGTGATTGCCCAAGGTTCTCAAGGGCTTGTCGCAGCTCGCGGTCATCGACTCCGGCGAGCAAATCTTCCAGTTTGGCGCGCTCATCCGCGCTGAGCGGCCGGCGGATGCGCTCCGCTGGCTTCACCGACTCGGGGCGGCGGATCGGAGTCTGCTTCAGACGCAGCTTCTCGACCGCGCGGAATCCGAAATAGCCGTTGATCTTGTCGATGATCAGCGGGCTGAGATGCTGCAGCTCGAGCGCAAACGCCGGGCTGACGCCGATCTCCAGCGTGGCGGCATGGCCCGCACCCGAGGCATAGACCATTTTCTCGGGCTGGGTTTCCTTCGTCAGCAGCGGACCGGCGATCTCGGCCCAGTGGTTGATGATCTCGGCCAGCGCCACGCCGCGCTGTTTCATGATCGGCCGCGTCAGCCGCCCGAGCGCGAGGCCAAGGGCCTTTGGCGCATTCGTCCGCTGCGCCGGGTCGCGCGGCGGTTTTTTCTCGCTCACGGCGCCACGACCGCGCGGATCACCGCCAGCCCGGCAAACAGCCCGGCCACCGCCAGCACGGCGGAACCCAGCATGTAGAGCCCGGCGGCGAGAAATTCGCCGCGCTCATAGAGCAGCGCGGTTTCCAGCGAGAAGGCGGAAAAGGTGGTGAAGCCACCAAGCACGCCGGTGGTGAGAAACAGCCGCCAGTGCTGCGGCAGGCCGCTTTTCAGGGCGAAATACTCGGCCACCAGCCCCATGGCAAAGGAACCCGCCACATTGATCGCCAGCGTGCCCCAGGGAAACCCGGCGCCGACCAGGCGCAGGGCGGCGACATTGACGCCGTAGCGCAGCGCGCCGCCGATGCCGGCACCGATGAAAACGATCAGGGTGTTCATGCCGCCAGTTTAGCGCAGGCGCGGTTCATAGCCCACCGCCTCGCTGAGGCGTTCGTGCCGCGAACCGCGCAGCTGGTAGACATAGGCTTGGTAGGTGCCCTGGCGATGGCCGCCGGCAAAGGTCTGCAGGGTGCCGCCGAACAGGTCGCGCCAGCCGCGGATGCTGCCCACCGCCTGGGTCAGCCTGGGCAGCGCGGTGTCGCCCTCGGCCCGGTCGAGCGCCAGCACGGCCAGGTCGGCGATGGTGGCGCCATAGATCGCGGCGGCATTGGGTTCGGCGCCGAAACGGGCCTTGTAGGCATCCATCCAGGCCACCACCTCGTGCGGTGCGGTCTCGCGGTCGGGCAACGCGATCGATGACACGCTGTACAGCCCCTGGGTGGCGCCGCCCGGCGCCTGGGCCAGCAGATAGTCATGCGTGGTCGAGGGCCCGAGGAAATCCACATCACTCCAGCCGGCCGTGCGGGCGGCCGCCATCGGCAGGATGGTATCGCGCAGCAGCGTGGCCAGCACGATCAGGTCGCAGCCGGCACCGCGCAGGCGCGCGATGGGTGCGCTGAAATCGGTGTCGATCGGGCGATGGGTGGCCACCGCCTTCACTGTCTGGCCGTGTTGCGCCAGCTGGTCGCGGATCGCCTGCTGCACTTCCTCGCCATATTCGGTGCTCTGCGCCAGGGCGCAGATCGCCTGCTTGCCCCTGGTTTCCACCATCCATTTCACGCCGGCGCGAATCTGGTCGTAATACAGCGAACCGGAAATCCAGCTGATCGAATCCGCGGCCTGCACCAGTTCGCGATTGGCCGCCATCGGAAACAGGTTGGCACGGCCCGCCGCGCGCAGCTGCGGCAGCACCGCCTGCACCTGCGCGGTGCCGAGCGAGCCGACGAAGACCTGCACGCGGTCATACTTGATCAGCTTGGCCGCAGCCTGCACAGCGCGCGGCACCTGGAACTGGTGATCCTCGACCACCAGCCGCAGCTTGCGGCCGCGGATGCCACCGGCGGCATTCACCGCGTCAAAGCGCAGGCGCATGGCATTGACCACGGCATTGCCATAGACCGCGGCCGGGCCCGACAGATCCGTGAGCGTGCCGATGATGATCTCTGGCCTGGCCGGTTCGGCTGCCAGAGCGGGCGGCGCCATCACCGTTCCGGTGAAGGCAGCGATAACCGCCGCGAAAAGAACATGCCGCATGAGATTCTCCCAAAAATGGCGGCCCTACATGGCGCAGAGATCGGGGCAGATGCAAGCCCGGATATGCGCCGCGCGGTGACAGTGAGCGAATCTCGGTGTTAGGATATCGCACATGCCAAAACACCGCACCAAGACACCGGATATCGCCTCATTGGTGCTGGATTGGTATGACCGGCACTATCGTAAATTGCCCTGGCGCAGCCCGCCCGGTACTCCGGCCCCGGAACCATATCGCGTCTGGCTCAGCGAGATCATGCTGCAGCAGACCACGGTGCCCGCCGTGATGCCCTATTTCGCCAAATTCCTGACGCGGTGGCCCAGCGTGCATGACCTTGCGGCGGCGCCGGTGGAGGATGTGATGGAGGCCTGGGCGGGCCTGGGCTACTACGCCCGCGCACGCAACCTGCACAAATGCGCGCAGGCGGTGAGCCGCACGCTGGCTGGCCGTTTTCCCGACAGCGAAGCGGGCCTGCTGGAACTGCCCGGCATCGGCGCCTATACCGCAGCTGCCGTCGCCGCGATTGCCTTCAATCGCCCTGCCGCCGTGCTGGATGGCAATATCGAACGCGTGCTGTCACGCGTCTTTGCCGTCGAAACACCGCTGCCGCAATCAAAGCCGGAGCTGCGCAAACTGGCTGCGCAGGTGACGCCGCAGCAACGCCCCGGCGATTTCGCGCAAGCCATGATGGATCTCGGTGCCACGGTATGTACGCCGAAATCGCCTGACTGCCTGCTCTGCCCGCTGCAGCGGCCTTGCTTGGCGTTCGCGCGCGGCATCGCCGCCGAATTGCCGCGCAAGGCCGCGAAAGCCGCGCGACCGGTGCGCCATACCATCGCCTTCCTGCTGCAACGCGCGGATGATGGCGCCGTGCTGCTGCGCCGGCGTCCGCCCAAGGGCCTGCTGGGCGGCATGCTGGAAGTGCCAAGCACGCCGTGGCGCGACACGCCCTGGTTGGCGGGTGAAGCTCAATCGCATGCGCCATTCACGCTGGACTGGCTGCCGCTGAACGGCGATGCCGCGCATGTCTTTACGCATTTCGAGCTGAAGATCGCCGCCCTGCTGGGCCGCGTCGATGCCCGCGCGGCTGCCAGACTCGATGGCCTGTGGCAGCAGCCGCAGGAGGCGGCGCTGCCCACGGTGATGAAAAAGATGCTCGGCCTGCTGCCGGCGGCAGAGACCGACGCGATCAGATCGACGAAAAGTCGCCGTGCCGGCCGAGCCCGCTCTTGAAGCGAGCGGCACCGGCGATGGCTTCCTGCTCGATGATCGGCAGGCCGCTTTCGGCCTCGTTATGCAGGGCGGCATCGAGCGACATTTCCCATTGGCGGTAGCTGGAGCTGCGGTCGGCCAGCATGCAGGCCTGCGGGAAGCGGCTGATTTCCTCGGCCAGCGCCTCGGCGGCGCTGCGCGACTCTCCCCTGGGCACCACGCGATTGGCGAGACCGATCTGCAGGGCTTCCTGGGCATCCACGGCCCGACCGGTGAGGATCATGTCGAGCGCGCGGCTGTGGCCGATCAGGCGCGGCAGACGCACCGTGCCGCCATCGATCAGCGGCACGCCCCAGCGCCGGCAGAACACGCCGAAGGTGGCATCGGCCTCGGCGACGCGCAGGTCGCACCACAGCGCGAGTTCCAGACCGCCGGCGACGGCAAAACCCGAGACCGCGGCGATCACCGGCTTGGACATCATCAGGCGCGTCGGCCCCATCGGGCCTTCGCTTTCAGGCGAGACATCGTTGCGCTGGTCGCCGCCGGCCACCGCCTTGAGATCGGCACCGGCGCAGAAATGCCCGCCGGCACCCCACAGCACGGCAACACGGGCGCTGTCATCGGCGTCGAAATCCTTGAAGGCCTGGCGCAATGCATCGGCGGTCGGACGATCGACCGCATTGCGTGCCGCGGGCCGATCCAGAATCACGGTGGTGACCGCGCCGCGCTTTTCCACATGCACCGCCATGGCGCTGCCCTCCCGGTTGGCTGTTCTGTCTGTATCTGCACAGGCTGACAGCGCCGGCGGCGCGCCGCAAGTCCTTGCGCAACTCTTCCCCTGGGGTTCCCGTTACGGCAATCTGCGGCGGCAATGAGCACGCAGACAGAGACCATGCCTTTCGACGGACGCCGCTTGATCTGGCGCGGCATCGGGCATCTGCTCGGCCCGCTGGTGCAGCTGTGGCTGCACCGCCGCACCGCCCGGGGCAAGGAGAGCGCCGCGCGGCTGGGCGAGCGTTTTGGCCATGCCACACGGCCGCGGCCGCGCGGCCCGCTGATCTGGAGCCATGGTGCCAGCGTCGGCGAGGCACAGGCGCTGCTGCCGCTGCTGCAGCATCTGCACGATACGCGACCCGATGTAACTGTGCTGCTGACCACCGGCACTGTCACCTCGGCGGCGCTGGTGGAGCAGCGCGTCGGGAACGACAGCGGCATCATCCACCAGTTTGTGCCGGTCGACCTGCCCGGCGCGGTGGATCGCTTCCTCGATCACTGGCAGCCCGATCTGGTGCTGTGGAGCGAGTCGGATTTCTGGCCGGGCATCCTTGCTGAACTGCGTGCGCGCCGCATCCCCGCCTTGCTGATCAATGCCCGGCTGTCCGAACGCTCCGGCACCCGCTGGCTGCAGGCACCGGGCACGGCACGCTGGCTGATCGACAGTTTCGCCGCGATCTATGCCCAGACCGCCGGCGATGCCGAACGCCTGCGCCGCATCGGCGCCCAGACCGTGATCGAGGCCGGCAACCTGAAACAGGCGGCACCACCGCTGCCCGTCGATCCACAGCAACTTGAAACCTGGCGCCAGCGCCTGGGCCGTCGGCCACTCTGGCTCGCCGCCAGCACCCATGACGGCGAGGAAACGCAGATCGCCGCCGTGCATCAGGCGCTGAAAGCCCGCTTCCCCAGTCTGCTGACGCTGATCGCGCCGCGCCACCCCGAGCGCGGCAGCGGCCTGAGCCAAGCGCTGGCGGCAGCCGATCTGCGCGTGGCCTTGCGCTCCAGCGGCGCAGAGCCAGCCGCCGATACCGATCTCTATATCATCGACACGCTGGGCGAACTCGGCCTGTGGTTCCGGCTCAGCCCGATCGTGCTGATGGGCGGCTCATTGATCCCGCATGGCGGCCATAACCCGCTGGAGCCGGCGCGGCTGGGCTGCGCCGTGCTGTTCGGCCCGCATATGTTCAATTTCAGCGAAGCCGCCGCCGGCCTGCTGCTGCAGGGTGGCGCGCTGCAGGTGGCCAATGACGGCGAACTGATTGCCGCGCTGGGCCTGCTGCTGGCCGAGCCGGCGCGCAGCGCGGCCCTGAGCCATGCGGCCCAAAACTATGCCGGCCAGCAGAGCCGCATCATCGAAACCTTGACCGAGGCCGCCCTTGCCCGCCTGCCGGCCCAGTGCAGCCCCTAACCCACGAAGGGCTTGGCGATGTGCATGACCTCTTCCATCGACGAGCCGAAGCCGCGTGGCTTTGCCATATCGGTGATCTTCGCATAGTTGGCGGCGATGTCGTCGATGCTGACCTTGGCATCGACACCGAAAAACAGGCCTTCGGCTTCCATGATCTGAATCTTGGCGTAAAAGCCCGCACCAGCCGAGATGATGTCGCCCGTGGCCGAACAGGCTTCCGAGCAGAGATAGGCCACGGCCTGGGAGACGTATTCCGGCTTGAGATGCGGCAGCAGCTTGGGCGGTAGCAACGCCTCGGTCATGCGCGTGGCGGCCACCGGTGCAATCGTGTTGACCAGGATGCCGTATTTACCGCCCTCCTGCTTCAGCGCATTCATCAGGCCGACCACCGCCGTCTTGGCACCGGCATAATTCGACTGGCCGAAATTGCCGTACAGGCCGGAATTCGACGAGGTCATGACGATGCGGCCATACTGCTGCTGCTGCATGACCGGCCAAGCCGCCTTGGTGACATAGGCCGAGCCGAGAAAATGCACATCGACCACCGTGTCGAAATCGGCGATCTCCATCTTGGCGAAGCTTTTGTCGCGCAGAATGCCGGCATTGTTGACCAGGATGTCGATGCGGCCAAAAGCCTCCATCGCAGTCCTGACGATATTGGCGGCCGAGGCCGGATCGGAGACGCTGTCGTGATTGGCAACGGCCTCGCCGCCCTTTGCCTTGATTTCGGCCACCACGGCATCGGCCGCCTTGGCCGAACCGCCGGTACCGTCCACCGCGCCACCGAGATCGTTGACCACCACTTTTGCGCCGCGTTCGGCCAGCAGCAGCGCGTGGCTGCGGCCGAGGCCCGCGCCGGCTCCGGTGACAATGGCAACGCGGCCCTGGAAATCGATGGCCATCTGTATCTCTCCCTTTTGTGCGATCAGACTTTGTGTTCGAGCAGCAGGTCGCAGACCTCGCGCACCGCACCGGCGCCGCCGGCCGCTTCGGTGATATAGGCGGCGGCATTCTTCACGGCGGGGCGCGCATTCGACACGGCGATCGGCAGGCCGACCGCACCCATCACATCAAGATCGTTGACGTCGTCAGCGACATGGCAGACTTCATGCAGCCCGATACCCAGCTCGGCGCAGATGGCCTGCAGGCGCGGCAGTTTTTCCATCACGCCCATCAGGCCGAAGCGGATTTTCAGGCGATCGATGCGCTTTTGGATCGCCGGCGTGTCACTGCGGGTGATCAGCGCGACCTCAATGCCAGCGTCCTTAACAAGGAGAATCCCGAAACCGTCCTGCACATGGTATTTGCGCAATTCGCTGCCGTCCTCGGCATAATACAGCCCGCCATCAGTGAGCGTGCCGTCGAGATCGAGCGACAACAACTTTACGGCCCGGAAGCGGGCAGCGAGATCGGCATCGATGGCCGGCAAACCAAACATTGGAAAAATCCCCCGCCCGATCGGGCCCCTGTCACGCTGTCGCGCAGATTAGCGGGGAAGCCGGGGCGAGCACCAGCATCGGCAAGCCGTCTACCGCTACGTCACGGCCAACCTCTGCGGCCGACCTATTGGGGCTTGCGCTGCTGGATCAGCGGCGTGGGTGGGGCGGATGATGGCGTGCGTTCCAGCCGGTTGCGGTCCTGCCGGCGCTGGTCCTGCCGCTCGGCTTCCTGGGTGCGGTCGCGCAGCTGCTCCAGCGCGCGCTGCTCGCGCTCCTGCTCGGCGCGGCGGGTTTCCGCCTGAATCCGCTCAGTATCGGTCTGCGGCAGAATCTGTGCCTGCGCCATGGCCACCGGCAACAGCGCCGCCGGTAACAGCAGCATAGCGATCACGAAGACAGAACTGGTTTTCATGACATCAGAACGTTCTGCCGCCCGCCCCGTTCCCTGCAGTTCAGGATCGCTTTTGGCCCTATCTCTTTTTAGGCCGGGGCGGGCCCTTGTCGTCGAGCCAGTAGACGACATGGTCTTCCAGCTCGCCGGCCTCCTTTTCGGAGATACAGCGGCCGGCCACCGAGATGCCGGCCTGGTGCACGGTCTCGCGGCTGCCGCTTTTCAGCGGATGCCACCAGTAGAGATCCTTGCCTTGCGCCACCAGGCGATAGCCGCAGGTGGCGGGCAACCAGTTCATCTTCGCCACCTTGCCGGGCGTCAGCTGGATGCAGTCGGGCACCAGCTTCTTGCGCTTGGGATAGTTGCTGCACTGGCCGGTGGCGCAGTTCAGCAGCTTGCAGGCCACGTTGGTCTGCTCCAGATCGCCGGTATCCTGGTCTTCCAGCCGGTAGAGGCAGCATTTGCCGCAGCCGTCGCAGAGCGACTCCCATTCGGACGGCGTCATCTGGTCAAGGCGCTTGCGGCGCCAGAAAGGCAGGCTGCGGGGCATGGCGGCAGATTACGCCGGATGGGCGTTCGTATAAAGGGACGGCCGGTGCGACTTAGCGGCGTTTCAGCGGATTGCCGTCATGCTGGCGGATGAAGGCGGTCACCTTCGGCGCGATCTCCTCGCGCCAGCGGCGGCCGTTAAACACGCCGTAATGGCCGACGCCGGCCTGCAGGTGGTGGCCGCGCATCGCCGCCGGGATATTGGGGCACAGATCATGCGCCGCCATGGTCTGCCCGACGCCGGAGATATCATCCTTCTCGCCTTCCACGGTGAGCAGGGCGGTCTTGCGGATCGCGGCCGGATCCACCGTCTCGCCGCGCACCGTCATGATGCCGCGCGGCAGGGCGTGATCCTGGAACACGGTTTTCACGGTCTGCAGATAATACTCGGCCGGCAGGTCCATCACCGCCAGATACTCGTCGTAGAAATCGGTATGCGCCTTGGCGCTGTCGCCATCGCCCTTGATCAGGTGATGGAACAGGCGGACATGGGCGCCGACATGGCGGTCCAGATTCATGGTCATGAAGCCGGTGAGCTGGATGAAGCCGGGATAGACCGGCCGCATGAAGCCGGCATGCGGCAACGGCACGCGGTTGATCACGCTGCGCTCGAACCACTCGATGGAATGTTCCTGCGCCAGATTGTTGGGCGCGGTGGGACTGATGCGGGTATCGATCGGGCCGCCCATCAGGGTCATCGAACGCGGCACATGGGCGTCATTGTCGGCCGACATCAGCGCCACGGCGGCCAGCACCGGCACGGAGGGCTGGCACACGCCGATGACATGGGCGCCAGGGCCGAGCGTGACGAAGAATTCGCGGATGTAGTCGACATAATCGTCGAGGCTGAAGTCGCCTTCGCGCAGCGGCACGTCGCGGGCGTCGATCCAGTCGGTGATATAGACCTCGTGATGCGGCAGCATGGCTTCCACGGTGCCGCGCAGCAGCGTGGCATAGTGGCCCGACAGCGGCGCCACGATCAGCAGCTTGGGATCGTTGCGGCCCTCGCAGCCCTCGCGCTCGAAATGCTTGAGATGGCAGAACGGCAGACTCAGCACATTGCGCTCGGTGACCTGGCGCGGCGTGCCGTCGACCATGGTGGTGGCCAGGCCGAAGGCGGGCTTCGGGTAACGGCGGGTGATGTTGCTGAACACTTCCAGGCCGGCGGCGAGCGTGCGGGCAGCGGCGGTGTAGTTCATCGGCAGATAGGGCAGCTTGAGCGCCTGGGTCTGTGCCTCGACCATGGCGCGCACCGGCCGCAGCGCGGCGTGGTGAAGTTCGTAGAGCGAATAGAGCATCCGGTCCCACCCTTCTGCTGGAGCGCGGCGCCCCGGGAAACGACCCGGGCGGCAACCGCCTGACAAGCCTTGGACAACGCCACCAGGAATCGTGGCCAGCCCCTGGCAGCGAGGGGCTAGTCTACGCCTCTTCCTCAGTAGCCGCACGATTTATTTTGCACTGCAACATAAACGTGCAATGAAGGGAAAAGTTCAATGTAGCAGAAGGTTAAAGCTTGGCGCGGATGCGCTGCGCCATCTGATCCGGCGTCGCATCATGGCGGAAATGGGTCAGATACTGGCCTTTGCCGTCCATCAGATAGATGAAGCCGGAATGATCGACCGAATAGCCGAGGCTGGAATCCTTCAGCACCACCTTCTGGTAATAGACCCGGTAGGCCTTGGCCACCGCGGCGATCTGCTCCGGCGTGCCGGTCAGACCGATCAGCCGCTCGTGGAAGGCCTGGACATATTCCTTCAGCACCGGCGGCGTGTCGCGCTCGGGGTCCACCGTGATCAGGATCGGCTGCACAGTGGCGCCGGCGGCACCCAGTTCGTCCATCGCCAGCGCGATGGTCTGCAGGCCGGTCGGGCAGATATCGGGGCAGTTGGTGAAGCCGAAATAGACCAGCATCAGCTTGCCGGCGAAATCCTTGTCGCTGACAGTGCGGCCATCCTGGTCGGTCAGGCTGAACGGCCCGCCGATCGAGACCACGCCGCTGCCGGCGGACTCGCCCTCACCCCGTTGCGGCAGCAGCTGCGGCACCGCGAGATAGCCGATCACGCCGAACAGCGCGACGATGGCAGCGAGGATCAGGCCGCGCTTGAGGCCGCGGGTGGCTGCACTCATGGTCTACTTTCCTTTACCGCCGGCCGCCGCAGCGGCAACCTCGATGAATTGCGCCAGTTTCACATCGCGCTCGCTCAGGCCGTTCACGTCATGGGTGGCCAGCGTGATCTCGACGCGGTTATAGACATTGAACCATTCGGGATGATGGTCGGCCTTCTCGGCCTCCAGCGCCACGCGGGTCATGAAAGCGAAAGCGGTGTTGAAATCGGCGAAGAGAAAGGTCTTCACGATGGCATCGCGGCCGGCCACATCCTGCCAGCCCGGCAGGGCCTGCAGCGCGGCGGCGCGGGCGGCGCCTTCCAGTTTCGCTCTGGCCATGTCATCCTCCTCGCGGGGCCATGATCGGCACCTTCGATGCCGCGCAAGCTAGCGCGCAGGCCTGACCGCTTCAACCAGTCGCCGCCACTTTGAGACGATACGCCGCATGACCGATCCCGCCTCGCGCACCGCCCCCAGCCTGGACGACCTCGCCGCCATCGGCGAAGCCGAGCTGAGACGCCTGCGGCCGGCGCTGGGCCCCTATATCGACGGCGTGCCGGTCCAGGTGGCCGACTTCGCCGATGACGAGATCCTGGAAGAAATGGGCTGCGAAACGCCGTTCGACCTGCTCGGCCTGTATCAGGGCGGCAGTTTCCTGGCCGAGCAGCGCGGCGAGACCGGCACGCTGCCCGCGATGGTGTTCCTCTACCGCCGGCCGTTGCTGGATTACTGGTGCGAGAGCGGCGAAAGTTTGCGCCACGTGGTGCGCCATGTGCTGATCCATGAGATCGGCCATCATATCGGCCTGTCGGATGACGACATGGACCGCATCGAGGCGAGCGTGCCCGACTAGCCGGCCGCCAAGACCCGCGCAACGAAGGCCGGCACCACATCTGTGGCCGGGCCGTAGATTTTCTCGGCAAACAGCGAGAAGCCGTCGGACGGATCGAGATTGAGTTCAACGGTATGCGCCAGGCCGCCGCGGCGCACCTCGGCGACGAAACCGGCGGCGGGATAGACCTGGCCCGAGGTGCCGATCGATACGAACAGGTCGCAGGTCTCCAGCGCGGCGGCGATGTCGTCCATATACAGCGGCATCTCGCCGAACCATACCACATGCGGCCGCAGGCCACCGGACGCACCGCAATCCGGGCAGGCGGTGGCAAGATCGAGATCGCCGCGCCAGTCGCGCACGCTATCGCAGTTTTCGCAGCGGATTTTCAGCAGCTCGCCATGCATGTGCAGCAGCCGGGCCGAGCCGGCACGTTCATGCAGGTCGTCGACATTCTGCGTCACCAGCAGGAACTGGCCGTCGAAGCGGCGTTCCAGCTCGGCGAGCGCATAGTGCGCCGCATTAGGTGCAGCTTCGACGAGATTTTTGCGCCGTGCATTGTAGAAGTCATGCACCAGCACCGGATTGCGCGCGAAGCCTTCCGGCGTTGCCACCTCCTGCAGATCGTATTTGGTCCACAGGCCGTCTTTGTCGCGGAAGGTGCCCAGCCCGGACTCGGCCGAGATGCCGGCGCCGGTGAGCACGACGATGGAACGAAATCGTTTCTGCACGTCAGCCTTCAGCCGTGACCGTAGGCCGCCGCCTCCGCCTTGTCCCAGTCGCCATGATCCTCGGCCCAGGCATCGGCCTCGTCCGCCATCCAGTCATGCTCGACATCCTCGGCGACGCCGCCGTCCAGGCGATAGATCTGCTCGGGCGTATAGATCGCGCCCGAGGAGGACAGGAAGCTGGAATAGAGCACGAAGCGGTCGCAGCGATAGGCCGGGGCGGCATGGAGCGCGTGATGACTGAGGAAGGCGCCGATGCGGTCGAAGGGCGCATAGTTCAGCCGTGCCAGGGTCACATGGGGTGCGAATTTGCGCCGGTCGGGCGGCAGGCCGACCCGCAGCATGGCGTTGTCGACCTTTTCCTGCAGGCGATTGAGCGCCGGATTGGGCCGCACTCCGGCCCAAAGCGCATTGGCCTTGCGCTTGTCGCCGAAGGTGCCAACGCCGAACAGTTCGACATCGAAGGACGGCATGATGACGCTGGAAAGTTCTTCGGAGATAGCGCGGGCCGTGCGGCCATTGACCTCGCCGATGAAACGCAGCGTGAGATGGAACTGGTCAGGATTAACCCAGCGCGCACCAGGCACGCCGGCACAGAGGGCGGCTAACGACTGACGAATCTCGTCAGGGAATCTCAAAGCGACGAACAAGCGGATCATGGCATGGCCCTCCGCTGGAAAGGACCTTACGGCCCGGAACGAACGCTAATCAGGCGCTCGGGTTCGGATGCTCGCGATGGATGGCTTCAATGCCGTCAATGACCTCCTGAGACAGTTTCACGCTGATGCTGTCGATATCGGCCTTGAGTTGCGCCAGACTGGTGGCGCCGATGATATTGGATGTGACGAACGGCCGGCTGTTCACATAGGCCAGCGCCATCTGCGACGGATCGAGGCCGTGCTGCTGGGCCAGTGCCACGTAACGCTCGGTGGCACGTTCGGCCTGCGGGTTGCTGTAGCGGGTGAAGCGGGTAAACAGGGTCATGCGGGCCCCGGCCGGCTTGGCGCCGCCGAGATACTTGCCGCTGAGCACGCCCATGGCGAGCGGCGAATAGGCGAGCAGGCCGACGGCTTCCTGCTTGGTCACTTCCGACAGCGAGGCTTCGTACCAGCGGTTGAGCAGGCTGTAGGGATTCTGGATCGAGACGATGCGCGGCTGGGCGGCATTGGTTTCAGCCGCGGTGATATGGCGCGTCACACCCCAGGCGGTTTCGTTCGAGACGCCGACCGTACGGATCTTGCCCGCCTTGACCAGCGCGGCCATGGCATCCAGCGTTTCCGCGATCGGAATCGCGGCTTCGTCATTCCAGGGATATTCGGCGCGGCCGAAATTCACCGTCAGGCGGTCCGGCCAGTGGGTCTGGTAGAGATCGATATAATCGGTCTGCAGCCGCTTCAGGCTTTTGTCGACGGCTTCGAAGATCTGCTGGCGGCTGAGATTCGGCGGCTGGCCGTCATTGCGCAGCCAGGCGAAATCGCCCCGCGGCCCGCCGCCACGGCCGGCCACCTTGGTGGCCAGGACGATCTTGTCGCGATCCTTGCGGTTTTTCAGCCAGGTGCCGATGTAGGTTTCGGTGCGGCCCTGGGTCTCGGCCCGCGGCGGCACCGGGTACATTTCGGCGGCATCGATGAAGTTGATGCCGTGATCCAGCGCGTAATCGAGCTGGGCATGGGCTTCGGCTTCGGTGTTCTGTTCGCCCCAGGTCATGGTTCCGAGGCAGATGAGGCTGACCTTGATATCGGTACGGCCTAAATGACGGAACTCCATGACAAAACTCCCAACTCAGGCGAAGCGATAATGGCCACCGACTGTTTCGACGACATGCTTATATTGTCGGCACGACTCGGCTTTTACAACAACGAATTGAGGTCTATTGCCCCAGGAACCGCAAAATCTGGGGTAGCGTGCGCTCCACCATCACGGTCACGCCCTCGCGGCTCGGATGCATGCCGTCGCTCAGATTGAGCTTCGCCTCGCCGGCCACGCCATCGAGGAAAAAGGGATAGAGCGGGATGCCGTATTTGGCGGCCAGATCGGGATAGATCGCATTGAACCGCCGGCCGTAATCGGCCCCCAGATTGGGGGCCGCCACCATGCCGACCAGCATAGTGGGCAATCCGGCCTGCTTCAGCTTGCCCAGGATGGCATCCAGATTGGTCCGCGCCTGTTCCGGCGCCAGGCCGCGCAGCATGTCGTTGGCGCCCAGTTCGACCAGCACATGGGTCGGCCGGTCGGCCAGCGACCAGTCGAGCCGGGCGAGTGCGGCGGCCGTGGTATCGCCCGAAACGCCGGCATTGAGCACGGCAACATCGAGGCCTTTGGCCTTCAGCGCCTTTTCCAGCTGTGCCGGATAGGAAGCATCGGGCGGCAGGCTGTAGCCGGCCACCAGGCTGTCGCCGAACACCAGCAAACGGGTCTTCCCGCCAGATTGAGCATTGGCCATACCACACATCAGCGTGACCAGGATCACGGCCAGCAGCCCTGCAACATTGCAGCAATGCCGGAAAACCCCATATCTTCCGTATAACTTCACGAGCTGCCTTCCTGACAAGGACTGAACCATTGATGGCGTCACCTAGCGCAAATCCGCCAGCTGTCGAGCGGGCCCCGATCGTTCAATTGACGCCGATCGTTCAATTGACCGATGTGCATCTCACTCTCGCCAGCACGGCCGGTCCGGTCAATATCCTGCGCGGCATCGATCTCAGCGTACAGCCCGGCGAACGCATTGGTATTGTCGGACCATCAGGCTCGGGCAAATCCACCCTGCTGGCGGTGCTGGCCGGGCTGGAGCGCGTCAGCAAGGGACAGGTGGTTGTTGCCGGCGGCGATCTCAATGCCCTGAACGAGGATCGCCTGGCGCTGTGGCGCCGCAGCCGGGTGGGCATCGTGTTCCAGAGCTTCCATCTGATCCCGACCATGACGGCGCTGGAGAATGTCGCCGTGCCGCTGGAACTGGCGGGCGCGAATGATGCCATCGCCCGTGCCCGCGCCGCACTGGCACAGGTGGGGCTGGCCAAGCGCGAAACGCATTATCCGGCGCAGCTGTCGGGCGGCGAGCAGCAACGCGTGGCACTGGCGCGCGCCGTGGCACCCCGTCCCGCCCTGCTGCTGGCCGACGAGCCGACCGGCAACCTGGATGGCAGCACCGGCCATGCCATCATCGACCTGATGTTCGGCGAGGCAGCGAAGCTGAATTCGACGCTGATCCTGATCACCCATGACGAAAACCTGGCGGCGCTGTGCGACCGCGTGGTGCGCATCGAGGACGGCAGGATCAAATCCATCGAACAGCGGCCGGCGCGCCCGCAGGCGGCAGACTGATGCTGTCGCTGCGGTTTTCACTGCGCGAGTTGCGCGGCGGCCTGCGCGGCTTCCGCCTGTTCGTCGCCTGCCTGGGCCTGGGCGTCGCCGTCATTGCCGGCATCGGTACGCTGTCGGCCGCGATCATCACCGGCCTGGAGCGCGATGGCCGCAGCCTGCTGGGCGGCGATCTGGAGTTCCGTCTCACCCATCGCGGTACCACGCCGGAGGAACAGGCCTTCCTCGCCCGCCAGGGCAGTGTGTCCTACAGCGTGCAGATGCGCGCCATGGCCCATGCCCTGCGCAGCGACGAACGCACGCTGGTGGAACTGAAGGCGGTCGATGGCGGCTATCCGCTGTATGGCAGTGTCGAACTGGAACAGCCCGGCACGCTGGACGCCCTGCTGGAGACCCGCAACGGCCTGCCGGGCGCCGCCGTCGATCCGCAGAGCCTGATCCGTCTCGATGCCGCGGTGGGCGACCGCATCGGCATCGGCGAAGCGCAATTTGAAATCCGTGGCGTGATCGCGCGCGAACCCGACCGCGCCACCGAAGGCCTGACGCTGGGGCCGCGCGTGATGATCGCTGCCGATGCACTGGAGGCCACTAAACTGGTGCAGCCCGGCACGCTGGCCTACTGGCATTACCGGGTGAAGCTGCGCCCGGAGCTGACCGCGGCCCAGGTGCAGGATGCCGCGCAGAAGGAACTCCCCACCGCCGGCTGGCGCATCCGCGACTGGAAAGAAGGCAGCCCCGGCGTGCGACGCTTCCTCGACCGCGCCGCGCTGTTCCTGGTGCTGGTCGGCCTCACCGCACTGCTGATCGGCGGCGTTGGCGTCGCCAATGCCGTGCATGCGCATCTGGACGGCAAGACGCCGACGATTGCGACGCTGAAATCGCTCGGCGCCACCACCGGCCTGATCTTCCGCGTCTATCTGTGGCAGACCCTGCTGCTGGCTGCGTTCGGCATCATCATCGGCCTTGTGGTCGGCACCGCGATTCCCAATCTCGCCGCCGGCGCGCTGGCCGATATCCTGCCGCTGCCGCTGGTCGCCGGCATCTACTGGCAACCGCTGGCGCTCGCCGCTGCCTATGGCCTGCTGGTGGCGCTGGCCTTCACCATCTGGCCGCTGGCGCGTGCCGCCGATATCCGGCCCGCCGCGCTGTTCCGCGACCTGGTGGCGCCGGGCCGCAGCCTGCCGCGACCGGTTTACGTGATCGCCACGCTGCTGCTGTTTGCTGCCCTGGCCGCGCTGGCCATCTTCGGCGCCGATGAACGCCGCTTCGCTACAGCTTTTGTCGGCTCGGCCATCGTCGCCTTCGTGCTGTTCCGCCTGATCGCCGCCCTGGTCGCGCGCGTGGCGCGCCATATCCGGCCGCGCAATGTGCGGCTCAAGCTGGCCTTTGCCAGTTTGCACCGGCCCGGCGCTGCCACCGCAGCGCTGCTCTTGTCGCTCGGCGTGTCGCTCACGCTGCTGGTTGCCATTGCGCTGGTCGAGAGCAACCTGCATGCCCAGGTCGAGGACCGCCTGCCCGACGAGGCGCCGGCCTTCTTCTTCGTCGATATCCAGCCCGGGCAGATGGATGATTTCCGTGCCACCGTGCTGGCCTCGCCCGGCGCGCGCGACCTCGAAACCGTGCCCAACATGCGCGGCCGCATCGCCAAAGTGAAAGGCGTGCCGTCGGAACAGGTGGAGGTGACGCCCGAGCAGCGCTGGGTGCTGCAGGGCGATCGCGGCCTGACTTACGCACGCGACCTGCCAGCGGGCTCGAGCCTGCTGGCCGGCAGCTGGTGGCCGCGCGACTATAACGGTCCGCCGCTGATCTCTATCGAGGAAAAGGCGGCGCAGGGCCTGGGCGTCGGCATCGGCGACAGATTGACCGTGAATGTGCTGGGCCGCGACATCGAGGCCGAGATCGCCAGCATCCGCCGGCTCGACTGGAGTTCGTTCGGCATCAACTTCGTGCTGGTCTTCTCGCCCGGCCTGCTGGAACGCGCGCCGCATACCTTCCTCGCCACCGTGAAAGCCGGGCCGGCCGCCGAACTGGCGCTGTTCCGCAGCGTGACGCAGCGCTTTCCCGGCATCTCGGTGGTGCGCATGAAGGATGTGCTGAGCGAGCTGAATGCCATCGTGCTGAAACTGGGGGCCGCCGTGCGCGGTGCCGCCGGCATCACGCTGATCGCGGGCCTGATCGTGCTGGCCGGCGCCCTGGCAGCCGAGCATCGCCGCCGCCTGAAGGAAGGCGCGATCCTGAAAGCGCTGGGCGCCACCCGCCGCGACATCATCGCCGCCCATGTGATCGAATACGGCACCGTCGGCCTGGTGGGCGCCACGCTGGCCTTCGGGCTCGGCTGGCTCGCCGCCTGGGCGATGGTGACGCTGATGATGGGCGCGACCTTCTATTTCGCGCCCGGCATCGCCGCCGCCACCGCGCTGGGCGGCGTGGCCGCCACGTTGCTGCTCGGCCTTGCCGGCGCCTGGCAGGCGCTGGCCGCCAAGCCGGCGCCGCTGCTCAGGACAACCTGATCAGCGCACCAGAATAAGCCGCGCCGAGAGACCGCCGAGGCCGCAGACGGCGACGATCACCGCCATGGCGAGCGCCGGATTGCCGGGCAGCAGGCTGACGATGCCGCTGGTCATCGCGCCCAGCGTGAACTGCAACGTACCCATCAGCGCCGCTGCCGAGCCGGCACGTTCGGCTTCGGCCGCCATGGCGCTGGCGGCGGCATTGGGCAGCACGCCGCCGAGGCTGGCGATATAGAAGAACAGCGGCACCCACAGGCCGATCATCCCACCGATGGAAAACACGGCCGCGATCAGCAGCGCGACGCCGGCCACCGCCATGGTGGAGATCGAAACGATCAGCACCTCGTCCAGCGTGAAGTGGCGCAGCAGGGCGCGGTTGACCTGCGAAAAGCCGATGATGCCGACCGCGTTGATGCCAAAGACCCAGCCATAGGCCTGCGGCGACAGGCCATAGAGATCGATGAAGACAAAGGGCGAAGCGGCGATGTAGCAGAACAGCCCGCCCATGCCGAGGCTGGAGGCGAGCGTGTAGCCCATGTAGCGCCGCGTGCTGAGCAGCCGGCCATAGACCTGCAGCACGGAGCCCAGCGTGAGCCGCATATCGGGCCGCGCGCCGCGCGTCTCGGGCAGCCACCGCCAGGCGGCCAGCATCGCCAGCAGGGCGAAGCCGGCGAGGAACCAGAAGATGGCATGCCAATCGAACCAGGCGACGACATAGCCGCCGAGCAGCGGCGCCAGGATCGGCGCCACGCCCATCACCAGCATCAGCAGCGACATGACGCGGGCACCTTCGCGCGGTTCGAACAGGTCGCGCACCATGGCGCGCGAGATCACCAGGCCGGCACAGGAGCCGAAGGCCTGCACGAAGCGCGCGCCGATCAGCGTGTCGATGCCCGGCGCCAGGGCGCAGGCGATCGAGGCGCCGATGAACAGCAGATTGCCGACCAGCAGCGGGCCACGACGGCCGAAGCGGTCGCTGATCGGGCCGTAGAACAGCTGGCCGATGGCCAGGCCGAGGAAAAAGAACGACAGCGTCTGCTGCACCTTGCCCGAATCGGTGGCCAGCGTGCGCTCCAGCGCCGGCAGGGCGGGCAGATACATGTCGACCGCCAGCGGCGTGAAAGCGCTGAGCGCGCCCAGCACCAGGGTCAGGCGCCAGAGCGTCGCGGGCTGCGACTGGGGTGCGCGCGCGGGATCAGTCATTGGAATCTCGATTAAATCGGCGGTTTTCCGCCTTTGCGGGAGGGACTTATGCTTACGGCATCAATCGTGTACTGACGAGTACCGGCATCACAAAATCGGCGTTTTGGCCAAAACGGCCCGCCACCGGGCATTGTATGAAGAAACTGCGTCAACAGAATGACTTATACAGAAAGTTTATGTCGGGTTTATTCTTGAAATTCACCCCGACACTGACAATATGCTGATCACAACCATTGTCTGAGGAGGCAATACCATGTCGACCCCGTTTAACCAGCCGCGCTATGGCTACGGCACCACCACGATTGACCGTGCGGTGGTGGATGAGGCCCTGCGCAGCTACATGCTGCGGGTCTACAACTATATGGGCTCGGGCCTGGCGCTCAGCGCCATCGTAGCCCTGCTGGTGTCGCAGTCCCCCGCCCTGATGAGCACGCTGTTCACCGGCGGCCTTTCCTTTGTGGTGATGCTGGCCCCGATCGGCCTGCTGCTGGTCATGAGCTTCGGCGCCAACAAGCTGTCGGCCGGCGCCGTGCAAGGCCTTTACTGGGCCTTTACCGCCACGATGGGCCTGTCGCTGTCGACCATCTTCATGGTCTACACCGGCACCTCGATCCTGCGCATCTTCTTCATCACCGCCGCGATGTTCGGCGCGATGAGCCTGTGGGGTTACACGACCAAGCGCGACCTGACCGGCATGGGCTCGTTCCTGTTCATGGGCGTGATCGGCCTGTTCATCGCCAGCATCGTGAACATCTTCCTGGGCTCCAGCGTGCTGCAGTTCGCCATCTCGGCGATCACGGTTCTGGTCTTCACCGGCCTGACCGCCTTCGACACGCAGCGCATCAAGTCGGAGTTCTACGAGAGCGATCCGGCCGACCTGCAGACCAAGCAGGCGATCTTCGGCGCCACCTCGCTGTATGTGAACTTCCTGAACATCTTCATGGCCCTGCTGAGCCTGTTCGGCCAGAAGAACGAATGATCCCGGTTTAACCACCGCGACGACCAGGCCCCGGCAAGTTTGCCGGGGCCTTTTTCTTGCTGATCTTGGGCCCCGGCAGGCAACTGCCGGGGCTTTTTCTTTGCCTGAAGTGTCGTATCCAACGTGACAAAGCCGGTGGCGCGGTTTTAAGCTTTCGTTCGTCTGCCTACGAATTACTCAGCCAGCCAAGAAAGTCCCGCCCCATGAAGCTTGTCCTCGCGATGGTGAAGCACGAGACCAACACCTTCTCGCCGATTGTCACCGATTTCGCCCGCTTCGAGTCCTGGGGCCTCTATACCGGCCAGGCTGCCATCGATGCCTATGCCAAGACCAACATGCCGCTCGGCGTCTACCTCACCCTGGCCAGGGAGTATGGTGCCGAGGTGGTGCTGCCGATGGCTGCCGAGGCCATGCCCGGCGGCCTGGTCACGAAAGACGCCTGGAAGCGCCTGACCGACCCGATCCTGGAGGCCGTGAAGGCCGGCTGCGACGGCTGCCTGCTCGACCTGCATGGCGCCATGGTGGTGGAGGGCCTGGAAGACGGCGAAGGCACCTTGCTGGAGCAGATCCGCCAGATCGCGCCCGACCTGCCGATCGCCGTGACGCTGGACCTGCATTGCAACCTGACGCCCAAGATGGTGGCCAACTGCACGGCGCTGATCGGCTACAAGACCTACCCGCATGTCGACATGGATGTGGTGGCCGGCCAGGTTGGCCGCGTGGTGATGCCCTTCATTGCCGGCAAGGCGCCGAAGCCGGCGATGGCGCTGCGGCAGCTGCCGCTGCTGTCGCAGACGCTGTGCCAGGGCACTGATGACGAGCCGATGAAATCCGCGATCCAGGCCTGCAAGGATGAAGAAGCAAAGGGCCTACCCTGCGCCAGCGTGTTTGGTGGCTTTGCCATGGCAGACATCAAGGATGCCGGCACCACCGTCATCACCGTGGGTGTCGATCAGGCGCAGGCCGATGCGGCGGCCGACCGCATCGCCGCCCAGGTCTGGGACAAGCGCGACATCCATATCTACCAGCATCGTGACCTGGCCGAGACCGTCGCCAAGGCCAAAAAGCTGAAGGATGGCCCGGTGATCCTGCTGGATCACGCCGACAACTGCGGCTCGGGCGGCACCCAGGATGTGATGATGGTGATCGCCGAAGTGCTGCGCCAGGGCCTGGAAGACGTGGCGGTCGGCGCGGTGTGGGATCCGGCGGCGGTGCAGATCATGCAGAAGGCCGGCGTCGGCGCCACCGTGACGCTGGAGCTGGGCGGCAAGAGCGACATGCCGTCGCTGAAGCTGAAGGGCAAGCCGCTGACGCTGACCGGCAAGGTGCGCACCATCACCGATGGCGAATGGATCGTGCGCGGCCCGATGTATCATGGCTATAAAGTCATGATGGGGCCGACCGCCGTGCTGGAAGTTGAGGGGCGCATGCAGATTGTCGTCGTCTCGCGGCATCATGAGCCCTGGGATACCGGCGTGTTCCGCTCGGTCGGCATTGAACCCGAACACAAGCGCTACCTGCTGCTGAAGTCGCGCATTCATTACCGCGCCGGCTTTGCCCCGCTGGCCAAGGCGACATTTACGCTGGATGGCGAGGGCGTCACCACCTCGGACAACAGCATCATCGACTACAAGAATGTCCGCCGGCCGATCTATCCGCTCGACAAGATCAATGACTGGCAGGACGCCGCCAAGTAATCGAAGGCACAACATGCTGCAGGACCGCTGGGGTCTCGACGTCGCCACCGACAATCCAGCCGTCATCGAAGGCCTGAATACCTTCGATACCAGCTTCATCACCTATGGCACCACGGCGGCCGCAATCTGGGAGGCCGCCGGGGCCGATCCGGCCTGTGTGATCGCGCAGGCCAAGGCGGCGGCACTG
The DNA here is from genome assembly GCF_943371255.1 of Ferrovibrio terrae. Lineage (GTDB taxonomy): Bacteria > Pseudomonadota > Alphaproteobacteria > Ferrovibrionales > Ferrovibrionaceae > Ferrovibrio > Ferrovibrio terrae_B. Next base: position 25,853 of record NZ_CALRUC010000018.1, on the reverse strand, counting down.
GAGCTGTTTCTGCAGACCGGGCAATCGGTGGCCAAGGCGCGGCCCTGGCTGGCCGCCGCCGAACCGCATCTGGCCAGGGCGACCGAGCGCGAGCGCCTGTGGCATGCGCAAGTTGCCGCCTGGGCTGCCGGCGATGCGGAAGCTGCGATTTCACTGACGACCGAGATTGCCACGCGCTGGCCCCGGGATCTGGCGGCGGTGAAAATGGCACAGTTCCACCTGTTCCATGTCGGCGACCTGGCCGGGATGTTGCGCGTGGCCGAAACCGCCCTGCCGGCGCATCGGGATGTGGCCGAGATGCATGGCATGCTGGCTTTCGGGCTGGAAGAGATGAACCGGTTGGACGAGGCCGAGGCGGCGGCGCGGCAAGCGATTGCGCTCAAGCGCGCCGAACCCTGGGCCCATCATGCGCTGGCCCATGTGCTGGAAACCCAGGGCCGCTGCGCCGAAGGCCTGACAACCATGCTGGGCTTCTCCGATACCTGGAGCGACAGAAATTCATTCATGCGCAGCCACAACTGGTGGCATGCTGCCTTGTTTGCCATCGACAGCGACCAGCCCGATGCCGCGCTCCGCCTCTATGACGAACAGGTCTGGGGCGTGTGGAAGGAATACAGCCAGGATCAGGTCAACGCCGTCGCCCTGCTGGCACGGCTGGAATTCGCCGGGCTGGATGTTGGCGAGCGCTGGCAGGATGTCGCCGACTACATCGAGCGGCGTGGGCCCGAGCATATCGAGCCGTTCCTGGATGCGCATTACCTGCTAGGACTGAGCCGCGCCGGCCGTAATACAGCGGTACAAACTCTGCTGGCCAGCCTGCGCGAGCATGTTGCCAGCCAGACTGAGCAGCAGTTGATGGGGCGCATCTGGCGCCAGGTCGGCAGCAATCTGGCCGAAGGCGTTGCCGCCTATGGTCGTGGCGACTGGCGGCAGGTGTTCGAAAAATTACCATCCGCCCTGCAGGGTCTCCAACAGATCGGCGGCAGCCACGCACAGCGTGATCTGTTCTGGCAACTGTGGCTGCAGGCCGGCGCGAAAGCAGGTGCGCGCGAAGCGATAAAGCCGCATCTGGAGCGCAGAATCCGCGATCGGCCCGGCGTGGAGAAACATCGCCGTGAACTCGTTGCACTCCTGCAATAATAAATTTCCCGTAAACCGACACAGTGTCGCAGTGAAAATATCTGCCATTGCCGATCGCATGTATCGAGCGCAAGAATGACAATGATGCAGCCGCCGATTCGTCGGCAGGATGTGCAGCACTGTTCAAGGGATGGATTCCAATGATGACCCGCTTCAAGACGATCGCCGCTGCTTTTGTGATGGCTGGCTTCCTGGCTGGCGCAGTTGCGCCTGCCTTTGCCCCGGCCGCTGAAGCTCAGACCACTCAGCCTGCCAAGAAGAAGGTTGAGAAGAAGGCCGAGAAGAAGAAGACTGGCGAGAAGAAGGCTGCCAAGCCGGCGGCCAAGAAGACCAAGAAGGCCTAATCGCCACTCGGACTTCCCGCTTTTGGAACGGGCTCCCATCGACTGATGGGGGCCCTTTTCTTTTCCAGAATCTGCCGCGCTTAGAGTGTGGCCTCGCGCTTGGGCTCGAAAAAGCGCAGCATCACCGCCAGATCCTTGCCACGCCGCACGATGCGGCCACCCTGGGCGATGATGGCAAAGGCGCCCTGCTTGCGCGCCAGCTTTGGCGTCTTGACGATGCGATACAGGGCGCCGTCGGCACTGCGGCGGAAGACAGCGAAGCTGCAACTCTCGCGGTCATGGCCGATGGCATAATCGCGCCATTCGCCCATCCCGACCATGCGGGCATAAAGATTGAGGATCAGGTTGAATTCGCGCCGGTCGAAAAAAACGGCGGTTTCGACCGCCGGGCGAGGATCAGTGCTCCTGGCAACGATCAGCTTTACATCCGCACCCGAAGTCACACCGTCCAGGACGGTTTCCTCGGACGAACGGCGGAACTGGTGCAAAGCAACAACTTCGCTCATGCCGGAACGGCTGACCTCCCAACTGCTTCAATTGTTTGAATCTTGGTCCCGCTCCGGCAGAACGTCAACCGGAATGTAACGATTAGAGCTCGTTGAGCAGGTTCGCGACGGCGGATTCATCCATCTGCTGGTCGCCCTTCTCCAGCATCTCCTTGCGCCGCTCTTCGCCGGTGTAGTTCGACACCTTGTGGCGGCGCCGGTCGGGGCCAAAGAATTCGTCGGTGCGCACGAACTGGCGCGGATATTCGACCACCATGCTGATCCGGCGCGCCATGGTCTTGGCCGAGAATGGCTTGACGAGGAATTCGGTGACGCCGGCATCGCGCGCCTTATGCACTTTCCATTCTTCAGACTGCGCCGTCACCATCACGATCGGCACGAACACATTCTTCGATGCCGGATTCTTGCGAATCCATTCGACCAGACCCAGGCCATCCATCTCACCATCCATGTGCCATTCGGTGAAGATGATGTCGACGACGTTATTTTCGAGATAAGTGAGTGCGTCTTTGGCGTTCAGGCACTCGGCGATACGATTGACACCGAGCGGTCGCAAAACCTCTTTAATAAGCTGCATGTGGTTGTGATTACTGTCAATCACAAGCACTGCGACGTTGTTGAGTTTGTATGCCATGGCGACGAAAGCTCTGCGCGGATCTCAGTCGAACAGCTCGATGCTGCCCGCTGTGGTCTGCACCGCGGTGATCTTCTTGGTGCTCTCGCGCTGGAACACGGTCTTCGCACTGGCATCTTCGATCTGCTTCATGCGCACAACACCGGTGGCGGGGAAATACTGTACCTTGCGCGGCAGCGTGCCGCGCAGATCGGCGCCCATGATCTTGAAGCCTTCGGCCTTGAGATAGCGCTCAACGAATTCGGCATTCTGGTGACCGATCCCGCGCAGGCCTGCCAGCACGTTGGCACCCCCGAAGATTTTCACCTCCAGCCGCTCACGCCGCCCGCCGGCTCCCAGAATTCCGTTGATCAACTGCTCCATCGAATAGCTACCGTAGCGCAGCGAGGCGGAAAACGGCAAATCCGGATTGTTGTCGCCGCCCTTGTCGGGGAGCAGGAAGTGATTCATGCCGCCGACCGCCGCGACCGGGTCGCGTATGCATGCCGCGACACAGGACCCCAGAACGGTAGCCAGCATCTCGCCCTCGCGGGTCGAGACGTAGAAATCACCCTGAAAGACCTGAACCACGTTAACTTTTAGAATCGGGTCGTAATACCGCCGGCGCTCCGCATTGGGGCCAGCAGCGCTGCCCTCGGTGGCGGCTGGACGCCGCAGGATACTGCCCGGTGTGGTATTCATTTTGCCATCATGACTTTCGGCCGGTCACGGTTCAAGGCCGCTGACGTCGTGGAGGATAGCGTCCCCCCAGTCGACTCCGTCGCAGACCGCCCCGGCCAGGCGGGCATTGGACAGATCGGTGTAAATCCGGCGGCCGGTCCGCTCACCGGTCGAACTGAGAATCTCGGCGCTGGCAAAACGGCTGCCGTTAAAGTGGCCATTGCGCAGATCGGCGCCCGTCAGGTTGCACCCGGCGAAGGTTGTATCCAGGGCATGGCAGCCGCGCATATCAACGCCGGACAGATCGGCGAATTTGAATACTGTCCTGTCGACCTTGGCATCGCGCAGGGCTGCGCCGCGCAATTTGATGCCAGACAGGTCGAGGTTGCTGAGATCGAAGCCGCTGAGATCCTGGCCGCGCAGATTGGCCGGCTTGCCGTCGCCACCGCCAACCCAGCTCTTGTGCTCGGCCAGGGCGGCATGGATTTCCGCTTCGCTCATCGGGCTGGGGGCTGCGGAACTGGGCTCGGCCGCCATGTTGGCCATCACCACATTGGCGCCGAAAGTATCGACCGTGCTGAGATCGACGCCGTGCAGATGCGCATCGGTCAGGTTGGCGCCCTGCAAAGTGGCGCCGGCCAAGTTGGCGCCGCTCAATTCGGCGCCGACGAGATTGGCGCCCGCCAGCGTGGCGCCACCCAGATCGGCCCCGGAAAGATCAACACTGACCAGTTGGCAATCGGTGAGGGCCGCATCCTGCAGGTTGGCGCCGGCCAGGTTGCTGCCGCTGAAATCGGCCCCCAGCGCATCAACGCCGACCAGCGTGGCGCCGGCAAAATTGCTGCCGGTGACATTCTGGCGCAGCAGCTCTACGGCCTCGGCAGGATTCTGCCCCAACTCCAGGCCGCGACGGAAATTCGCGCCGGTCAGATTGGCGCCGGCCATGTTGACATTTTCCAGCGTCGCGCCGCGCAGATCGGCGCGGCTGAGATCGGCTTCCGACAGGTCGGCCCCGCTCAGATCGGCTTTGAAAAGATCGCATTGCACCAGCTGCGCCTTGGTCAGCTTGGCATCGCGCATCGTCGCCATGCGAAAGGATGCACGGCGCAGGTCTGCGCCGCTCAGGTCTGCGCCGGTGAGGTCACGGCCGGAAAAATCCGCCGGCCGACCACTCGGCATACCCTTGAGCCAGAGATGATGGTGATGCAGCATCTCCTTGATATCGATCGGATCCATACCCGTACGGTGCCCCTTTATTGATCCGGTAGTTACCATGTTTCGGAGCAGCGGCATACGCATGCTTGTGCGATGTTACCGCCTTTTAATTTCCACCTCTTGGCGATTTTGGCCACAGTGCAAGTCAATCATCGGGCGTGAGACCGCAATGACAACCAGCGGTCGCAATCGGCTGGGGCGCCAAAGCATAAAAGAATACCTTTAAGGCTCGCCGGGCGACGGGTGCAAACCGCCGGAAAGTATGGAAGAGTTAACTTATGGGGAAGGCTGGGGCATTGCCGAACAACACTCGGAATACGCCGTCGGGCAGCGCGGAAGTCGGTATCGGACCGGCCGCGTCGCGCGAACTGCTGGACTTTATCGCCCTTGTCCTGCTGGCGCTCAAGGAAGAGGTCGAGGACTTGCAGAAAGTCCAGAACAGTAACGGCCAATCTTTTGCAGCCAAGCTGGTGGAACTGGGCAAGCAACTGCCGGATTCACCCTTGATGGGCGAAGCCATCGGCCTGATGCAGGGCGATGACCTGCGGAGCCAGCGCCAGCAGCATGTGATCAACGCACTGCGCTATGTCGAAGACATTATCCGCGATCAATCGGGACGCGACTGGGCACCCCGCCTGACTGAACGCGCCGCCGGCTGGGGCGAGGGCCTGATTGCCAGCCAGACCCTGGAACAGGTGCGCACTCATTTTCAGCATTATCTGCTGGGAACGCCATCTGAAGATGCAGAGCGCAGCCGCTCTGCAATCGACGAAAAAAGCGACGTGGAACTCTTCTAGTCTTTATGCAGATCAGCTCTATTCGGTTGCGGCGATGAAACAGGACGTTTACTTTGCCCGTGTTATTGCAGTGGCCGATACGTCACCGCACCAGGAGCGTCATGAGCATGGCTGACAACGATCGCGCCAAGACCGAGGGCGCCTCCCAACCCTCAAAGGGCGCGGAGTTCGTGACGCCTCCCAATTACCTGAAGATGAAGGTTGGCGCTGGCGGCATCGACAAGGAAGCGATCAAGGAAGCTGAGATCGCGATCCAGGTGCTGGGCCATAAAATGTATTCGAAATGGGCCGATGACGATCTCGGCCGCATGCGCGCTTCGTTCGAGGAACTCAAGCAGACCAGCTTGGACGACCCTGACAGCGTGAAGAAGATGCTGCGCATCTGCTGGGACATGAAGGGGCTGGGCGGCACCTTCGGTTACCCGCTGGTCACCACAATCACCCATTATCTCAGCAATTACCTTGAACATTGCCTGAATACCGAAGCCGCGCAGGTTAGCCCCGCGGTCGTATCGCCGCATATCGACGCGCTGTATGTGGTTCTGAGTCAGAAGATCAGCGGCGATGGCGGCGCGATCGGCCGCGAACTGGTCTCCGGCCTGGAAAAGGTTGTGCTCAAGACCGGCGCACGCATTGGCGGATAACCGCCACCAACACGCTAAAACCCAACACCTAGTGGCCTTGCAATCGTCCGCCCCGTGATCTAGCGGTTCGACCTTGACCCCCCGAATCGGCACAGGTAAGGTCAAACCGAATCGGACGGATGTTCCGATTCGAGACTTCTGCATCTGCTTTTTCAGGGATTGGAACACCCGTGGATCTCGATCAAGGGTTGTTCGCAGAGCGCGATTCGGATTCTTCGGGCCACGATGACGCCCCGTTCAGCCATGACCCGTTCGGCCAGAGTTCGTTCAGCCAAGGGCTGGCCGAGGATACCATCATCGATGTTGAAGCAGAAGATATCGAGCCGGAAGATGCCGGTCCGCGCGTGCAGCCGCTGAGCCGCCTGCCCCGCATGGGTGACCGTTTCAACACGGAGACCCGCTTCCACGGCCAGTCGCTGTCACAACTTGCGGTTCATTCCCTGTGGATCGCGGATTATTTGCGCCAGCTCGGCGAGACCGAAATGGCCGATGGCGACCTGGACAGCATCGGCCGCTGCGCCGATGACCTGGAAAGCGCGATCATGCTGATGTTCCAGCTGGCCGGCGGCACCCGCCAGGAGCTGCGGCAGCGCTATCACGAAATCAAGCTCGCCATGCGGGCGCAAAGCCACGCAACCATCGATCTGGGCCGCGCCCAGTAATATCAGGCCTCCCCGCTGCCCGGCTTTGGTGTTGGCCGAAGTCTCGGATGAAATGTGGTTTTTTGATAACCCCCCGACTCATCCCCCTTCCGTCCCGGCAGGCCGTCGGCTAGGTTTGTCCTCATAAGGGTGTGCGGTCGTCCGAGCGACCGCAGCCGGTGCCCGCTCCGCGGGTACTCAGGGGGCGAGTGGATGGAACCGTTCACGATTACAAAGGCTGACGACGCGACCCAGCTTGGCTTGGTGGCCAGCATGGATTTGCGGGCTGCCGAACCGTTGCTGCACAGTTTCCACGAGATTATGGCCCAGGGCGGCAAGGTGGTGATCGACGCCGCCGCCGTCGAGCGCCTGTCCACCCCCTGTGTCCAGATTCTGCTGTCTGCCGCCCAGCATATGGAGCAGAACGGCATCGCCTTCGTCGTGAAATCGCCCAGTGACGCCTTCGTCAGTGCCTTCGACGACCTGGGCCTGTTTTCGTTTCTCATGAAATGGCCGGTACAGACATGACCAAGCGGGTTCTCACTGTCGACGATTCGAAGACGATGCTGCAGATGCTGCAGTTCGCGCTCAAGCAGGGCGGCTTCGAGGTCATCCAGGGCGAGAATGGCCAGGAAGGCCTCGATCTTCTGGACGCCAATACCGTCGATGTCATCATCACCGATATCAACATGCCGGTGATGGATGGCATTACCTTCATCAAGGAACTGCGTAAGAAGCCAAAGAACAAGGCGACGCCGGTTCTGATTCTCACCACCGAAAGCAGTCAGTCCAAGAAGGAGGAGGGCCGCAGTGCCGGCGCCACCGGATGGATCGTCAAGCCGTTCGATCCCGGCAAGCTGCTTGAGGTAATCCGCAAGGTCAGCCCGTAACGGGCGATGGCGGAACGGCGACGCGGAGCAGAAGCGGGACGCGGCCTATGGATGACTTAGCCCAATTCAAACAAACCTTTTTCTCGGAATGCGAGGAACTGCTGGGTGACCTTGAAGGTCACCTGATGGCCCTGCAGTCCGGCGAGGGTGACAATAACACGCTGAATGCCGTGTTCCGCGCGATCCATTCGATCAAGGGCGGCGCCGGTGCGTTTGGCTTCGACCGTCTGGTCGCCTTTGCCCATATCTTCGAAACCGTGCTCGACCTGATGCGCGACGGCCGGCTGGAGCCGACACCGGATTCCGTGCTGCTGGTGCTGCATTGCGCCGATATCCTGTCGGATCTGGTGAAGGCGGCGCAGAACGGCACCGAGCTGCCCGCCGATCATGAAAATGAAGGCCGCAAGTCGCTGATCGACCTGGCGGCCACCATCGGCGTCGATGCCGATCCGCATGCTGCCGATGCGGCCCTGGCCGCGCTGGATGCCCAGCTGGCGGGCGGCGGCGGACTGGATGCCGAACCCGAGCCTGCCCCGGCCGCCGCGCCAGAGCCGGAGCCGGAAGCGCCCGCCGCGCCGGCAGCGCCGGCCAAGGTGCCGCTGCTGAAATACCTGGTGAAATTCACGCCGCGCGACGCATTGTACCAGCGCGCCAACGAGCCGCTGATCCTGATCCGCGAACTGCGCGAACTGGGCGGCTTCCTGGCCAAGGCCGATGCCGAGGCCGTGCCGGCGCTGGATCAGATCCAGCCCGAGGGCGCCTATATCAAATGGGAATTCGAGGTCGAGACCGATCGCGGTGAACAGGCGATCAAGGATGTCTTCGAATTCGTGCTCGACGACTGCGAACTTTCGATCACCTGCCTGAACCCGCCCGCTGCGGCTGCAAAGCCCGCCGCGGCAGAAGCCAAACCCGCTCCCGAGGCCGCGCCCAAGGCGGAAGCCCCGGCGGCGACACCGGTTGCACAGCCCAAGCCCGAAGCACCGAAACCGGCCGCTGCTGCCGCGCCCAAGCCCGAGGCTGGTGCCGGCTCTGCGGGCCCCGGCGGCGGCGCTGGTGGTGGTGGTGGTGCGCCCGGTGGCGAGACCAAAGCCGCCCGCTCGATCCGCGTCGATCTCGATCGCGTCGACAAGCTGGTCAACATGGTCGGCGAGCTGGTGATCACGCATGCCATGATCGCGCAGCAGACCGAGCATCTGCACGCCGACCAGCATCCTGAACTCGCCAACGGCCTGGCCGAACTGTCGCATCACATCCGCGATCTGCAGGAAAGCGTGATGGCGATGCGCGCCCAGCCGGTGAAAAGCGTATTTGCCCGTCTGCCGCGCCTGGTGCGCGAACTGGCGATGATGACCAACAAGAAGATCCGCCTCGACATGAGCGGCGAGAACACCGAAATCGACAAGACGGTGATCGAGCAGCTGGGCGATCCGCTGACCCACATGATCCGCAATTCCTGCGATCATGGCATCGAAAGCCCGGAAGACCGCGCCGCCGCCGGCAAGCCTGCCGAAGGCGTGATCCATGTCTCCGCCGACCAGCGCGGCGGCCGTATCGTGATCGAAATCACCGATGACGGTCGAGGCATCAATCGCGAAAAGGTGATGAAGAAGGCGATCGAGAAAAAGCTCGTCGCCCCCGATGCCGTGCTGAGCAACGAAGAAATCGACAACCTGATCTTCCTGCCCGGTTTCTCCACCGCAGATACGGTGTCCAACATTTCCGGCCGCGGCGTCGGCATGGACGTGGTGCGACAGAACATCCAGTCGCTCGGCGGTCGCGTGCATATCCAGTCGCGCCCGGGCCAGGGCTCGTCCTTCATCCTGACCCTGCCGCTGACGCTGGCGGTGCTGGATGGCATGGTGCTCAAGGTCGGCGTGCAGTCCTACATTCTGCCGCTGGCCAATATCGTGGAAAGCCTGCGGCCCGAGCCGGATCAGATCAATATTGTCGCCAACCAGAGCCAATTGCTGCGCATCCGCGGCGAATATGTGCCGCTGGTCTACCTGCATCGCATCTTCAAGGTGCCGAACGGTATCGACGACACGACCAAGGCACTCATCATCATCGTCGAGCTGGAAGACAGCTCGAAGATGGGCCTGGTGGTCGACGAGATCATCGGCCAGCAGCAGGTGGTTATCAAAAGCCTGGAAGAGAATTTCGATCCGATCCGCGGCGTCGGTGCCGCCACCATCCTGGGCAATGGCCGCGTGTCGCTGATTCTCGACGTGGCCGGCATCAAGCATATTGCCGAGCATGAGGGCCAACAGCGCGGTTCGGTTCCGCGTCTGGCCGCGCCGGCCGCGTAAATCAGGAGAGTTCAGCCATGGCAGCCGCAGAACAGACCGCCCGCTCAAGCCGCACCGTCCAGCTGGTTTCATTTACGGTTGGCAACGAGGAATACGGCGTCGACATCATGGCGGTGCGCGAAATCCGTGCATGGTCGGAAACCACCCCGCTGCCAAACACCCCGGAAGTGGTGCGTGGCGTTATCAACATGCGCGGCGCCATCGTGCCGATCTTTGACCTGCGCGCCCGCTTCGGCATGCCGCGCACAGAGCCGACCAAATACAATGTGGTGATCATCGTTTCGGTGTCTTCGCGCATCGTCGGCATCCTGGTCGATGCGGTATCGGACATCATCACCATCAACGAGGATGAAATCCGTCCGATGCCCGACATGGAGCAGGTCAGCGGCCTGGGCTTCATGGAGGGTCTGATCACCGTGGGCGAGCGCATGGTCGGCCTGATCGGCCTGGAGCGCATGTTCGCCGGCCGCATGCTGGAAGCCGCCGACAATACCGGCAAGCCGATGCTGGCCGGTCCGGCCGAATCCGCTGCCTGACCCGTACAAACACATGGCCGCCGACAGCAAAACAGTGGATGCCCCCGGCACCGAGGATCGCGAATTCGCCTTCTCCACGGGTGATTACGATTATCTGCGTTCAATGCTGAAGGAAAAGACCGGCATCGAGCTGGGGCCGACCAAGCACAATATGGTCTATGCCCGCCTGGCCAAGCGCCTGCGCAAGCTCGGCATGAACGGTTTTCGCCAGTATATCGAATTCATCGGCTCGCCTGCCGGCGTCGATGAGCTGGGCACCACGCTGAATGCGCTGACCACCAATCTCACCAAATTCTTCCGCGAGAACCATCATTTCGAGCATCTCGCCACCAATGCCCTGCAGGAAATCCGCGCCCGCGCGGTGAGCCAGGGTCGGCGCCTGCGCATCTGGTCGGCCGGCTGCTCGTCGGGCGAGGAGCCCTATTCGACCGCCATCACGCTGCTGCGCGCAATGCCAGACATCAAGCAGTGGGATGCCAAGATCCTGGCCACCGATATCGATACCGAGATGGTGCGCCGCGGTACGGAAGGCGTTTATCCCGCTGCGTCGCTGGAAGGCATGCCCGCCGATATCGCCAAGAAATATTTCGAGCCCTATGGCGAGGATAAGGTGCGCGTCGTGGCCGAGGCCCGCGCCCTGATCAGCTTCAAGCACCTCAATCTGGTCAGCCATTGGCCGATGAAGGGCCCCTTCGACGTCATCTTCTGCCGCAATGTCGTGATCTATTTCGACAAGGACACCCAGCGCGTGCTGTTCGACCGCTACGCCAATCTGTTGGCACCCGGCGGCTTTCTCTATATCGGCCACTCGGAAAACCTGTTCGGCATCACCGAGCGGTTCAAACTGTTGGGCCGTAACATCCATCGCAAGATCGCATAATCATTCTGGGACGCGCGGAGCAACGCAGTGGCCGGCAAACGTATCAAGGTTCTTATTGTTGATGACAGTGCGCTGATCCGTCAGTTGCTGACGACCGCCCTGTCGAGTGACCCCGAGCTGGATGTGGTGGGCGCGGCGCCTGATCCGTTGGTGGCACGCACCATGATCAAGGAACTCAACCCCGATGTCCTGACCCTGGATATCGAGATGCCGAACATGGACGGTATCTCTTTCCTGGAAAAGATCATGCGGCTGCGGCCAATGCCGGTGGTGATGGTGTCCACCCTGACCCAGAAGGGCGCCAACATCACGATGCAGGCGCTGGAAATGGGCGCCGTCGACTTCGTGCCCAAGCCGACGCTGGACATCAAGCATGCCCTGGAAGAGATCAAGCAGGATTTGATCGCAAAGGTTAAGACCGCCGCCACCGCCCGGGTGGTGGCGCGCAACCGGCCGGTCGAGGGCCAGTCGCCCAAGCGCCTGACGCCTGGCCCGGGGTTCAACTCGACCGACATCATTGTCGCCATCGGTTCCTCCACCGGCGGTGTCGAGGCGCTGAAGGAAGTGATCACGATCCTGCCGCCGGACAGCCCGCCGGTGCTGATCACCCAGCATATGCCGCCCCGCTTTACCGGCAGCTTTGCCGCCCGCCTCGATTCGCTGTCTGCCGTCACGGTTACCGAGGCGAAAGACAATGTTCGTGTCTTTCCCGGCCACGTCTACATCGCCCCGGGCGACTATCACCTGACCCTGCACCGCTCGGGCGGCCATTATTATACCAAGCTGAACCATGACGCCCCGGTCTCCGGGCACCGGCCCTCGGTTGACGTGCTGTTCAACTCGGTGGCCGAACATGCCGGGCATAATGCCATCGGCGTGATCCTGACCGGAATGGGCAAGGATGGCGCCACCGGCCTTAAGAAAATGCTGGAGGCCGGTGCCCAGACGATTGGCCAGGACGAGTCGACCAGCCTGGTTTACGGCATGCCCAAGGCCGCGAAACTCATGGGTGCGGTGCAAGCGGAAATCGGCATCAGCCAGATCGCCTCCGAGATTTTGAACCGTTGCAAACAGCGTTGAGAAACCTTGTTTTTTGGGATAAAAACCATGATGTTAGGCATTGATTTGGACACCGCCGGCCAGAAGGGCCGGAGTTGGTTGAGTTGAGGGAAGAGCGAGAGATATGCCTTCGGCCAGCACTCTGCGAGTTTTGATTGTCGATGACCAGATGAGCATGCGCGGCATTGCGCGTTACTGCTTGCAGGAAATCGGCATTAAGAATGTTGTCGAGGCGAAGAGCGGGGCCGAAGCCCTGGTCGCCATCGGCTCCAACAAATTCGACCTGATCATCTCCGACTGGAACATGGACGGGATGGATGGCCTGACTTTGCTCAAGACCATCCGCAGCAATCCGCTCACCAAACGCATGCCGTTCATCATGGCGACGGGTCAGCGCGACACCGAAATGGTGAAGACCGCGATCCAGGCCGGTGTGAACAATTATATGGTGAAGCCGTTCAACGCAGCGACCATGCGACAGAAGATCGAGGCAGTGTTGGGCAAGCTCGGCGCCTGACGCCGCAGCTCACCCCAGCGCGCATCATGGCCGCGCCACAGTCACCAGCGCCCCAATCGACAGCGACGCAGCCTGAGCCATCACAGCCCGATCCTTTGTTGACGCAGCCAGCACCGCTGAAGCTGGATCTGTATCTGCCCTATCTGATCAATCGTGCCGGTGTCTCTCTGGCTGCACGTTTCGGCGCCGCACTGCGTCAGGCCGATGTCACACTGCAGGACTGGCGCGTGCTGGCAGCGCTGCGCGAACATGACAGCCAGCGCCTGACCGAACTGGCCGTGCGCACCAGCATCGAGGTGTCAACATTGTCGCGGCTGGTCGGCGGACTGGAGGCCAGTGGCCTGGTCAGCCGCAGCCGCGACAGTGACGATGCGCGTGCGATCGCCATCCGACTGACCGCTGATGGCGCCGCCGCCACCGCCACCTTGATTCCCGCAGCGCAGAGTCTGGAGCGCGAGGCCCTGGCGGGCCTGAACGAAGAAGAAATCACGACGCTGAAGAATCTGCTGAACCGGATTTACGACAATATGGCCGCACAGCCGCCGATTGCCGGCGATGCGCCCCCTATAGGCAGCGCCGGAAAAACCCGATGATATCGGCCGTCACGGCATCGCGGTTGGTTTCATTCAGCAGTTCGTGCCGGGCCTCGTCGTAGAACCGGCTTTCAACCCGTGCCAGGCCGGCGGCGGCATAGGCATCCAACAACTGGCGCAGGCCGCGCCCGCCGCCGGAAACCGGATCGTGCCGGCCGGCAATGACAAAGACCGGCAGGGTCTTGGGAATGCGGGCCTGGTGATCGGGCCTCGCGATGGCAGCCAGCCCATCCAGAAAATCGACCCAGGACTGCACCGTGATCGGAAAGCCGCAGAAGGGATCGGCAATGTATTTGTCGACCTCGGCCGGATCGCGCGACAGCCAGTCGAAATCGGTACGCTGCGGCTGGAACCGCTTATTGAAGGCATCGAAGGACAGCGCCTGCACCAGCGGGCTGACCCCGCGCCGGCCGTGCCGCAGACGCTCCAGTCGCGTCACCAGCCGGCCGAGCCCCGCAATCGCCGGCGGCTTGCCATTCGAACCGCAGAGCACGCAGCCGGCCAGCAGGTCGCCATGCTCGTAGAGCAGCTGCTGGGCCATGAACGATCCCATCGAATGGGCAAACAGCAGCACGGGCTTGCCGGGATGGCGTTGCTGCGCCAGGCGGCAGGCGGCGGCCAGATCGCCGACCGCGCGGTTCCAGCTGTCGGTGTCGCCCATATGGCCGAGCAGCGCCGGACTGGAGACGGAATGGCCGTGGCCGCGATGATCGAAACCATAAGCGGCAAAGCCGGCGGCGTTCAGGGCTGCGGCGAACCGGGCATAGCGCCCGGCATGTTCAGCCATGCCATGGGCGATCACCACCACCGCCTGAATCGAGTCTGCCGGCGGCAGCCAGGCATAGCCGGACAGTGTGAGGCCATCGGTCGGCGAAACCAGCGTGATGTTGGGGGCGATATCAGGGGAAGACATGGCCGCAGTGTAACCAGCGATTTGCGTCATCGGTAGAGTCGAAGTTTTGACAGAGCGCCGATTTCGCCGTCTACTGAGTACCCCTCCCGGACCCCACAGACAGGTTTGCCCAATGCCGACTCCCCAGTTGCCCAATTCGATGGCCGCCCGCGACATCGCCCATGTGCTGCACCCCTATACCAACCTGGTGAAGCACGAGACCGTCGGACCGCTGGTGATCGAACGCGGCAAGGGCATTTACGTCTATGACGACCAGGACAAGGAATATATCGAGGGCATGGCCGGCCTGTGGTGCGCCGGCTTAGGGTTCAGCGAGGCATCCCTCGTCGATGCCGCCATCGAGCAGATGCGCAAGCTGCCCTACTACCACGGCTTCGGCCACAAGACGACCGGACCCGTGGTGGAACTGGCCGAGAAGCTGAAGGAGCTGAGCCCGATCAAGCTGGCCAAGGTGTTCTTCGCCGAGGGCGGTTCGGGTGCCAATGACACGCTGATCAAGCTGATCTGGTATTACAACAATGCGCGCGGCAAGCCCGAGAAGAAGACCATTCTGTCGCGCATCAAGGGCTATCACGGCGTCACCATCGCCAGCGCCAGCCTGACCGGCCTGCCGGCGAATCATAAGGATTTCGACCTGCCCATCGCGCGCATCAAGCATGTCGATTGCCCGCATTATTACCGCTTTGCGCAGGACGGCGAGAGCGAGGCCGAGTTTGTTGCCCGCCTGGCCAAGAATCTGGAGGACTTCATCCTGCAGGAAGGGCCCGACAATGTCGCCGCCTTCTTTGCCGAACCGATCATGGGCGCCGGTGGCGTGATCCTGCCACCCAAGGGCTATTTCCCCGCCATGCAGGCGGTACTGCAGAAATACGACATCCTCAGCGTCTCAGACGAAGTGATCTGCGGCTTCGGCCGCACCGGCAACTGGTGGGGCGCGCAGACCTTCGACTACAAACCCGACTTCATCTCCTGCGCCAAGCAGCTCTCCAGTGCCTATCTGCCGATCTCGGCCGTGCTGGTGCCCGAGCATGTCTATGAGGTGATTCGCGACAATTCAGGCAAGATCGGCACCTTCGGCCATGGCTTCACCTATGGCGGCCATCCGGTGGCGGCCGCCGTGGCGCTGCGCACGCTGCAGATTTACGAGGAACGCAACATCGTCGGCCATGTGAACGCCGTGGCACCACGCTTCCAGGCCCGCCTGAAAAAGCTGGGCGACCATCCGCTGGTTGGCGAGGCACGCGGTACCGGCCTGATCGGCGCCACCGAACTGGTCGCCAACAAGAAAACACGCGCCAACTTCGCGCCCACCGCCGGCGTCGGCGCCGCCTGCATGGGCTTTGCCCAGGAGGAAGGCCTGATCATCCGCGCGATGGGCGGCGACGTGATCGGCTTCTGCCCCCCGATGATCATCACTGAAAGCGAGATCGACGAACTGTTCGACCGGTTCGAGCGAGCATTGGCCAAGACGCTTGCCTGGGTGTCTCAGCAGGGGCTGACCGCGGCAGCCTGATGCGGCGGTATGCGCTGGCCGGCCATGGCTTCCGTGGCGGCCGGCGCATCGCACCGCATCTTATCCTTTTGAGGGGCTAACCGGCTGGTTCCTCTGCAACTGGAATGTGTTAAGGTTAATGTAACATACACCAGCCAGTATCCCGCGGATGATCGCCGATAACCAAGCGCATAGCCAGGAAGCCAACGAACTGGTTTCGCGTATCGAACAGCGCGCCATGTACATCTTCAAATTCACTGAAGATGTGAATGAGAAGCGCAACACCGTCACCGGCTTTCGCAAATTCTCCACCCTGGTCGACGACTTCCATCAGGCGGCCGAAATCGCCGAGGGGCGACTGTCGGTGCTGAAGACCGGCCGGCGCGATGAACTGCGCCGCTTCGTGTCACAGCTGCGCGCGAAAATCCTCAAGGTCGAAATCGACGTCAAGCAGAGCTATCTGGAGAATCTGATCGAGGCGCGCTCCGCCCTGCCCTATGGCGCGCGTGAATTCTTCGCTTCGCGGCTGAAGCGGCTGGAAGAGTTGAGCAGCCTGCTGGTCGATGGCCCCGAAGCCGGCGGCACCGCCGACCAGCTGCTGATTCACATGCGCCAGATGCTGAGCCATCTGATGGAGCAGGCCCCGCAGCTCGAGGTCTTCGAGCGCGACCCTGATTGGCGACCGACGCATCGCAG
This sequence comes from Ferrovibrio terrae, assembly GCF_943371255.1. Lineage (GTDB taxonomy): Bacteria > Pseudomonadota > Alphaproteobacteria > Ferrovibrionales > Ferrovibrionaceae > Ferrovibrio > Ferrovibrio terrae_B. Next base: position 9,387 of record NZ_CALRUC010000018.1, on the reverse strand, counting down.
CGTGCCCACGGGCCGGCCGGCCGCGGCGCCTGCCCCGCGCGCCGCCAAGACCGCCACACTCGAGATCAAGCCGATCCGGCTGACCGGGCGCGACGAATGGGGCCGCGTCTTCCTCGACAAGGGTTCATTTGACCAGATCACCGTGGCCTGCCGGGCACGCGGGATTAACCTGGACCAGGTTGCCTCGAAATTGGGCATTACCCGGGTGGCCCTGACCCTGATTCTCAACGGCCAGGATCCGATTGCCCGTAATCAGCTCGATGTGCTGCACCGGATCATTAACAATTATAACACCAATACCGGCGAAATGGGCTGAGCCGGGAGTATATCCCTTGGCGACAGGTGGCCCTAAACCCCTAAAATTTATGAAATTTTTCGTGCCCTGAGCGGGGCATGTCGATTATAAATGGCCCCGGTCGCCGGCCGGGGCTTTATCGAGCGATCCGCATAGAATAAATACGCCCCGCAACAGGGAACGCCGGTTCCGGATCCGCCTGCGGGCATGATCCGGCGCCACACCAACCATTCGGGTCACGACGGCCGTTCATGATCGGTCTGCTGTGAAGGGGGATTTATTGCATGCGTCTGCTCTTGGCTTTCAGTTCAGCCGTTGACCGTCTCAACGACTGGGTCGGCCGCATGGTCTATTGGGCCATTCTGCTCGCCGTGGTGATCAGTTCCGGCAATGCTTCGGTGCGCTACATCTTCCACAACAGCTCGAATGCCTGGCTGGAAGTGCAGTGGTATCTGTTCTCCGCCGTCTTCCTGCTCTGCGCCGGCTACACGCTGCTGCGCAACGAGCATATCCGCATCGACGTGATCGTCAGCCGCTTTTCCGAGCGCACGCTCACCTGGATCGACATCATCGGCACCGTGCTGTTCCTGCTGCCGATGGCCATCGGCATCATGTACCTGTCCCTGCCAGCGGTGCTCGACTCCTTCGTCCGCAACGAGATGTCGAGCGATGCCGGCGGCCTGATCCGCTGGCCGGTGAAGCTGCTGATCCCGGTCGGCTTCCTGCTGCTGATCCTCCAGGGCCTGTCGGAACTGATCAAGCGTATCGCGTTCCTGCAGGGCCTGATCCCGAACCCGGCACCGAGAAAACAGGATGCCCATAGCCCCGTCGAAGGCGCCGCGGAGTAAGCAAAAATGACACAGTTCCTGATCGACAACATGGCGCCACTGATGTTTGTGGCGCTGGTCTTCTTCCTGCTGTTTGGCTATCCGGTCGCTTTCGCGCTGGCCGCCAACGGCCTGATCTTCGCCTTCATCGGTATTGAGCTGGGCCTGCTGACCCCGGCGCTGCTGCAGGCACTGCCCGAGCGCGTATTCGGCATCATGCGCAACGATACGCTGCTGGCGATCCCCTTCTTCACCTTCATGGGCCTGATCCTCGAACGATCCGGCATGGCGGAAGATCTGCTCGACACCATCGGCCAGCTGTTCGGCCCGCTGCGTGGCGGCCTCGCCTATGCGGTGATCTTCGTCGGCGCGCTGCTGGCGGCGACCACCGGCGTGGTGGCGGCCTCGGTGATCTCGATGGGCCTGATCTCGCTGCCGATCATGCTGCGCTATGGCTATGACCGTAAGCTGGCCAGCGGCGTCATTGCCGCCTCCGGCACGCTGGCGCAGATCATCCCGCCCAGCCTGGTGCTGATCGTGATGGCCGACCAGCTCGGCCGTTCGGTCGGCGACATGTATGCCGGCGCGCTGATCCCGGGCCTGATCCTGTCGGCGCTCTATGCCGGCTATGTCTTCCTCGTCACCATCATCTTCCCCAAGGCGGCCCCGGCGCTGCCGCTGGAAGCGCGCTCGCTACGCGGCATGCAGCTGGTTGTTCGCGTGCTGGTGTCGCTGGTGCCGCCGCTGGTGCTGATCTTCCTGGTGCTGGGCACCATCTTCATCGGTGTTGCCACACCGACCGAAGGCGGCGCCATGGGTGCGGCCGGCGCCATGATCCTGGCGATGATGAAGCGCAAGCTGGATTGGTCGCTGATGCGCCAGGCCATGGACTCGACCGCCAAGCTGTCGGCCTTTGTGATCTTCATCCTGATCGGCTCCACCGTGTTCGGCCTCACCTTCCGCGCGGTGAACGGCGATCTCTGGGTCGAACATCTGCTGACCAGTCTGCCCGGCGGCCAGCTCGGCTTCCTGATCGTCGTCAACATCATGGTCTTCCTGCTGGCCTTCTTCCTCGATTTCTTCGAGCTGGCCTTCATCGTCGTGCCGCTGCTGGGTCCGGCGGCCGAGAAGCTGGGCATCGACCTGATCTGGTTCGGCGTGCTGCTGGGCGTGAACATGCAGACCTCGTTTATGCATCCGCCCTTCGGCTTCGCGCTGTTCTACCTGCGCAGCGTGGCACCGGTGGCCGATTATATCGACAAGGTGACCGGCAAGCTGACGCCCAGGGTAACCACCGGCCAGATCTACTGGGGTGCGGTGCCCTTCGTGTGCATCCAGATCATCATGGTCGGATTGGTGATCGCCTTCCCGGAAATGGTGACCGGCATGCTGGATCGCGGCACCGGCGTCGATCCCAATACGATCCAGATCGAGTTGCAAAGCGATCCGACGATCGACGACAAGCCCTATGATGCGAGCGAGGATGACCCGCCGGCCTTTGGCGAGCCCGGTGCCGACCCCGAGACCGAAGACGAAGAAGAAACCAAGGCCGACTGATGCGGCCCTGACGAAAAGCCCGGCATCGCATAGATGCCGGGCTTTTTGTTGCCTAGTTGGCGGGTTCCAGCCGCAGGATGCGACCGCGCGGACTGTCGGTGGCGAGATAGAGGAAACCATCGGGCGCGTCGCGCACGTCGCGGATATTGTCGCCGATCTCCTTCAGCATCTGCTCCTGCCGCACCACGCGCGTGCCATCCAGCACCACGCGATGCAGGGTGCCGAATTTCAGCGAACCGACGAAGAGGTTGCCGGTCCAGCCCGGAATCTTGCTGCCGCTATAGAAGGCCATGCCCGAGGGCGCGATTGACGGCGTCCAGTGCAGCAGCGGCTGCTCCATGCCCGGTGCCGCCGTGCCGACGCCGATCTTCGCACCTGAATAATCGATGCCGTGGGTGATCACCGGCCAGCCATAGTTCTTCGCCCGCTCGGGGATGTTGATTTCGTCACCGCCCTGGGCGCCATGTTCGTGCAGCCAGACAATGCCGGTCTGCGGGTGCCGCGCCATGCCCTGGATATTGCGATGCCCGTAAGACCAGATTTCCGGGCGCGCATCGCTGCGACCGACAAAAGGATTATCCGCCGGCACGCTGCCATCCTTGTTCAGCCGCAGCAGCTTGCCCAGATGCACGTTCAGATTCTGCGCTTCATCGCGCCGGTAGCGCTCACCGACACCAAGCCACAGCTTGCCATCGCTGCCCACCACGACACGGCTGCCGAAATGCAACCCGCCGGACAGCTTCGGCTGCTGGCGGAACAGCACCTTAACATCGGCCAGAGCAGTCTCGTTGAAGACGGCGGTGGCCAGCGCCGTGCTGGCGCCGCCTTCGCCGGGTTCGGCATAAGTGAAATAAAATGTGCGGTTGGTGGCGAAGCCGGGATCGAGCGCCACATCCAGCAGGCCGCCCTGGCCGCTGTTGAAGACCTTTGGCACATTGCCCAGCGGCGGCGACAGTTTGCCGTCTTTCGCCACCACCCGCATACGCCCCGGCCGTTCGGTCACCAGGATGCGGCCATCAGGCATAAAGGCCATGCCCCAGGGATTTTCCAGGCTACTGGCCACCGTCACCACCCGCAGGCTGGCGGCCTCGGTGCGGATGACCGGTGCCGGCTGGGCGACAGCGACGGAGCCCGCGAACAACGTCATCACCAGTGAGGCACTCAAAACCAGCCGCATATCATTTCTCCGCTTTGCCCATGCTCTGACATAGGAGGGGCTGATGGCAAACCCAGCTTGACCCTCATCGTCTTATATAATAGACGATAGTCTTATGAATGAGACAACAACGGTCGCGGACGATATCGAGGCCCGTATTGCGAGCCGGCTGAAAAGCCGCCGCGAAGAGCTGGGCCTGTCGCTGGCCGATCTGGCCACCCGCAGCGGGGTCAGCAAGCCGATGATCTCGCGGATCGAGCGCCGTGAGGCCAGCCCGACCGCCGCCCTGCTGGGCCGGCTCTGCGCCGGTCTCGACATCACCCTGTCCGGCCTGATGGCGGCGGTGGAGGATAAAAGCCTGGTGCTGCTGACCGCCGCAGCCCAGCCCGTCTGGCGCGACCCGGAAACCGGCTTCGAGCGCCGCGCCGTGACCCCGGCCGGCACCGGCTCGTCAGTGGAGATCGTGCAAGCCACCCTGCCGCCAGGTGCGCGCATCAGCTATCCCGCCCTGCCGGCCGGCGCCTATGACCAGCATATCCTCGGCATCAGCGGGCAGTTGCGGTTTGAAAGCGGCGCCGAGCATTTCCTGATCGGCCCCGGCGACTGCCTGCATTGCGCGCTGGACCAGCCGCATGCCTTTGCCAACGAAACCGGCGAACCCTGCCGCTACCTTGTGACGATTGCCAGACGGAAGCCGCGATGATTGATATCCGTGACGCCACGCTTGAGGACTCTGAAGCGATCCGCGCCATCTACAACGATGCCGTGCTGAACACCACGGCCGTCTTCGACTATACCGCCCGCGAACCACAGGCCCAGCGCGACTGGATGGCGATGAAAGCCGATCAGAATCTGCCGGTGCTGGTTGCCGTCGATGGCGCCGCTGTCGTGGGCTACAGCAGTTTCGGCCAGTTCCGGCCCTGGCCGGCCTTTCTGTACTGCGTAGAAAACGCCATCTACATCGCACCCGACCGGCGCGGCCAGGGCATCGGGCAAAAGCTGCTCACAGCCCTGGTCGCCGTGGCGGCCCAGCGCGGCTTGCGCAGCATGGTGGCAGCGATCACGGCGGAAAATGCCGCCAGCCTGCACTTGCATGAAAAGCTTGGCTTCACCCGCACCGGCCTGATCAGGGATTCAGGCTGGAAGTTCGACCGCTGGCTCGACCTGGTTTTCCTGCAACGGATGCTGCAGTCATGACCATTGCCATCCTCGATGCTGCCGCCGCAGAAGCTGCGCTGGATGACCTCGCCAAGGTGCTGCACGACTGCGTGCTGCATGGCGCCAGCGTCAATTTCGTACAGCCTTTCCCGTTGGCCGAAGCGCGCGGCTACTGGCAGCGCCAGCTGCCGGATCTTCGCGCTGGCAAGGCGATCCTGTTCATAGCCAGACAGGATGGCGAGATTGCCGGGACCGTCATGCTCGGCCTCGATACGCCGCCGAACCAGCCGCACCGCGCCGATGTGAAGAAACTGCTGGTGCACAGCCGGGCACGGCGGCAGGGTCTGGCACGCGCGTTGATGCAGGCCGTCGAGACAGAGGCACGCCGTCGTGGTCGCAGCCTGCTAACGCTGGATACCGAGCATGGCAGCGCCGCCGAACCGCTCTATCAAGGCCTGGGTTATACCCTGCTCGGCATCATGCCAGGCTATGCTCTGTCGGCGGATGGAACGGCCGCGCAGCCCTGCGCGTTTTTCTACAAGACGCTGACCTAACACCGGCCTCGCGATGCTGCGTGGCCTGCGCTAGACTCAGGGCACAGCATCATGCCGAACCGTTTCAACCTTTCGATCTTCGCCCTGCCGGCACAGCAATTGCTCAGTGGCGCCACTGCCGCTGCCGGCGTCGCCCTCGTCGCGCTGGCGACCGGGCTGTGGCTCGGCGCAGCTGCCGCAGCCGTGGTGGCCGTAGGTGCCACCTGCGCCAGCATTGTCGACACGCCGGCGCCGCCCGGACACAAGCGCATTGCCTTTCTGATCGTTATCGTGTTCGACAGCCTGGTGACACTCGGCATCGGCCTGAGCGAGCAGAATCTTGCCGCCCAGGCCGGGATTGTTGCGCTCACCAGCTTTGTCGCCGCCATGCTGACGATCTATGGCAAGACCATGCTGGCGCTGTGCATGTCGATGATCCTCTCCATGGTCTTTGCCTTTGGCGTCGATATCGGTGGCGGCGCGGCTGCCGTGCATCATGCCCTGCTGTTCTTTGCCGGCGCCGTGGCCTATGCCGTCTTCGGCATGGGGATGAGCCACGCCCTGGAGGCGCGTCACAAGCAGATTGCCCTGACCGGCACACTGGATGCCTTTGCTGCCTATGTGCGGGCCAAAGCGGCCCTGTATGATTCCCGCATCAGCGTGGAGACGAGCCATGCCATCCTGATCGAGCGCCAGGTAACACTGATGGAACGGGTGGAGGCGGCGCGCAACCTGCTGTTCCGTCACATGCGAACCGTACGCGAACGACAGATGGCGGCGGCGCTGATCGCCACGCTCGACACCTTCGAGATCATCCTTTCCAGCCAAACCGACTACTGGTTGCTGCGCCGGCAATTCGCCGGTCAGCGTGACAGCGGTGCACTGCTGGAGCGCATCCGCATTGGCGTGCTGCATACCGCCCTGCTGATCGAGGATATCGCCGATGAAATCCGCGATGGCAGACCGAGCCCATCACTGCATACGCTGCGCAACGAATTCGCCGCCATTGCTGAAAAACTGCAGCAGGTCGCGCCCCTGGAGGGTGACGGCAGTAATGGCGACACCGAACATGGCGCAGCCCTGCTGGAACTGCGCGCCACACTGGAGCGGATCGGCCATGCCGTCGAGGCAGTGGACCGCCTGCAGCAGGTGATTCGTCAGCCTGCCGCCGCCGAAACGGTGCTGGCTGCGATCCGGATCGAGGAATTCCTGCCGCCCCGGCCCTATCGCCTGCAGCTGGTGCGTCGTCACTTGCGGCTGACCTCGCCAATTTTCCGCTATGCCCTGCGCCTGACGGCGGCGATGCTCTGTGCCTTTGCCATCGCGGCGGCGCTGACGCATTACTTCAGCCATGGCAGCTGGATCCTGCTGACCGTGGCCGTCATCATGCGCGCCAGCTACAGCGCCACCCGCCAACGCCAGAAGGATCGCCTGGTCGGCAACCTGATCGGCTGCGTGCTGGCGGCTGTGGCCCTGCATCTGCTGTCCGATCCGGTGCTGCTGGCGCTGTATTTCGCCAGTATTGCGCTGGCCCATGCCTATGCCCCCGTGCGCTACCTGATTACCTCGACCGCGGCCTGCGTGATGGCGCTGCTGATGATGCATTTCCTGAGCCCGGCCAGCGGCTCTTTGCTGGGCGAGCGCCTGCTTGATACCGTGATCGGTGCCGGCATTGCGGCGCTGTTCAGTTTTGTCCTGCCCTACTGGGAACGACAGAGCCTGCCGCAGCTGACGGCCGCACTGCTGCGTGCCAACCGCAAATACGCACGCCAGGCCCTGAAGCGCAGCCCGCCCGAGCAGAGCTACCGCCTGGCCCGCAAGGATCTGTTCGATGCTGGCGCCGACTTCGCCGGCGCGTTGCGACGTCTGGCTGCCGAACCCGGCGCCACTACGGCTGACATGACACGGCTGCAGGCCTTCCTGTCGGCCAATTACCGCATGATGGCGCAGCTGGCTGCACTGCATGTGCTGCTGCGCATGCGCGGGCACGACCTCGACCCCGCCATGGCCGAGAATCTGTTGGCCCGGCACCGGCCGGCGCTGCTGGGGCTGCTGGGTGCCGAAACCACGGCAGAGGCGACCGAGAGCCCGCGCGAAGCCACGCCGGCCAGGACGGAACCCGATACGGGACAATGGCAAATGGCGGCCGCCCTGATGCAACGGCTGCAACAGGCCGAAGCCGTGGCACGGCAGATCAGCGACCTGGCCGCTGGCCTGCAGATCGCGCCGCTCAGGCGCGGAACATGAAATACCAGGCCAGCGCAAACGCGATGATCACGCCGGCAAGGCCAAGGCCAAGCACATAGCGCATGCGGTGCAGTTCAATGCCGCTGCGCACCTTTTCAGTCCCGACCACCCGCTCCTTGGTATCGTATTCCGCCGGTTCCTTCGGGCCATAGCCCTGCGAGCCGTAGCGCGGCGATTGCGCTGTCATCAGATTGTCCTCCGCTGTGGGTTCAGGGAGATATAATCCCCGGCACGGCCATCGGTTCCCGTCCAGCGAGGCGTGGCGGGTCGCGAAAACAGTGCGGGCGCCTGGATCACTCCAGACGCCCGGCGTCGCGCCTCCCGGTTTTTTTATGCTGCGACGGTTCGTTGCGTCAGCCGCGATTCATGTGCCCCGCGGCGTCAGCCGCGATTCATGCGGTTGGTGACCAGATCGTCCACCACACTGGGATCAGCCAGCGTGCTGGTATCGCCCAGCGCCGAATGTTCGTTCTCGGCGATCTTGCGCAGGATGCGGCGCATGATCTTGCCCGACCGTGTCTTCGGCAGGCCCGGCGCCCACTGGATCAGATCGGGCGAGGCAATCGGCCCGATCAGGGTGCGCACATGCTGCACCAGCTCCTTGCGCAGCTCTTCGGTCGCCTGGATGCCGGTCTTCAGCGTGACATAGGCATAGATGCCCTGGCCCTTGATGTTATGCGGATAGCCGACCACGGCGGCTTCTGCCACCTTGGGATGGGCGACCAGCGCGCTTTCCACCTCGGCCGTGCCCATGCGATGGCCCGACACATTGATCACGTCGTCGACGCGACCGGTGATCCAGTAATAGCCATCGGCATCGCGGCGGCAGCCGTCACCGGTGAAATACTTGCCGGGGAAGGTGCTGAAATAGGTATCGATGAAACGCTGGTGATCGCCATAGACCGTGCGCATCTGGCCCGGCCAGCTGTCGCTGATGCACAGATTGCCCTCGGTGGCGCCCTCCAGCACGTTGCCGTCGCCATCCACCAGCTGCGGCTGAACACCAAAGAAAGGCAGCGTGGCTGAACCCGGCTTCTGGTCAATGGCGCCGGGCAGCGGCGTGATCAGGATGCCACCGGTCTCGGTCTGCCACCAGGTATCGACGATCGGGCAGCGGCCATCGCCAACCACGCGGTGATACCACAGCCAGGCTTCCGGGTTGATCGGTTCGCCCACCGAGCCGAGCAGGCGCAGCGAGGCGCGGCTGGTCTTCTTCACCGGCGCTTCGCCTTCGCGCATCAGGGCGCGGATTGCAGTGGGTGCGGTGTAGAAGATGTTGACCTTGTGCTTGTCGATCACCTGCCAGAAACGCGAGGCATCGGGATAGTTCGGCACGCCCTCGAACATCAGCGAGGTGGCGCCATTGGCCAGAGGCCCGTAGAGGATATAGCTGTGGCCAGTGACCCAGCCCACATCGGCGGTGCACCAGTAGATGTCGCCGTCGTGATAGTCGAAGACATACTGATGCGTCATCGCGGCGAAGACCAGATAGCCGCCCGAGGTGTGCAGCACACCCTTCGGCTTGCCGGTCGAGCCCGAGGTGTAGAGAATGAACAGCGGGTCTTCCGCTCCCATCGGCTCCGGCGCGCAGGTCGCCGGCACCTTGGCGGCTTC